>CAZIMM010000028.1:0-24007 GCA_964540415.1 uncultured Eubacteriales bacterium
CGAGGCACTCCGCTTCACAGCCCCAGCTTTCAGTCATTGCCGCAAGAAGATGTGAGTTAACATCTCTGATTTGTCCCGTTTGCGGTGTCCGGCCGATTTCAACAATTTCATCGCCCGTGGAAATAATTCCGACCCTCGGCTTTTTGACAACCTCGACACGTTCGATACCAATGGCCGAGAGAACACCGATGTGTGACGGGAGAAGCTTTGTATGCTTCCGAATCACAATTTCATTTTCCCTGACATCATCGCCGAGCCTCGTCACATTTTCAAACGGACTGACTGCCTTGAAAACAAAGCAGATTTCGTCGTTTTCATTGTCGGTGTTTTCAACCATAACAACTCCGTCCGCACCGTCCGGCAGCATTCCGCCCGTGGAAATTCTTGCGCACTCGCCGCCTTCGATTGAAAACTCGGCCTTGTCACCCATGAGGATTTCTTTTTTTATTTTGAGAAGGCTCGGTATGCTTTCGCCTGCGCCGTAGGTGTCCGAAGCCCTGACTGCGTAACCGTCAACAGTTGAGCGATTGAAAGCCGGTATGTTTTCACGGCTTATTATATCATTCGCAGCAACTCTGCCGGAAGCTTCGTCAACAGAAACCGATTCAGTTTTGAATTCGCAAATCAGCCTCTCTTTTATTATTCTTTCTGCGTCGGATAATGAAACCACATTCAGCATAATAACCTCAGATTTTCCATTGTGCAATGAATTTTTTGCCCCATTCGGTTGACGGATTGTTGAACAATCTGTCCGGGCTGCCGTCCTCGGCAATTTCTCCGTTGTGAAGCACGATAATTCTCTCGGCAATTCTCTTTGCCTGTGCCGGGGAATGGGTTGTCATTATAACCGTACAGCCTGTCTGAGCCTTGTAATCAGAGATTGCGTTCTCAATCACTTCCGCACTTTCAACATCGGCGGAATTTGCAGGCTCGTCAAGAAGCAAAACATTGCATTTGTTGATGAGCAGCCGGCACAGAGCGGTCTTTTGAAGCTCTCCGCCCGAAAGCGTCGTCGCCGGTTTATCTCTGAGCGGTTCAAGTCCCATTTTTCGGATAAGCTCATCCGCCTTTTTTTGCGCTTCCTTCTTTTCATCCTTTGCCGCATACAGAATATTTCCGATTACGGTTTTTGAAAGCGCTATGCTCTGCTGCGGCAAATAAAGAACATTCTCCGGAATGCTGATTTTTCCCTCGGTTTTTTCGGTAACCCCGGCAAGGATCTTGAGCAGCGTGCTTTTTCCGCTTCCGTTGGCACCGATAATCACAACTGTTTCGCCGTCCGTTATTTTCAGCTTATCAATTTTCAGCACGGTTCTGCTTCCGTATTGTTTCCTCAGTCCGTCAAGCTCAATCATTTGTATCCTCCTTTACAAGAAGCGACGCAATGACATTCACAAGCAGTGCGATTATCAGAAGCACAATACCCAGCGCCAAAGCAAAGCTGAAATTGCCCTTGTTTGTTTCAAGCAGAATTGCCGTTGTCATAACCCTTGTTTTCCATTGAATGTTGCCGCCGACAAGGCTGACAGCTCCCACCTCGGCAATGGAGCGGCCGAACGCGGTAAGAGCGACGGAAAGCAGGGATATTCTGTTTTCGTTCAAAAGGAGTGAGAATATTTTTACAGAGGGAAGCCCCATTCCCTTTGCGGTTTCGATGAGCTGCGCAGCCCTCACGGATATAACAGAACGTGTCAGCGAAATCACAACCGGAATAATCAGGATGCATTGGGCGATGACCATTGCCTTGACAGTGAAAAGTATACCCAATCTGCCGAAAGGGCCGTAGCGCGTGAAAAGAATATAGACCAACAGGCCTGCCACCACAGGAGGCAGACCCATCAGTGTGTTAATTATTCTGACAACTGCTTTTTTGCCCTTAAAGCTGCCCTTGCTCAGCAGAACGCCCAGCGGCATTCCGACAATGCAGGAAATTGTTGTGCTGAAAAATGACATTCTCAGCGTTACGCCGATGATTTGCAGCAGTTCCCTGTCCATTGAAAAAAGCAGATTAAGGCTTTCAATCGCTTTATCCACGCTTATTTTTCAAGAAGGTAAAAGAGCTGTTCTCCGTATTCTTCAACGCCGTATTTCTCGATGAGTGCGCTCGCTTCGTCGCCTGTAAGCCAGTTGATAAGAGCCTTAGCACCCTCTGTGTTGATTCCGTCGAGCTTTTCGGGGTTGCATTCGATGAGTGAATATGTGTTCTTCATATCGTCTCCCTTTTCAAGGATGATTAAAAGGTCACCCTTGTCAGCCATTGAAAGGAAGGTTGCTTTATCGGTGAGACAATATGCCTTCTGCTCCTTCGCCATTGTGAGGCAGGCTCCCATACCCTGACCTGCCGAAACATACCATTTTTCTGTCTGCGGATCCGGTGCGTTATCGCCCCAGATTTTCAGTTCAGCCTTGTGCGTGCCGCTTTCGTCACCGCGGGAAATGAAAGTTGCTTCGGCAGTTCTGATTTTTCCGAACGCCTCCGCAGCATCTACACAGCCCTTTATGCCCGCCGGATCGTCCTTAGGTCCGACAACAACAAAGTAGTTGTACATAAACGAAAGCCTTTCAAGACCGTAGCCGTTATTGATGAACTCCTCCTCGGATGCCTTTGCATGAACAAGGATAAGGTCGGCGTTGCCGTCAACGGCCTTCTGAATTGCCGCGCCCGTACCTGCGGACTGAACCTCAACCGTATAGCCTGTTTTCTCCTCAAAAACCGGAAGCAGGTACGGAAGGAGGCCGGAATCGTTCACTGAGGTTGTTGTGGACATTCTGATTACCGGGTTAGCAGGTGTTTTTGCCGCCGGTTCTGCGGCGCCTCCGCAAGCAGCAAGAGAAATGATCAGAGCGATTGGCAAAAGCACTGCAAGAAGTTTTTTCATAATTCATTCTCCTTTTCAAGCACGGAAGGCAATACAGTTTCCCGTCTTACCCTTTGCCGATGACAAAAGTCAGTGTTATTTCGGCATCGTTTCCGTTTTCATGCAAAATGTTTAGAAAGCGGAAATCGGATTATGAATCAGAGCGGATAAAAATCCGCATACTTCTCTCGTAATTCTTTATATTTTACTTTGCATATATTGAAATATTTTGTGTACATGGTATAATATATCATAGATTTATTAAATGTACAAGAGGTGTAAAAAATAATGCGGATTTCCGTTGTATGCATTAGCGACAGATGCTCCCGAAAAGAGTGCGAAGACATCAGCGGCCCACTTATTTCCGAACTTATGAGCCCTCTTGCCGAAACCGAAGAATACATAATTGTCCCGGACGAAATCAGTGTAATTGCCGACGTGCTGATTCACCTTAGCGACGAAACAAAAAGCGATATAGTTTTCACAACCGGCGGCACCGGCTTCGCTCCGCGTGATGTTACGCCGGAAGCAACAAAATCCGTAATTGAAAAGGAAGTTCCCGGAATATCCGAGGCAATAAGGCAAAAAAGTCTTGAAATAACGCCGAACGCAATGCTTTCACGGGCAACGGCTGGTATAAGAGGAAAAACGCTTATAATCAATCTCCCGGGAAGTCCCAAAGCGGTCAGGGAATCGCTTGAGGTTGTTATGCCTGTTTTGAAGCATGCGGTTGAAACGCTTTCGGGCAACACGCAATCCTGCGGGGGGAACTATAAATGAGTTTAAAAAGTGATGCTCAGGGGTTCGACATCGGCAGCAAAAGCGCGGCTGTCATCGGGTGCGGAGGATTGGGCTGCAACGTTTGCGTTCACCTTGCCGGAGCCGGAATCGGCCGGTTGTTCATCTGTGATTTTGACACTGTATGCGAAAAAAACCTCAACAGACAGTTTGTCTATTCGGTTGCAGACATCGGCAGAGAAAAAACCGCCGTTATGCTTAAGCATCTTTCACGTTACGCCCCGGACTGCGAAATCACCGCAGTAAACAAAAAAATCGAAAAAACGGAAGACCTTGACTTTGCCGAAAACTGTGATATTGTGATTCTGGCGGTTGACAACTCAACCGTAAGGAAAACGGTCTCGGAATTTTGCAGAAAGAACGGCATTCCGCTGATAAACGGCGGCATCAACGGCCTTTACGGCGTATGTTATCTTTATATTCCGCGTGAAACGCCTTGCCTTGAATGCGCCGGACTCCTCAATGACAGCAAAAGCACTCTGAATGTCAGCAGCACGGCGGGCATTATCGGTTCATTGTCCGTTTCGCTTGCACAAAGGTATCTTAACGGAGACAGGTCGCTTGCGGGGAAGCTGATGATTTACGACAAAGAAGAAATAACTCATTTGACGGTTAAGCCGTCAAGAGAATGCAAAGTTTGCAGCAAACGGGAGGGATAATTCATGGCGGAACTAAAAGGCTATATGGGCAAGGTGCTTTTTGTTGACCTTACAAATCAAACGCACAGCCTTTTCCCCTGGACGGATGAGGACAGAAAGAGAACACTCGGCGGGAAAATTATGGCGGCGGATATTCTGCTGCACCATATCAAGCCCGGCATGAAGGCGTTTGACGAAGACAACTGGATTGTCGTTTCGACAGGGCCGCTGACGGGCTGCGGATGCCCGAATTCTCCGCGCTTCAACATTTCAACAATTTCGCCGCTCACCGATATTGTCACCTCCTCAAACTGCGGCGGCGACTTCGGCTTTTCGCTCAAGCGCGCCGGTTATGATGCGGTTATTTTCACCGGCAGAGCGCAAGCGCCGACAACCGTCAATATCACTGTTGACGGTGTAAGCTTTGAGGATGCAGGTGAGCTTTGGGGGCTGACAACAGGCGAAACTCAGGAAAAGCTGAAGCCGAATGCCGGCAAACTCGTAATCGGTCCGGCAGGCGAAAACAAGGTTCTTTATGCCTGCGTTTTCAGCAACCAGAGAACAGCCGGCCGCGGAGGAGTCGGAGCGGTTTTCGGCAGCAAAAACTTAAAGGCAGTTACCGCTTTCGGATATAAGACTCCGGAGGTAGCAAACCGTGAAAAGCTCAATGATATCAATGTCAAATGGTCAAAGGTTCTTCGCACTCATCCGCTCACGGGAAGGCAGCTCCCCAAGCTCGGGTCGGCAGGGCTTATTGCACCGATGCAGGCACACAAAATCCTCGCCACGAAAAATTTCAGCGCGGGTCGTTTCGACAATTTTGAAAAGGTTTCCGGAGAGGAGCTGGCTGAAAACCATCTTGTTTCCAATGCCGCCTGCACTTCCTGCGTGATTCGCTGCGCGAGAATGGTCAGTGTTGACAATAAAATCGTCAAAGGCCCCGAACTTGAAATTCTCGGGCTGATGGGCCCCAACATTTTAAATGATGACATTGAAAAAATCATTGAGTGGAACTATGTTGTGGACGAAATGGGAATGGACGCGATTTCCGCTTCAGGCGTTGTTGCATTTGCAATGGAGCTCAAGGAAAAAGGAATGGCTGATTTCGGATTGGAATTCGGCAGGGTTGACAACATAACAGATATTCTGAAAAAAATTGCCCGTCGGGAGGGCGAATATTCAATTCTTGCGGACGGGACAAAGCGAATGAGCGACAAATACGGCGGAAAAGATTTTGCAATTCAGTCAAAGGGCATGGAGCTTTCGGCATATGAGCCGCGCCACGCAGTCGGTCAGGGCTTGGGTTATGCAACCTCAAACCGCGGCGGCTGCCACCTGAACGCAGGCTATATGGTTTTTGCCGAGGGTCTCGGTCTTGACATCGACGCTCTTACACCCCACGGCAAAGCCGCACTGACAATTATGTTCCAGAATCTGATGGAAGCGGTTTCGGCTTGCGGCGAATGCCTTTTCACAAGCTACACAGTATTTCCCGGCTTCTTTGTAGATAAGCCGAACTGGTGGCTGACAAGAGCTATTCTCGGCTGCTTCCCTTATGTCGGCCCTGTCGTCAATCTGCTCAACCACTTTACAAAGGCTGCAAAAATCAATATACCGTTACTTCCGCACTCTTATGCGGTCAAATACGCAACGGGCCTTAAATCCACAATGGCAAGCTTCCTGACATGGGGAGCTTACGGATATAATACAGAGCGCATCTCCAACATCATTCTGGGACAGAAGGCAGATGCCGACAAGCTTCCCGGCAGACTTGTTAACGAGCTGCAGGAGCGAGACAACCCGAAGACAAAGGTTCCGCTTGAAAAAATGAAGAAGGTTTATTACCGGGCGAGAGGGTGGAAAGACGGAATTCCGACCTATCACAGGCTGAAAACCCTGGGAATTAATCTTGACAGAAATATTTATGATAATGCTGTGAAAGAGGCAAAAGGAAATGGCTGAAATTACGGTTAAACTGTTCGGAGTGTTCAGAAGCGATACGCACCTTGATAAGATTAAGCTTAATGTTGCAAATATTGCAGACATTTTTCCTTCACTCAACGAGGTTGTGGATTCGGTTTATTTCGAAAAAAAGAAGGAAAATTCAAAGCTTGAAAAACCGAAACCGATCAAATTCAAAGATGCCGTTATATATATAAACGGCGAGCGTGTTTCAAAAAAGAGATTTAAGTTGGCCGACGGTGACGAGGTATGGCTTATGTCACCGGCCTCGGGGGGTTGAGAATATGGCATTTGAAATTGACAGAGAAAAATGCCTGGGCTGCGGAGCGTGTGCATTTATTTGCCTTTTCAATGTGCCGCAGCCGGTGAATTCCGAAAAATCACTTTATCAAATTGATACGGAAAAATGCACGGGCTGCGGACAGTGCAGAAACATCTGCCCGAATTGTGCAATCCGTCCGGCTTCCGGACACAAACAGATCAAATCTGTGAAAATCAATCCCGAAAAATGCATCGGATGTTCATTGTGTGCCCGCGGCTGTGTAACAAGTGCTCCACACGGAAAAATCAAGGAGTCGTTTGAAATTGACAGCTCGAAATGTATAAAGTGCGGTGTCTGTGCTTCAAAGTGCCGCAAGGATGCAATAGATATTGAATATGAATAAAAATCACTTTGCGAAATAAGCCTATGCAAAGCGGTAGTAAATTCACATGGTTATGGGGTAAAAAATGTTTTTGATTCTTGCGGTTATCTACATAGTTTTTATTTCGCTCGGTCTGCCCGATTCGCTGTTCGGCGTGGTATGGCCTGTTGTTCACCTTGACTTCGGAATTCCGGAGAGCTTCGCCTCGATTTACAGCATAGTCATAGGCATTTGTTCGGGCGGCATCAGCTTTGTTGCGGGCAAACTGCTGAGAAAATTCGGCACACCAAAGGTTACATTTGCATCGATTTTTCTCACCGCAATCGGTCTTGTCGGCATCAGTTTTTCCGGAAACATCGTTGTGATGATGATCTTCTCGGTCATTCTCGGCTACGGCGCGGGTGCAATCGACACGGGGCTGAACAACTACGTTTCGCTCCATTATAAATCGCGGCACATGAACTGGCTTCACTGCTTCTGGGGGGTTGGTGTAACCGCGAGCCCGTTGATTATGTCGGTGTTTCTTGCGGGCGGCTCGTGGCGCGGCGGCTACAGGGTGATTGCCGCAATTCAGCTTTTTATTGCACTGATTGTCGCTGTCTCAATGAAAAAGTGGATAAAGCTGGACACCGCCCTCACTCCCGCACACGAGGAGAGCAAAAGCAAGGATAAACCTCATCTGTTCAAAATGAAGGGTGTTGCGGCAAGCATTTTCACTCTGGGTTTCTATTGTTCAATGGAGTTTACTTTGGGCACATGGGGCGCGAGCTACCTTGTCAACACCCATTCAATCGCACCGGATACGGCGGCCAAGTGGGTTTCGTTCTACTTCGGCGGCATTATGCTGGGGCGGTTCGTCTCCGGGTTTGTGTCGATGAAAGCAAATGACAAGACACTCATTCGAGCTGGCTTGACAATTTCACTTTTCGGCTTCATTATGCTTGTTTTTCCGACAGACATTGTTTCATTCTTCGGGCTGCTGCTCATCGGCTTCGGCTTCGGACCGGTGTTTCCGTGTGTTCTGCACAGCATCCCCGAGCGCTTCGGAAACAAATATTCCGCAGACCTCACCGGATACCACATGGGCGGTGCGTACGCAATCGGATTTGCGGTTCAGCTCGCCTTCGGCTACGCCGCAACGGGAATCAGCTTCAAAATCACTCCGTTTGTTCTTATGGCTCTCGGCTTGTCGGCGATTATATCAAATGAGACAGCGCTGAAGAAGATAAGCGCCGGGAAGAAAACAATGAACTGAATTGCAAAATATTTTACCCGCTCCGGCACAGCGTCAGGATGTGAAACGCAATGTGCGAAGCGGGTGTTTTTATGCCGTTCGGACGGCTCTCCGAATTTAGATTCCGTATTTCAGCTTTATTCTCTCCAGCTTCTCGAGCATCGGCTGTGAGCCTGCCCAGAGGAAAAACACCGTTGACGCGGCGTGCATAAGGTCGGCGGGGAAACCGGTCAGATATGCTGTCAGAAACATCTGCCATGTCGGATTCTGCTGATACATCAGCACCGACGACGGATTCATTATTCCGCCGTAAACAGCGATTGCGCAAAGCGCGCCGAACACGCACAGCGCGATTTTTGTCGGAGCAAGTGCGCCGCGGCGGAAAAGCAGCCCCGACAGAAAGCCGATTATTCCCATTGCGAACATCTGCCATGGTGTCCACGGGCCCTGACCGAAGAGCATATTTGAAGCAAGCATTGTCAGTGCCCCGGTCATGAAGCCGGTCTCCGCACCGAACGCGACACCGGCGATTATCACAATCGCCATGACGGGCTTGAAGCCGGGCACTGCGAAAAACACGAGCCTGCCGACAACTCCGAGCGCGCAGAGCATGGAGATAATCACAATTTCGCGCGCTTTCGGCCGACGCTTTTCAAAGCTCAGGAAGAACGGCAGCAAGGTTTCAAGGACAATCAGCATTGAGGTGATAAAATAGCGCCTGCCGCCGAAATACTCCGTGCCGATAAACAGCGTCATCGGAACAGCAAAAACAATCAGTACAATTGCCGCGACGGCGGAGCGGGAAAGCTCCCAAACTCCTTTTTGTTTTGCCGAAAGGTGTCCGTTTTTTTTGCTGACGCACAACGCGAGAGCAAAAAGGGATAGAAAGATTCCGAGATAAATCCACTTGTTTTCAATTGCTCCGATTGAAACGTTTTCATTGCGGACAAGCTGTGTCAGGTCAACACCTCTGAGCGCTAGTGCGGAAAACACGGCTGCGGAGACAGCGCACAGCAGCGCCGCCGCCCTGCGCAGGTGCGAGAGTGAGACAGCCTTGACTTCTCTGCTTGTCTCCGGCGTTCTTTTCCGCTCCTGCAATTTGTATGCCGGCTTGATGTGAACCTGTGTTCCGCCGCAGGCAAGAACAGCATCGTCCGCGGTTACGACGTTATCTTTTACTCCGGAGAACATCCTGCTTGCCGCTGTGGTGTAAAACATATTGCCGCCGAAAAAGCTGTCCGGTGTGTTTTCAGAAACGTTACGCCCGTCAAAGAGCATCACACATCTGTCGGCATAAGATGCGCAGAACTCAACATCGTGGCTGACAATGACAACGCACACCCCGTTTTTGCACAGCTCGGAAATGATATCCGCAAACAGCTCCTTCAGTGCTCCGTCAAGCCCTTTGGTCGGCTCGTCCATCAGAATAACCGATGGCTTTGCGAGCAGGAGCTTCGCAAGCGCCGCCCTTTGCTGTTCTCCGCCGGACAAATCATACGGATGCCTTTCAAGAAGATTCGCAAGTCTGCACAGCACGGCGATTTCGTCAACGGACTTTTCTTTTTCCTCCCGTGTCAGCTCCTTCGACTCAAGTGACGAGAGCAAATCGAGCTTCACTGTCTTCTTCAAAAACAGCGCCTGCGGGCTTTGCGGCAGCACTGCAATGCCCTCCGGCACTTTTTTTTCGTTCAGCTTCTCCCCGTTGCAACACACTGTGCCTCTGTCCGGCTTGAAAACTCCGGACATCAAATTGAGCGCGGTTGTTTTTCCCGCTCCGTTTCCTCCGACCACGGCAAGCAGCTCACCGTGATAAGCTTTGAGTGACAGGCCGCGAATAACATCCTCCGAGCCGCCGAAAGAAAACCATACGTCACGAAGCTCCGCTGCCGGAGTCGGGTCAGTTTTTCTGCGGTATTCTTTTCGCACAACTTCCTTGAGAGGATTTTCGGACGCATATTTCCGAATCCATGCTCTGCCCTCGCGCACATCGAGCGGACAAGGACTGTTGTTTTCCGTACATGAGTGAATTCTGACCGGAACGGGCATTGAAAGAAGCATTTTATGGCTTTGCTTTGACAGAAAGCCGCCGACCTCGCGGGGGTCGCCGTCGAAAATAATTCTTCCGGAATCCATAACTACCGTTCTTCCGCAAGCACTCATTATTTCCTCGAGCCTGTGCTCTGTTATAATTACCGTTGTGCCGAGCTCACGGTTGATTTTCTTCGTTGCTGCGACAAAAGACGCCGCCGCAATCGGGTCAAGCTGACCCGTGGGTTCATCAAGCAGAAGGACGGACGGCTGCATAGCCATCACCGCAGCAAGATTCACAAGCTGCTTTTGTCCGCCGGAAAGCTCCGACACCTTTTTATGAAACAGGTCTTCAATGTCAAAAAACGCGGCTGTTTCAGCAACCCTGCGGCGTATTTCGTCATTTTTGAAGCCGAGGCTTTCGAGCCCGAAAGCCAGCTCATGCCACACCTTGTCGGTGACAAGCTGATTATCGGGGTTCTGAAGCACAAAGCCGATTTTTGCCGCCTGCGTTCTGTCATCAATGTCAGAGAGCGGCTTTCCCTCAAAGAGTACGGTGCCGCCGAGAGTGCCGTGCGGAGTGAGCGCCGTTTTGAGTGTGCGCAAAAGAGTTGTTTTTCCGCAGCCGGATGCACCGATAAGAGCAAGATATTCGCCCTCGGATACTTTCAGACTGACATTTTCGAGTGCCGGTGAACCTGCCCCCCTGTATGTGAAGCTCAGATTTTCTGTTTCAAAGCAGTTCATACTCTCCGCCTCACTTTCCCGAAAAGGTCAATTGCAAGTGGCATGAAACAGATGCCGCAATATGACAAAACCGCAGCAGCTGTTCCTGCACCGGAAAGCGTTCCGTCAACATAAGGGAAAAACTGCCAATGCACAGAGCCGAGTGCCGAGAGCGCAATAAGAAACGCAGCGTTGACCAGAATGAACGTCAGCGCGGCAGCATCGCGGTTTTCAAAAACAAACAGCGAATAGGAGGTGCGTCCTCTCTGACCCCACCCCCTGCTGCGCATACTGTCAGCAGTGTCAACAGCGTTTTCAAACGCCATAGTGAGCAGCGCACCGTAAACCGACAGGCCCTTTTTCGCCCTTGCAACCGCTCCGGTGCTCACCGCAACGCGGCTCTGCGCGGTTTTGATTGCATTCAGCTGCACTTTCAGATGCGGCACAAAGCGCAGTATCATTGAAAGCGCAAGTGAAAGCGACGGCATGGTTTTTCCGAAAAGACATATGTATTTGTCTGTTGTCATGATTTCATTCAGGCAGGAAAACCAGCAAATTTCAGAAGCAAGCATAACCGCCGCCGAACCGCCGTAAGCAATTGATTCCGCCGTTACGGGGTTGCCTCCCGGCATGTAAAAAAGAATCGTCATTCCCTCATGGTTGAACAAGGGATTGAGCAAAAATGTGAACAGCATAAGAGGAAGAACGAATTTCAGTCCCGACAGCAAGGCTCTGCCGCCGCGCAGACAAAGATTCAGGCCTGCTGCCCCCGCAAAGGAGACCGCAAGCAACACCGGATGATTGAATATCATTGTGAACACAGCCGCCGCGAGGAAAAATGAGAAGCTCACAAGCGGATGAAATGTTCCGAACTTCTCTTTTTTCATTCGCCGATACCTATGTCATTTCCGAGGTCACAGGTGTACAGGAATTCCACGCTGTCGCTCGGCGACAGCACATATCCTCCGCAGCCGATTCCCGGAAATTTGCCGTTCACCTTATATTTCCAGCCGGAAAGCGAACCGCAATCAAATTCATAAAGATTGCCGATACCCTCAATGTAAGCCGTATCGCCGACACCCGAATACTCCATGTGCATTTTTCTGCTTTTTGTTTCGCGCAACAGGATGTCGATCGCCGTATCGCCGTCCCTGATTTCGGCTTTTTCAACATTGAGCAGAACCCCGTCCGACGGAACGAGCGAGCGCTTGCTTTTATCCAGAGAATCGAGGTTGTCCAGAATTGTGTCGCAGCGGACGGACAGCGAGCAAACCCGTGCAGCAGGCTGTGTGACCTGGGCGGCGGTTGTCGGTGCGGAACCAGCCGAAGTCAAATCCGACGCTTCCGTTTGTTTGGGTGCGACTGTTGTTTGTCCCATGACGGCAATGGCAGAAGTTGCGGTCGCGTCGGTGCTTGTCTGCGTATGAGTGACCGTCACCTGCGTTGTCGCGGTTTCGGAAACAAGCTGCGTCGTTTCCGGATTTGTTGATGAAGCTGCGTTATCTGCACCGCTTGTGCACGCGCAAAGCATCAGCAGCACCGAGAGAACTGAAATAAGCGCTGTTATTGTTCTTTTCATATTATGCTCCATTGTCTTTGCTTTTATTTCTCAGTTTCCACGCGAGAAAACCCACCGGAGCAAGTACACCGGCGAAAACCAAAACTGCGGCGAAATGATCGGAGACATTTCCGGTTTTCGGAACCTCAACCTTCTGCACGGCGGACACGTTTGCATTGTCCGACAACACCGCCGGGGCTGTTGTGCTCTCAGTGTCAGACAGTAGTGCAGATTCCGTGACAGCAGCGGTATCTCGGGTTACGGAGACAGTCGGAGCGTGGGTTACTCTCTCATGTTGAACAGAAACTTGTGAAGAAGCGGTAACACTTTCAGCCGACGAAGATGTCGGAGCAGCTGCTTGTGTTGTCACCGATAATGAGGTTGTTGCCGTTGTTTGCGTAACCTGAGGCAAATAATGAGAAGAAGAACCGGCGGTTGTAGTCTGTTCCGCAGCCGTGGGCGCACCAATACTGAAAAGAGTTGACAGTCCGTTTTCTGCGCGGTAAACCGCAGCGAGTGCAAGCAGAGCCTGCTCGGTTGCCGCCTGACTTGTATTGCTGCCGGGTTCGTGTGCAAAGCTTCCGTTCTTCAGCTGATAAGAAAGCAAGGCATCAAGCGCTGTGTTCCCGCTTTTGCAAAAGCGAGAATCGTACGGTGAAATTCCAAGCTCACACAGCGCGATAACAACCTGCGCACAGCTTTCCGCGCTTTCCACGCCGAAGCTTGAAAAACCGCCGTTCTTGTTTTTAATTGAGGACAAAACCGACAGTCCCCTGTCGATTGCATCACTCACTCCGGGAGTTTTCGTATATTTTGCAAGAGCCTGGATTACCATGCAGGTCACATCGGTGTCCGCCCTTTTTCCGCTCAGTGCCCAGCCTCCGTTTTCTATTTCTTTGCCGAGAATATAGTCAACGTATTTTTGCCGCGTCGCCTGAACGGGAACAGCGTTGTTTTGAGCAACGGAATAATTCCCGCAATCCAACGCAAGAAGCGCCCACGCGGCACCGTTGATTCCCTGCGCGGTGACAGTGTTGAAGTCCGAAACAGGCAGAGTCAAATCATACCCTGCTATGTTCTTTGCATTATACCCTGCTGCAGTGGCCGCAACGATTGCCCTTGAGTATTCCGTATATTTTCCCTTGCTCAGAACCCCGTCGGACGAGATGAGAGCCTTTTCAAGACTCTTATACCATTCCGCGCAGTATTTTTTATCTACGGAAATGCCGCTTCTCGAAAGCCCGAAAATCTCCCAGTCTCCGTTCGCGCTGCCGAAGCGCGCGTTCGGAACAGCAGACATCAGATAATCAGCGGCGGAGTTCATCACAACGGCAACCGGTTGTGCCGCGAGAGCGCCGACAAGGCTTGCCGCGGCAATTACGGCGCACAGTAAAGCCGCGCCGAGCACCCTTACAATGTTATGTTTTCGGTTCATCGGGCATATCCTCCGTTTTCGCTTGCTTCTGTTCATTCCTGCGCCTCTCCCCTGCTCGCCTGCGTTTTTCTCTGTTGCGCTCCGCTTTTGATTCACGCGTCGGTTCTTTGAGCCCGGCTGCTTCAAGCGCGTGCGGCCACGGGCCGAAATATGCCTTGATGTGAACAACATCGCTGTCGCTGAAATCCGATTTTTTCGGATATCTCCCGGTTTCTTCAGCTTTCCGAACAAGCATACAGAGATATTCTTCTTTCGTCAGCTTCACGCAGAGCACCCCTTTCGGAACGAATCACTTTGAAATCATTTGAAAAATGCTGTTATGCTGTCGATAATTCTGTTGAGAACCGTTAAAATCCAATTGAAAAATGTGTTTCTGCTGTATACAACCTCGGCAACGCACACAGGGGCGGCAAGTGTGGCGGTGAGTGATTTTGCGGAGATTATGTGAGTACCCGCGTCCGGAATTTTGACTGTTGCCCTGCCGTTTGCATCTGTCTTTGCGGGAATCGCTTCACCGTCGATTGTGATGCTTGCACCGGCAAAAGGCAATGCCACAGGATTCCAGTTTTCATCGTAATCCATTTTGTACAGCGTAAGCTCAACCTCTTTGTTTTTGACTGCGGAAACGGTTTTGATGTTGAAGAAGGCATACTTGTCCGACCAGTTCGCACTGTCTGAATAAACAAAAGCCGCAACATAATCGTCTGCTTTGATTTCAGCCTGAAGATTTTCCGCCATGCTGTCATTGAGGTAGTATCCGAACGCCTGCAGCCCGTTTGCATCGTCGCCCCAGAGCTTATCCATGCCCATGCCGTACTGTGAGGTGCTCGTAGCATACCCAGCCGCCGCACCGCCTGTGTAATATTGCTCGTGCGCACAGTAGAGAGCGTCATTGACGGTGAGCTTGCCGTCGGAATCAATGTCTCTCACTTTGACGGAAGCATAGGGAAGGACAACCGCTCCGCTGCCGTCGGCTATGGTAACGTATGTATTAACAAAGCTGTCCGCCGCAAGAGCGTAAACGCCAAGCGTTGATAATGAAATGACGAGTGCGAGAAGAATTGAAACTGCTTTTTTCATACAAATACCTCTTTTCAAATATTGTTTTTTAAATTTATTAATGTGACAACACAAAAAAATCACCCTCTTTGCCAAAAGGCAAAAAGAGTGCAACAGCTTCATAAGGACACAGCTCAGCAAAATGCCTGCAAAACAGAGCACGGCGAGCCATGGCAAAGAATCGGTTGCACTCTTCAAGTCCAAAAAGTGTTGGTATTTCATTTCTGAAACAAACCGGTGTCACATCGGGTATTCTGACTTATGACAGACGTCAATCACAGTAATGGCAGTTGCGACGGATTCTCACCGAACTTCCCCCAAAAGCTTAGGCTTCGAAATATGACACTCACATTATTAAATTTTTGTTCATTATAGCATTTCCCGAAAACATTGTCAACATTTCCAACTACTTTGTTTCCAAAAGAGTGGATTTTACCGGTGAGATATGATATACTTATTGTAATTATAAATTTGAAAGGTAATTATATGGCTACATATCTTATTGACTATGAAAACGTAAACGTCTCCGGCCTCAAGGGCATTGAAAACCTTGAAAAGACAGACACGGTTTATATTTTTTACAGTGACAATTCAAACACACTCACCTTTTCCGCTCACAAGGCAATTAACGAGTCGAGCGCGGCGGTAAACTGCTTCAAGGTTGCCAACGGAAAGAAAAATGCACTTGATTTTCAGCTTTCGACGTATCTCGGATATCTAATGGCAAAGAATAATAATGATGACTTTCTGATTGTCAGCAACGATGAGGGATATTCCTTTGTCGCCTCGTTCTGGAAAAAATCCGGCAGAACGGTTCAGCTTGTTCAGAATGTTATGGGTCAGAGCCGTGTGAAGGAACACGCAAAGCTGTTTGAACAGGTTAAGCAGCTCATCTCTCAATACGAAAGTGACGTGCCGCTGATTGTTGAATACCTTGAAAAATACAAAACCAAGCAGGGCTTCAACAATGCCCTTATGAAGCAGTTTGACAACAAAAAGACAAGCGAAATTTACAAGGCTCTCAAGCCGCTCATTGCGGATAAAAAGGGCAACTGAAGCATAAATTAGGAGCGAGAGAAATGAATCGAATTGCAATTGTACCGGTGCCGAAAACCATGGTTTATCTCGACGGCGAGGTTGCCGCCGAGGACCTCGGAAACGTAAAGGTTGTAACCGTCAACACACTTCCCGACGGTGCATATGAATTGCGTGTTGATGCGAACGGCACTGTTATTACTTCCTCTGGAGCAAAGGGAGAATTCTATGCGCGGCAGACTCTGCGTCAGATTTCCGCTGCCGACATCGAACTGTTCCCCTGTTTGCTCATTAAGGATGAGCCGCGTTTCGGAAGGCGCTCTTTCCATGTTGACAGCAGCCGCAATATGCAAAGCATTGATGAGCTGAAAAAAATAATTGACGCTTCGGCGCTGCTCAAATTCAACACATTCCACTGGCATTTGACCGATGACCAGGGCTTTCGCATTCAAATTGACAGATATCCGCTTCTGAACAGTGTCGGCTCATGGCGTGACAGCTCCGATTTCGGTTCACAGCACACGGGGGAGCGCTACGGCGGCTTCTACACCAAGGAGCAGATAAGAGACATTGTGTCCTACTGCGCCGAACGTTTTATTGACGTCGTTCCGGAGATTGATATCCCCGGACATACAACCGCAATGATATCTTCCTACCCCGAGCTTTCGTGCAGACGCCTGAAAATTCCGGTTGAAACGAAGCAGGGAATATTCGAAAACATTCTTTGCGCCGGAAAAGACGATGTGTTTGATTTTCTGTTCGGGGTGCTCGACGAAATTCTTGAGCTGTTTCCGGGCAAATATATTCACATCGGCGGTGATGAAGCACCGAAAACGCGCTGGAAAGCGTGCCCGAAGTGCCGGGCTCGCATGAAGCAGCTCGGCTTGGAAAACGAGGAGCAGCTGCAAAGCTGGTTCACAAACAAGGTTATTGACTATTTGCGTGAGCACGGCAGGAGTACAATTGTCTACAATGAAAGCCTTGTTGGCGGCATGCTCGACGAAAGCGCAACCGTTCAGCTCTGGATGGACAAAAAGGACCTCGGCGTTATTCATGCCAACCGGGCAGGCAAGGTTATTGCAAGTGATTTTTATCACACTTATTGCGATTATCCCTATTCCATGACCCCGTTGAAAAAGACTTACGGCTACAATCCGGTTCACGAGGGCATTGCACCTGTGATGACCGACAGCGTCGACGGCGTTGAGGCACTTATCTGGACGGAATATGTTCGCGACTTCGGGAAGCTTTGCTATCTGTGCTTCCCCCGCTTTGCCGCGGTTGCCGAAATCGGCTGGTCATCACCCGAAAGGATGAGCGAAACAGATTTTGAAAAAAGATATGCTGCCATCGCACCGCTTCTCGAAAAAATGGGCATCAAGGGCGCACCGCCCGAGGACTGGAATCCCAACCCTGCAAAGCGTGTAACAGACACTGTCGGTTTTTTCAGCGACAAGATTGACACTGCAACAATTTCAACCGCACTTAATCCGGACAAATAATTGGGGGGTTGTGCTTTGAACAACAAGCATCTTCTTGCAGAAATCGACCTTTGGGAAGCAGACGGAACGGTTGACGGAAAAACCGCCGACCTTCTGCGTTCCCGTTACCCCGCCCGCGTTTCAAAAGGGATTCTCATGACGGTGTTTGCCATTGCCGGCTCACTGCTCATCGGTGCGGGAGTGATTCTGATTCTGGCATCCAACTGGTATCGTCTGCCGACAGCGGTCAAGGCCTTTTTAGGTGTTCTTCCGCTGCTTGTCGGGCAGGGACTTGCAATTTACACCGTCACCAAAAAATATGACCGCGCGGTGTGGCGCGAAAGTGTTGCCTTGTTTTGGTGCGCCGGAGTGTTTGCGGCTCTGGCAATGATCGGCCAAAGCTTCCATCTTTCAAACGATTTTGCTGTTTACATACTCTCCTGCGGGCTTCTGTGCCTCCCGATAATTTACCTTCTGGACGCTGTTTCCCCCCTGGTTGTCTACTATTATACAGTTTTCAACTGGGGCTTTTTGCTGATCACGGATTCATCGATGTCACCGCTTTATGCATTGCCTCTTCTCGCAATGTATCTCGGAGGACTGTTCTACACACTGAAATGCAGCAAAACCGGCGGAGCAAAATACATATATTCCGTCTGGATAAGCGTCATTGCGGCATTCTGCCTTTCGTTGTCTTTCATGGGCGTTCTCGAGAGCGGAATCAGATCCATCATTGTGTTCTTTGTTCTGCTCTTTGCAATGGACACAAACAGTTCCCGTGCCATGCCGTTCAAACCCGTCGGCACTGTCGGCATCCTCATTTTGGCAATCATCTATTCGTGCGGCATCATTGACGAAAGCGTCGGCACCATCTCGGCTGTTGTGTGCGGAGCGCTGTTGTTGCTGAGCCTGTTGCTCGGGATAACTTCATTCAAAAAGGATGTTGCGAAAATTGCTTTCATTGCGGCGGGCTGTGTGCTTTATGCCATCAGCTTTGTCAGCGACTACAACCGCATAGCGGCTGCCGTTGCCGCAAACATATTAACTCTTATTATTGCCCTGTGCTTCATTGTCAGAGGCGCGCGCAGGGATGATATCGCGGTTCTGAACGTCGGGCTTGTTACTTTTCTTGCACTCATTGTTTTGAGGTTTTTCGACACAAAAATTGATTTTCTCACAAAGGGTGTCGCCTTCCTCGTGCTCGGAGGGGTGTTCCTGCTGGTGAATGTCCGGCTTGCCAAAAGGCGCAAGCAAAAAGCAATTGTTCCGGAAATTGAGAACGGAGGCGATGAGGAATGAGCGTAAAAAAACGCGCCGTCATCATAGGCATATGCATTTTAATTGCCGTTCAGCTTGCTGTTCCCGCGGCTTTTGTCGCGCAAAAATACAACATTTTGCGCAACGGTGAAGCCTACCGCTTCAGTGTGGACATCTATGACCCATATGACAGCTTCCGCGGCCGCTATATTTCACTGATATGCAACGTTGACACCTACGGTCTGGCGGCCAAGCGCTATGGCATTATCGCTGTTGCGCCTGACGGATATTCATATATCTCCTCAACATCCGACACCGTGCCAGACGGCGAGGCATACATAAAAAACGCCGCGTCTTTTTCGCAGAGACAATACAGCTTTGAGCTGCCCATTGACAGATATTATACCAATGAAGACCTCGCACCCGAACTTGAAAAGCTGTTTTTCGGCAACGACTCCGACTTTAAGCCATATGCCGTTCTTCGGGTGAAAAACGGCAACGCGGTTATTGAAGGTGTGTATGTAGACGGAGTAAGAATTGAGGATTATTATTTAAATAAGTCAAATTGAAAGGATTGTTGAAAAGTGAAAAAAAGACTCATCTCGTTTCTCCTTGCGCTGACCCTCCTTCTCTGCACCTCAGTCGGCTTCAACTCCGCCGCATTGTCACCGACAGCGGAAAAAACGTTTTACAACGCTGTTGACAATGTTATCGACGCACTGCTCAAAGGAATAATCTCGATTATACCCAATCCCGGCTGGCAAAAGGCAGAGGAATACAAGAGCGAGAATTTCTACGGCGGATTCGGCAGCTATCTTTCCTCTCCCGCACAAAATGCCAAATGGAATCTCGGCTATTCGCGCGTCAGCGTCATTCCCAAGGATGTTCTCATCGGTACATATTGTCTCGGAGGCTTTTTCAACTTTCCCAACCTGAATGTCACAGGCGTTATTGATGACCAGTGCTTCCGCGTTATTGCCGTCAATGACGGTTCGGGCAGAGGCACGGTGATTTACGGCGTACTTGACGGTGTCGGAATTTCTAACAAGGATATCCGCACAATCCGCGCACTTCTTGCGGATTTTGTTCAGGACACCGATATTGTTGCAATCAACATTTCCTCAACCCATGCGCACAGCTGCATTGATGTTCAGGGACTCGGCGGCGACCTTATCAAGGCTGCTTTCGGCAATCCGCTCATTACCGCGCTCGGCATGAGCAAGGAATACTATTCCGGCAGAAGCGAGGCCTTCATTCAGGCAACCGCCCGCAAAGCAGCCAACGCGATAAAAGAAGCTTACCGTGCTCTTGAACCGGGCGAGCTTTACTATTCAAGCGTTGATGTCAAGGAGTACATCCGCGACAAGCGCACCCCGGATGTTTTTGACACCGAGATAAGCACTCTTCGCTTTGACCCGGACTCGGAATCGAGCCGTGAAACATGGATTGCCAACCTCGGCGCCCACCCCGTTTCATTCGGCAGTGAAAACACCGAAATCAGCGGAGATTACCCCTATTATATCGAGGAAACGATAAACAGCAAAAAGAATGCAGACTTTATGTTTATTCAGGGTGCGCAGTGTGAAATCACAACCAACCGCGGCATTGTCGGGGAATTTCCGACAAATCTTGAGCAAATTGTAGCGTACGGTCACACCCTCGGCGACAAGATAATCACCGGAACAGCCGACGAGGAAAGGCTCACTCCCCTGCTCAACGCCTCAAACACAGAGGTTCTGGTGCCTGTTGACAACTACATTCTCTACCTTGCAACAAAGGCGAAGCTGGTCAACAACACTGTTGTTCGCACGGGTTGGAGAGTAGACGATGTGAGAATCGTCACAGAGGTCGGCTATATGGAGTTCGGCGGCAGGATTACGGCGGCACTGATTCCGGGAGAGTTTTCACCCGAGCTTGCCTTCGGCGGCACACTTCCCGCAAGCGAGGCGTGGAACGGCGTTGACTGGAACCATAAGCCGATGTGTGAAACTGTGGGTTCTGACAAACGGCTGCTTGTGTTCGGACTTGCAAACGATTCAATCGGCTACATTCTTCCCGGAAACGACTACGGCTCAATGCTTGCCGACGGTCACTATGCAGAAACCGTCTCGGGTGGTTCCCAGGTGGGTGACTGCCTTGTGTCTGCGTTCGAAAGCGTATACAACGGTTAATTGATTTACTAATTAACGGCTGCCGCAAAGTATTGCTTTGCGGCAGCTGTTTAAATTTTTGCACAAAAAATCGGGAACGCATAAGGCGCACCCGATTTTTTTATTTGATAACCGTATTTTATTCGGCGGGCTGTTCAGGCTCGTTGTTTTGCTGTGCCTGCGGCTGTTCAGTCGGCTGCACCGGGGGTTGATACGGAGGCTGTACAGGCTGTTGCTGCACGGGAGCCGAGCCGTAATACTGCTGTGGGGGATAATTATAACCGTTCTGCTGCGCACCGGCATTGTAAGGCGGGTTGTACGGCGGAGTGTATGGTGCGCCGTACTGCTGCTGATAGTTGCCGTGGCCCGTAATCGGCTGTTGGGCAAACTTGTTCAGGTCGTTCTGCATGAGAGCCATTGAAACGACTTCCCAGCCGAGCAGAGACAGGACAAGATAAAGCACACCGTTGTCCGGTACATCTCTGACTCCGTTTGCCTGCGCTATTGCAGAGGCCTTCTGTGAGCGGGTGTAAAACCAGTAAAGCATGTAAAACGGCACAATGAGCATACAGAGCATTTCACCCAGGCAACCGCTGTTGTCGTTCTGAAGCTGGCGCATTGATTTGCACAAGTTGTATTTCCAAATAATATAGTAAATACCGAACGTCACAAACGAAAGCACAACACAAACTGCAATGTTTTTTTCCTCAAGCACACTTGAGCTGAAAGCAGAGTTAAAATTGAGATTGTTGTTCGGACGGCTGTTCTGATACGGCGGCTGGTTGTATTGACCGTACTGATTGTTTTGGTTGTTCTCCATTGCTATCATCCTCCTTGGATGAATTTATTATATCATTAAAAAGTTAAGCTATCAAGTTGTTTTGAACGCCATAAATTACAAATCGGTAATATATATGTTAAAAAATATTTGACAATTCAAAGCAATATACATATTTCCCCTCAAGCTCATCGGGATTCAGCGGAGGGAAAACCAGTTTGAGACAGCCGCCGTCATTTTCGCAGGCAACCGGAGCTTTGCTTCCGAGCAGCCTTGCCGATAAATCAGGAGAAAACTCAATATCCTTAAGCGTCAGAGAGCCGAACGGGAAGCTTTTGAGGAAGGCATACACCTTGTTGTCGCGCTTTGTGTACACCACACCGTCCTGTGTGCTCGTTTTGTACTTTCTGCTTGCATATATTCCCTCACCGTTGACCTTCAGCCATGCGCCGATCTGCCTCAGACGCTCCTGCATGATTGCGGGAATTGTGCCGTCGGCTGCCGGACCGATGTTCAGCAGGAAGTTTCCGCCCTTACTGACGAGGTCAACAAACATATCAATGAGTTGCTTTGCCGTAAGGTAATCCACGGAATCCTCATTTCGATTGAATGCAAACGAGCCTCCGATGCCGCGGCACTCCTCAAACGGGCGATCAAGCTCAATGTCATCAATCACCCTGTCGCCCTCGATTCTGCCGTATTCTGAGGTGAAGTTTCCGCCGAGTCTGCCCCTTGTCTCTCTGCCCCAGCGGTCATTCGGCACAATATAATCCTTTACGGGTGATTCATTATAGAGCCACTGCAAAAACTCGGTGCTGTGCCACACTGAGCTTTCGTGATCCCACTCGCCGTCAGTGAACAGCGTTGCCGGCTCATATTTGCATATGAGTTCCTTAAGCATCGGCAGAAGATGCTTGACTGAATATTCCTCAGGACTTTTCAGGTAAAGAGGATTATACCATTCATAAACCGAATGATAAACGCCGAAACGTACCGGAGTGCCCTCACATGCCTCCTTCAGCTCGGCGCAGAAATCCCTGTGAGGTCCGATGTCAACGCTATTCCAGTTCCATGCGTAATCGGATTTATACATACAAAAGCCGTCGTGATGCTTTGAAACCAGGTTAATATAGCGCGCGCCGGCCTGTTCAAACAGCTCAACCCAATGCTTTGCGTCAAAGAGCTCCGCTTTGAACATCGGTGCAAAGTCCTCATATTTAAACTTTTCTCCATAGGTGCGGTTATGAAAATTGGTTGCCGGCTGTTCGCCGTTTTTCAGCTGATACCAGTACCACTCCGAAAATGTTGTCTTCCCGGAATATGAGGGTACGGAATAGATTCCCCAGTGAATGAAAATGCCGAACTTTGCATCCTCAAACCATGACGGCACCGGCCGTGAATTGAGTGATTCCCAGTTGTTCTCGTATTTCATTGTATTTCTCCCGACTGTATTATTATTTGCTCGGATAAATCAGTTTACGAAAGCATTGACACAAAAAGTGCCTCCGCGTTTGCACGCAGAGGCACAATGTTGAAAATCGGAATTATTCGTTGATAGCGATAACAACGCCCGAACCGACTGTACGGCCGCCCTCACGGATAGCAAAGCGAAGGCCTTCTTCGATTGCGATCGGAGTGATAAGTTCAACGCTCATGTCAATGTTGTCGCCCGGCATGCACATCTCTACGCCTTCGGGAAGGGAGATGACTCCGGTAACATCGGTGGTGCGGAAATAGAACTGCGGACGATAGTTGTTGAAGAACGGGGTGTGACGGCCGCCTTCATCCTTGCTCAGGACATAAACCTGACCGCGGAACTTGGTGTGAGGATGGATTGAGCCGGGCTTGGAGAGAACCTGGCCGCGCTCGATCTCATTTCTCTGAACGCCGCGAAGAAGAGCGCCGATATTGTCGCCCACCTCAGCGTAGTCAAGGATCTTGCGGAACATTTCGATACCTGTGCAGACAGTCTTTCTCTTCTCGTCTGAAAGGCCGACAATTTCAACTTCCTCACCGGTCTTGAGCTGTCCACGCTCAACTCTGCCCGTGGCAACCGTGCCGCGGCCCGTGATTGTGAAAACGTCCTCAACAGGCATAAGGAAAGGCTGGTCTGCCTTACGGTCAGGAGTGGGGATATAATCGTCAACAGCGTTCATAAGCTCGAGAATCGGCTTATAAGCGGCATTGCTCAAATCGTTGGGAGCTTCGAGAGCTTCGAGAGCAGAACCACGAATGATAGGTGTGTTGTCGCCGTCGAATTCGTTCTTAGAAAGCTCGTCGCGAATGTCCATCTCAACGAGGTCAAGTAGCTCGGGGTCGTCAACGTCGTCGCATTTGTTCATAAATACAACAATCTTAGGAACGCC
>CAZIMM010000029.1:0-21853 GCA_964540415.1 uncultured Eubacteriales bacterium
TGTTTGTCGCCCGCAGTATTGACCCTGCCGGACCATACGAAAAATGGACGGGCTCCGGCTGGGGCATAAAGCCCGAGGCGATTATAGACTTCGATGAAAACCCCGACGACTGGGGTGCCGGTGAGCCGTCATTTGTCGTTTTGGGTTACAAGATTTATATCTATTATACATGGAGGTCACGCGACGCTCATGGCAACAGCGTGAATGAAACGAGAGTGGCCGTTGCGGACGCCTCGGATGAAAACTGGCCTGCAACAATAGAATATGTCGGCATCGCCATCGCTTTCACCGACGGTGGCTGTGATTCCGCTGACGTTAAATATATTGAAGATTACGGCAAATTCATTGCCGTTTCCACCTCCTCGAGAATGACCGAGGGCAGCTGTGTTTCGATTTATGAGTCAAACGACGGCGATACCTTCAAAAAGGTCAATGACCTCAAGACGAATATATCCTATTTCTGCCACAATTCAGGCATATCCTCCCGCCCGAACGGACACATAAGGCTTTCGGACAAAAAATATATTGCCTATGCTTACGGCACCGGCTGGGGAAACTGGGCGACGCGGATGCACGAAATTGACATACAACTCGTCTCCGCACCCGATTTTTCGGATTCGTTTAACAGCAGCGCTAAGCGTGAGGTTGTGAAGCAGAGACAATTCCGGAAGGTCTACATCGGAATAACTGATGAAAGCCACGAATACACGGTGAACGCAGGCGACACCTTTATGCTCGATGTATTTAAGGTGGACACGAATTACGACACAACCGCTGTGTGCCTTGGAGTTAAGGTGACAGGCTACGACCCGACAATAATATCCGCCTCCGGGAGAAAAATCACGGCACTCCGCAGCGGCAGCACATACGCGTACATTGAATACAATGGATTTCGCTCGCTTATTCTGGTCAATGTGAATTGATCGGCGGCAGCTTTGAAACAGAGAATATGCAAAAAACAACACGCCTATGAGAATTGCTCACCCGGGCTTGTTCAATATATTCCGGAATACCGTCAGGGCTTGTGTGACGGCGTTTGACCGATGATACCGGGAAAAGGGGAATTAAATGCGCAGACTTTCAATGAAAATTGACGGCGAAAAAACTGTGTTTACCGATACGATGAATACCCGCGGAATCTGTGCCGAGGTTGCGGCGGAACAGCCGCTCGGCGGCGTATGGCAGTGGGGACTTTTTGTCAGCAACACAAGCTCAGAAAAAAGTCCGCAGATTTCCGAAGTATACTCTGCCGATATTGAATTGCCGCTTGAAACAATAGCGGCTTTTTGCAGCCTTACCGGTGACAATTGCGGCGCAAAATCGTTCAGGCCGATAATGCGCAGACTGAGAAACGGAACATCTTTTCACATCGAACCTGCTGAAGGAAAATCGTCAAATCTGACCGGCTTTCCGTTCTTTGACATTCAGAGCGGCGGCAAGGTGTATTGCTTCGCTATAGGCTGGAGCGGTCAGTGGTCGCTTGACATCCGCGTCAGAAAAAGCACAATCAATGTTAAAATAGGCTTGTGCGACTGTGATTTTTATCTCAACGCGGGCGAGAAGGTGCGTCTGCCGTCCGTTCTTGTTGCATCGGGCAGCGGCACTGTTGAAGACGAAAGACGAAAATTCCGCCGCCTGCTTGCGGACAATTACAGCCCTGCCGCAAAACATAAAGACGGATTTAAGCTGCCCTCGGCGTTATCTGCCTTTGACCGTTATTTTCAGAAATATAAGCCGTGGCAGAGCGAAGAAGGTCAGATGTTCTGCGTAGACAAAACGGTTGAACTGGGGCTTGACACTCACTGGATGGATGCAATGTGGTTCAAGGGCGGATTTGCCGACGGAACAGGCAACTATTCCTGTGCAAAATCATTCTCGCGCGGCCTGCGTCCGATTACGGATTACGCTCACTGCAAGGGCCTGCGCACTGTTTTGTGGTTTGAACCGGAGCGCGCGCACTTTGACACCGAAACATATCTTGAGCATCCGGAGTTTTTCTTTAAAACCGCGTCAAATGACCGGTTTTACATATTCAATCTCGGCGATGAAAACGCAAACGAATGGCTGAGGAACAAACTGATTTCGCTCATTGATGAGTTTAATCCCGATTTCTACCGCCAGGACTGCGGCTGCCATCCGTTGGAAACGTGGCGGGTTTCCGACGAAAAAGACCGCCGCGGCATTACTGAAATGAAATATATTGACGGACTTTATAAGCTGTGGGATACGCTTTCGGAAAGATTCCCCGCGCTGATAATTGACAACTGCTCGGGCGGCGGCCGCCGTCTTGACTTTGAAACCTGCCGCAGAAGCGTTGCACTGTGGCGCAGCGATACCGGTTGTTCTCCCGCAAGCAGAAAGAAACCGACAGACACCTGGAATCAGAATCAGATGCTCTCTCTGACAAGATATCTGCCTTATCACGCAATCGGTACATGGACAGTGAAGCCGTATGAGGTGCGTTCTGCGATGACAGAGGGCATAGTGTATAATCTTGATGTCTATAATGTTCAGGAGGGGCTTGACGAAGCAGCGGCAAAGTCAATTATCGCAGAGCAGCGCAGAATCGCGGATTACTGGCGAGGGGATTTTTATGCGCTTTCAGAGCCGTCAAGCTCCGAAAGAATATGGGCGGGTTGGCAGTTGGCAATGGACGGCAAGGGATGCGCGATTGTTTTCAGGCGCAGAAAGTGCCGCAAAAAAAGCTTCAGGCTTAATTTGTCAGGCATAGATGAGACGGCAGCATATTCGGTGACGGTCACAAATGAGAATTTGGTGAAAAATGAGCTTGAGCTCAACGGCAAAGAGCTAAAAAATTTCAGCGTTTCCGTATGCGAACGCAATCAGAGCGCGGTGATAGAATACAGTGCAATCAATTGATTTGACTGTTACATTTCCGCAGCATCCGGCTGGACAATACTGCCGGAATTCTTGAAAGAACAGGTGAAAGGCATGAAAATTTTATTTCAGGGCGATTCAATCACAGACGGCAACAGATATAGGGAAGAACGGCAGAGATGGGATTTGAACCATCAAATCGGTCACAGCTACGCGTATGTCGTCAACGCATATCTCGGGCAAAAATATCCCGATTTGCACCTTGAATTTGTCAACCGCGGAATTTCGGGCAACACAACACGCGCACTTTCGGAACGCTGGGAAAGTGATGCGCTCGACATTAACCCGGATTTGCTGAGCATTCTCATCGGCATTAACGACTGCTTCCTTGAAGAAGCGAATTTTGTGCCGTGCGATGAATACAAAAGCAATTTGCATCAGCTGCTTGAGAGTTCGTTCAACAAAAACATCAGCCTGAAGGTGTTCTTGCTTGAGCCGTTTTTTCTTCCGACAAACGGAGTGTATGCAGAACATCCGGCGGATTGCCGAAACAAGCTGAAGGAATATGCAAAGACGGCCGAAGAAATTGCGAAGAATGATGAAAGGATAACCTTCATAAAACTGCAAAACGCTTTTGATGAAGCTGCCGAAAAACGTGAAAAATCCTATTGGATATGGGATTCCGTTCACCCCACCGAATGCGGTCACGGCATAATTGCACGCGAATGGATAAAAACATTCGAGGAGCAGCTGCAAAAAAAGAACTGAAATTTAATAACAAATCAATTTGACATTAACACGTAAATCACTGCTGCTTATTATGGAATTCCGCCTTTCAATACCGTTTTTGACGGTGAGAACTGTTTTTTATGCGGACGGGAAGCGGTGTGATATTATGAGCTTAGTTTTTTAAAGACAGCTAAATATAAAAAACGCAGAGGTTTTCCGCCTCTGCGTTTTTTTACGTGTAATGTCTGCACGCTTATTCTTGTTTTTGATTATCATTGCCGTTGCTGCCCGCAAAGTGGTTGAGCAAATACATAATAACAATTATAACGGCAGTGACAAGGAAAATTCCCGCCATACCTTTGAGCATAATCGGTAAGGTGCTTAAAAACGCTTCAAAATCAAGATGCATGGTATTCAAATCCTTTCTGCATTAACC
Source organism: uncultured Eubacteriales bacterium (assembly GCA_964540415.1). GTDB lineage: Bacteria > Bacillota > Clostridia > Oscillospirales > Acutalibacteraceae > CAZIMM01. Next base: position 4,004 of record CAZIMM010000029.1, read on the forward strand.
CAACAAATTAAGAATCAGTCCGCCGGCGATAACGGAGGCAATCTGTCCGGAAACATTGACACCAACCGAATGCATCAGCAAAAAATTCTGATTATCTTCCTGCAGCCCCATTTTATGCACAACTCGTGCGGACATCGGAAAGGCGGAAATACCTGCCGCACCGATCATCGGGTTGATTTTTTTGTCCTTTGGGAGGAATAGGTTGATTGCTTTTGCAAACAATACTCCGCCCGCAGTGTCAAAAATAAATGCAACCAAACCCAGCGCAATAATCAGCAGGGTTTCTTTGGTCAGGAAATACTCGGCTTGCATTTTTGTTGCAATCGTAATGCCGAGAAACAAAGTGATCAGATTTGAGAGAACCTTTTGCGCGGTTTCGGATAAGGAGTCAAGAACTCCGCATTCCCTCACGAGGTTACCGAACATTAAAAATCCAATCAGTGCCACACTTCTCGGAGAGACTATGCCCGTGATGGCGGTAATCACAATCGGGAAAAGGATTCTTGCAGATTTTGATATTGACTTTTGCTTGTAATGCATCCGAATCAGACGCTCATTTTTTGTTGTCAGCAGTTTGATTACCGGAGGCTGAACCAAAGGAACCAACGCCATATAAGAATATGCGGCAACCATAATTGCACCTATGTATTTGGACTGAAAATAATTTGCCACAAAAATGGATGTCGGGCCGTCGGCTGCGCCTATGATACCTATTGACGCGGCGTCTTTGATGTCAAAGCCAAAAAGCGCCGCAAGGCTGAACGTGATAAAAATTCCGACTTGCGCAGCGGCTCCGAAAATCATTAGTTTCGGGTTGGATAGCAAAGGGCCGAAATCAATCATGGCGCCGATGCCGACAAACAGCAAAAGCGGAAACAATTCGTTTGCTATTCCGGCATCAAACAGGACATCTATCGCCCCGATTTCTTTAACACCGTCATATATTTGCGTTACCGCTCCCGATAACGGGAGATTCACAAGTATCGCACCGAAACCCATCGGTAAAAGCAAAGCAGGTTCCATTTTCTTTTTAATTGCCAAATAAATCAACAGCCCGCCGAGTATCCACATAACGGCCTGCTGCCATGTTATATTTAATACGTTTGAAAACAAATCTGCCATATTAAATCTCTCTCACTCAGCAAAGTTTTATTGATTGCTCTTTTTCAGATGTGTGCACAGGTTATCAGTGAAAAACGAAATGATGCTTCCGCCGACAATGCACACGGTGCCGAGAGCAAAACCGGAAACTGTTTTAAACATACCGACGGGTATAATCATAATTATGCTCGCCGCAACGAATCCGATTATCGAATGGGAAACCTGCGAATACCATTTGTGATAAGCGCTGTCCACCAGCTTTGAAAGCGTAAGCAGACTGACTCCGACGCCGATAGCAAGCGGAATCAAAACAGGCAAAGAAAAGCTTGAAATCCCCTCAAGCATCGGCTGATAGAGGCCAAAGAATAAAAGCAGCGTCGATGAACTCAGACCCGGAACTATAAAGCTGATTCCCCATGTGATTCCGCATAATAAAAAGCTGCCGACCCCGGGAGCTATTGCCACGCCGTTGGCGCACCGCAACGCAATAAGAATAACCAGAAGGATTATAAAACCCGACAGCATTGAAATGTATGACGATGGCTTGCGCCCATGCAGGCCGGCGCTTTTCCACAAGCCGGGGAATGTTCCGATGATAAATCCGATAAGGGCGCAGGTGACCGCCTGACTGTTTTTTTCCATAAGCCATCCGGCAAGCCCGGACAAGCCGACAAAACCTATTCCTCCCCCGAGAATGAAGAATAAAAGTTTTTGCCAGTCACTTTTAATTGTTTGGAACGGATGATTCAGCAGGCCGAGCAGTGGCTTATACATGCCGAACGCAACGCATAAGGTACCGCCGCTGATGCCGGGCATAATTGCCCCGAACCCAACAATGACTCCTTTGAAAAGCAGCAGAGGATATTGCAGAACAATGTTTTTTTTCATCAGTTGTCCTCAAACCATTCGGACAACCGATTAATGCCGTCCTTATTGCCTGAGATGAATAAAATGTCGCCCTTCTTAAACTCGTAATCCGGCTCAACAGCTTCAATAACATAACCGTTGTTTTCTATTGCTATTATGTTTACACCGAATTCTTTCCTCAGATCAACCGAAAGTACGCTTTTCCCGATGATTTTTTCAGGAATCATCAGCTTTGATATATTCACCTGTTCACTCATTTGAATAAAGTCGAGCATCTTTTTTGTTAACAGATGGTGTGCCAGACGTACCGCCATATCGCGCTCCGGGTACACCACCGTTGCTCCGAGCTTTTCAAGGATTTCGCCGTGTTCGGCACTTGAAGCTTTTGCAATCACTGTCGGAACTCCGAGGCTGACCAGATTCAGCGTGGTAAGAATGGATGTGTCCATCTGCTCGCTGATGCAAATCACAACAACATCGCAGTTTTGGATTCCGGTTTCCGAAAGAGTCTTTTTGTCAAGGCTTTTCACAATATAAACGTTTTCCGTGAAGTCCCTCATCTCACGCACTTTTTCTTCGTTTTTGTCAAGTGCAAGAAACTCAGCACCGGAAGCGGCAAACTCCATTGCCAAAGCGTATCCGAACCTGCCCAGACCGATAATTCCGTATGACGGTTTTTCTTTTTTAGTTTTTTTATACATGGTTTTCTCCTCTTTCAGCCTATTGCAATGTTCCCGTCGGGGTATCTTATGCGCTCGCCTTTAGTAAAATGCCATAGAGAAGCGATTGTAAGCGGCCCCAGGCGGCCCACATACATATCTATAATTGTCAGCACCTTGCTTGCGTCACAAAGCCCGGTTGTTATTCCGGTGGAAAGCCCGACCGTTCCGAATGCGCTTGTCATTTCAAATAACGAGTCAACAAGTGAAATGCCGGGTTCAAAAACTACCATAAGATATGTGCCGGTTATCACAACGCTCAGTGCAAGCAGGGTAACGACAGCAGCTTTTCGAAAAGTGTCTGCAGGAATTCCGTAGCGAAACCCCTTTTCGGATTTGTTCGTTGCCGACGATTTGATTCCCTGAATTAACACAAACAATGTGCTCGTTTTTATACCGCCGCCAGTCGAGCCGGGTGATGCGCCGATGAACATTAACGCAATCAGCACAAACAAACCTGCATTGGTAAACTCCCCGAGCGGATATGTGGAAAAACCTGCGGTTCGCGCTGAAACCGAATGAAAAAGCGCGCCGAGCCAAGTAACATCCTCGGTAAGTTTCAACAAAACAGTGCCTGCCGCAATAAGACTTATACTTACGGAAATAACCACTTTTGTGTGCATGGAATACTTATGCCACCGAAGCTTTTTTGTGATTATCTCGCGGATAACCAAAAAACCGATTCCGCCGAAGAAAATCAAGCCGCAGGTAACAAGATTCAATAACACATTACGCTGATAAGGAATCAAATTATGAAAATCGCCGAGAATGTCAAAACCGGAATTGTTAAAAGCGGCTATGGAATGAAATATGCTTATCCACGCTGCTTTAAACACAGGATAATCACGGGAGAAAACAATAAAGCTTAAAAGCGCGCCTGTCAGTTCAAATGAGAGCGTTGTCAACAGAACGCTTTTCACAAAGCGGACAGTGCCTTTCCCGGAATCAAGGTTCATTGCCTCGCGTATGATATTTCTGCCTTTCAGGTTCACCTTTTTCCCGACTGCAAGGATGATGCCTGCGCCGACAATGGTAACGCCCAAGCCGCCGATTTGAATCAGCATGGCAAGAACAATCTGACCGAAAAGAGTAAATGTGTCTCCGGCATCCACTGCAATCAGCCCTGTCACGCAAACGGCGCTCGTTGAAGTATATAACGCGTCAATATACCGGATTGTCACACCGTCTCTGACACTGCACGGCAGACACAGAAAAACAGAACCCAACAAAATTGTAAGTGCAAAGCCGAGAGCAATAATTCTGCCCGGTTGTTGCTTTTTAATTAATTTTAACAAAAGCTTACCTCACATCGGAAAAGATGGATTTACATTCCCCAGACAAGCCATATATAAATGTACCCCGCGAGCACCGCGGACAATGTAAACGGAACGCCGATACGCAGAAAATCGCGCAGCTTAACAGTTTCGCCGTTTTTGCGGAGAATTCCGATTGCCGCAATGTTGGCGGAAGCGCCGATCGGTGTCAAGTTGCCGCCCAGAGTCGCACCGGTCAGAAGACCGAAGTAGAACACATACGGTGCCATGCCTTCTCCGCCGTTCATTAATGCCGCAATGCCCTGAACGACAGGCAGCATGGTTGCAACATACGGGATATTATCAATGAACGCCGAAAGAAGCACCGAGGCAAAAACAATCAGTGTGTAGAGGAAAAACGGATTGTCGCCGGAAACCGTATAAAACAGGTTTGCCGCGGCATCAATAACTCCCGCCGTTTTGATGCCCTCAATCACAATGAACAGTCCGAACAAAAGGAGCAGGGTGTCCTTGTCAAGCTCCTTTAAAACTCGAAGAAAAGCGTTCCCGGATTTCTCATTTATGCAGCTTTTGAGGATTCCGATGAGGCACAGCACAACGCAAACAAGCCCGCTTCTCAAGCTGTATATTGTCAGCAAAATGCCGCTTTGCGGTTGCGGAATAAAGGAAGCCATAATAAGAAGCACAATCGTTCCTATCATCAGTGCTGACGGAAAATAGTCGGAGACTTTGGTTTCGACTGCCGCGGAAACCGGCTGCTTGTCCTTCCTGAAAAGGAGAAGAAGCGCGAATGTAGAAGCAATTGCTCCGAGCTCAACGCCGAAAAAGATGCCGGATTTTCCGTTCATCCAGAAAAAGTCAAGAAAGTTCATGCCGGCAAAGCTGCCCAGCAGCATACTTGTTGTATCACCGACCATTGTTGCGGCTCCCTGAAGGTTTGAAGAAACCGCTATTGCTATCAACACGGGAACAGGAGAAATTTTCAGCTTTTTGGAAATAGCCAGGCCAACCGGCGCCACCATCAGAACGGTGGCAACATTATCGACAAATGCGCTGATGATTCCGGCAAACAGTGCGAGAACCGTAACAGCCCATTTAACATTCGGAACTTTCGCTATCAGAAGCTCTGCGAGGCGCGCCGGCATTTTGCTTTCAATAAACAGCGTCACAATTCCCATTGTTCAGGCAATCATTAACAAAACATTGTAGTCCACAGCGCCGAGTGCTGTCAGCGGAGTAAAGTCATACACTCCTGCCAGCCCGAGTAATATAAAAACAGCGGCGCTGCTCAGCGCAATCCACGGGCGGTATTTCTGCAGTGAAAGCATCAATATGTAGGTTATAATGAAAATTACCAGTGCAAGAATCATGGGGTTTCCTCCTCAAATTTGCTGATTTGTTTTTCGGAATCTTCGTCAATCATACGGTATCCAACGCCTAATTCATTTTGAATATATTGATTGTTTCCGGGTTTGCTGCCGAACTTTTTGCGGATGTTCGCCATATTTACCTGCAGCTTTTTTGTGCTGCCGTAGTCTGCGCTGCCCCATATTGCGCGAACAATTGAAGCATACGTCATCATTCTGCCGGAGTGTTCGGAGAGATATGAAACGATGTTGTATTCGGTTTGCGTAAGTTTGATTTCCCGCTCATCAATAAAAATCTGCCTGCGGTCGTAATCAATAACCAAACCGTCCGCTGTGAATTTCCCGTCGGGGAGAGCACCGGCAGCAGTTTGCCGGTTGTTCCGCAGAGCGGCGCGTACGCGGGCTGTAAGCTCCGCGGGGCCGAATGGCTTTGTTATGTAGTCGTTTGCCCCGAGATCCAAAGCGGAAACCTTATCCTGCTCCGTTGTGCGCGCAGACAGCACAATAATCGGGGTTGCAGCACTCTTTCGGATTGCCCTGATGAATTCCAGACCATTCATATCTGGCAAGCCCAGATCCAGAATAACAAGATCCGGAGTATGAGACCAAAAGAGTGATTTGCCCATTTCACAGGTTTTGGCGGTCAGCGCCTGGTATCCGTTGGCGTTGAGCAGTGCCACAACAAAGCTGCAAATGTTTGCGTCGTCTTCAATCATCAGTATCTTGTATTTGTTGCTCATTTTCCGCGTCCTCCGTTTCCAATGAAAATCTGATAGTTGTTCCGGAAGCAAGCTTGCTTTCCGCTTGTATGTCTCCGCCGTGCGCCTTGATGATTGTGGCGCATACTGAAAGCCCGATTCCCATACTGCGGCTGTCGTTATCTGCAGACGGAAACCTTTCATCGTACTGCCCGGAAAAAATCGTGTCCAGTCTGTCCTTCGGAATACCGCAGCCGTTATCCGATACCTCAAAGATAGCACGCTTGCCGAGGATAAACACCCTGAGACTGAGCCGTGTCATTCCGGCGGCGTGAATAACCGCATTTTCAAGCAAATTAATAATTACCTGCTCAATGAGTATGGAATCTATGGGGATAACAACAAATTCATCCGGGACATCAACCTCAATAGCCCGGTCCGGGTAGTGCTTTTTGAACTTGACAAGAACGGAATCAAGCAGCTCGTCCAAAACGGTGGGAGTCTTCACAAGCGAAACCTTTCCGCTGTCAATCCGCGTGACCGACAGCAGATTTTCAACCATTCTGTTCAACCATTCCGCGTCTGCGCAAACCTCACCGAGCAATTTCATCTGCTGCTCTTTGCTGAGGGCATCATAGTTTTCCATTATTGTTGAACATGAGCCGTAAATCGAAGTCAGCGGAGTGCGAAGATCGTGTGACACCGCGCGCAAAAGATTTGCCCTGACTTTTTCCTTTTCATTTTCTGCGCGCATTCTTTCCTGCTTTTTCAGGTTTGTTGTGAGGGCGCTTGTCATAACCGAGATAACAAGCAAAACAACAGCGGAAAACAGGTTTTCGGGGATTGTGAAGTTCAATTTGAAGTACGGAAAAGTAAATGCAAAATTCACGGCAAACACGCCGATAAGCGATGCAGCAATTCCCCATGAATATCCTTTTGTTACGAGGGAGACCAAAAACACCGCCATGACAAAAATCATTGAAGCCAGCGACCTGATTTCGCACAACTCCTGAATAATTATTACCACAGCGAAGGACAGCGTCAGAATAAGGAGCATCAGAAGACAATCTTTTATTTGTTGCTTGAATTTCATTTACCTTTCCACCTTACTTGTGAGAATTGTATCATAGTTCTGAATAAGAATCAGCTAAGATCAAAAAAAACGGTTTTTTGTATGTTTGTATAATTATATCAGAAAAATAACGTACTATCAATCGACAAATAAGTATAAGAAAAGCCTGCAATATTAAGATATTGCAGGCTTTTAGTCGTACATTATTGAAGTTTGCCAGTGAACTCTCGGATGTGAACCGAACGCTCTCCCGAGTTGCGCACAGAGCTCACTTTCCTCCGAAAACAAAAAATAATTTAAGGATTTTAATCGAACATCCGTGTTTGATGTTGTTCTTTTCTCAGGTATCTTCAGTCAAATCTTTAGCTTGTTTTTCAGAAAAATTTCTGTTTTTAACCTTAAATTTCATTTGTTCCCGATTTCAACAGCATTTCAAAATTAACCTCGGGTTTCGGAACGGGGGAAACGGGGACGAATTTAACCTCCGTGCCATCTGTTACTGCTCTGTATTTGCGGTATTCCGCATTTTCGGGCATATTTTCACCGGAAACGTGATAGAGCGCTCCGCCTCTGCTGCCTGCTTTTCCCATTGTGCCGAGAATCGAAACAAGAAGAGTCTCGGTGCAAACGAGCGTATCCCTGTCATAAAGATATTCGGAAAGGCTTTCCGCCGAAATTCCGCTCTCTTTCAACCTGCGGATTTCTCCGAGCAGCACAAGCATCTCAGCTTTATCTCTTTTGAATGCGGCACAGCGGCTCATTTTTTCGGCAATTGCCTTAACCTCGCTTTTACCCTTTTTGAATGAATAAACGGGAACGGCGATTTCCGAGCCGGGCGCATCGGTATTCCGAGCAATGTCATGTGAAATTTTCTCTGCCGCGCGCAAAGAGCTTACCTGGGTGTCATTGAGCGCGGTGCCGCCCTGCCTTGTCAGACCGAAAGCACCAGCCGCCTCTCCGATAACGAAAAGGCCGTTGATTTGAGTTTCAAAGTAGGTGTTTACAAGGCATCCTCCGTTGCAATGCTGAGCGCAAACGGCAATTTTCAGGGGCTCATATGATAAGTCCCTGCCCTTTAGAGCAAAGAGCTTCTCGGCAAGGGGATTCAGATTTAGAAGGCGCTCGTATGGAGTTTCGGCAACCGCTCCGGCGGCGGTAAGATAGTCCTTTGCCTCCCGCGAAAGCTTCTCAAAGCAATAGCCCCGCGGGTTTTTCGAATAATCGACGAAAACGCTTCTGCCCTTGTCGGCCTCGTTTTTTACGAGAAGGTCAATACGAGAGGTTGATTCAATTCTTGCGGCGCTGAATGGCCATTCATAGCCTTTCCTGAAGGTCATGTTGCAGGCTGCAGTGTCAGAACCGAAGCCGTCCGGCAGAAATTCGAACTCGTTTGAGTCCGAATCAACTGAAAAAATGCGGGGCATAACCTGCATATAACTGCCGGATAAATTCCATCTCGGGTCAACGCAGGCGATTCCGTATTGCCATTCGGCGAAATTCACCATACTGACGCCGGCATCAATCAAAGCGCCCGTCATCCCGTGCTGAGATACGGGATAAACGCTGTCGGAATAAACTCCTGCAGGCGCGCCTGTGGCGGCGATAACATAATTCGAGCTTATTGCTTCAATCTTGCCGCTTTCGGTGTTGAGGGCGATGATTCCCTTTACCGAGCCGTCTTTAACTGCAATTTCGGCAACCTGATAATTGTCAAATACTGTTGTCCTGCCGTTTCCAAGAACAGCTTTTTCAAGCTTTTCCACCATAACCTGAGATGTTTTCGGCCCGATGGAGGTTGCCCTTGAGGTGTTATCGTGATCGGTTCTGTAGCCCGCAAATCCTCCGTAGGAATCAGTCGGAAAATCAATTCCCTCCTCAACAAGCCTGAAAAAACACCTTGCACTGTTTTGCGCCTCAACAAAGGCAAGCTCACCGTCGCAGGAGCCGCCCCCCGCAATGTCCCGAGCCATCTCATACACGCTGTCCGCGCAGGAGTTGAGGGAGATTTTATAATATGTCTGCTTGTCGCTTCCGGTGTTTCTCGATGTGCCGCAGAACCTTCCGTTTGTGACAAGTGCAACTCTTTTCACGCCGAATCGGTCAAGCCAATCCGCCGCTGAATAGCCTGCCGCGCCGCTTCCGATAACAATTGCGTCAAAATCCATTACAGTATCCTCACGCTGAATCCGCCGTCGGCATTGAGCTGAGTGCCCGTGCCGAAATCAAGCCGTCCCTCTGCAACTGCAAGCACACAGTTTGCCACATCCTCGGGCTTGCCCATACGCTTTATGGGGGTTAAGCCGCCGTTGATTCTTTCAACATACTTGTCCTTGACCTTGGCAGTCATATCGGTTTCGATAATTCCCGGCATAATTTCAAAAACACCGATGCCGTTTTCCGCAAGTCTTGCGGCGAACAGCTTGGTAATCATCGAAATTCCCGCCTTGGCAATGCAGTATTCCGCGCGGTTGAGTGATACGGCATAGGACGAGACAGAGCTGATGTTGACAATTCTGCCCGGATTTTTCCCTATCATGGCATTTGCCGCCGCGAGGGACATAAAATATGTCCCCTTCAGATTGACGGAGATAACATAGTCGAAATCCTCCTCGGTTATCTCAAGCATATCCTTTCTCACCTTTGGGGCAACGCCCGCATTGTTGACAAGAAGGTCAATCCTGCCGAATTCGTCAACAGCGTATTTGACAACAGCATTTCTGTCCTCTTCCAAGGAAATGTCCGCTTTTATGAATCTGAAATTGCCGTTTTCACTGAGGAGAGCGGCAGTGTTTTCGTTTTCGCTTCTTGCCGTGCCGATAACAACATCACCTCTTGCGAGAAGTGCTTTTGCAACAGCAAGACCTATTCCGCGGCTTGAGCCGGTAACAATAGCAATCATTTTTCCTTCACCTTTCTGTAATACGGCATATAGACCCCGGAATCTCTCACTGGGCATCCCGCAACACTTCCGCCGCGCATAAGCTCGGTGCACTTTCCGCAGGCGATACAGCATTTGTTCTTTTCGATTGAGCCATTTTCACGGAAATCTTTATAAAATTCAGGGTATGAGAAGCTCATCCTGCCGAAGCCCGCAAGCCTTGCAACGCCTTCCTCAAGGCATTTTTCTGCATAGTCGATGCATTTCTCCGCAGGATAACTCAATCCCGACATGATAATATTCACATTTTCAAAGCTCGTCTGAATTTCCTTCGTCACATCGTAAATCCGCTTCATTCCCACCTCGGGATTTTCGCTTCCGTTTTTCCAGGGACGGTTGACATCGGGAATCAGATATGGGTTGCCGAGGGTTATGTTCAGGAGGTTTATTCCCTCTTTTTCGAGCAGGGAAATAAGCTTTTTTGTTTCGGTTAAATCAATACCGTCGGGAGAAACGCCGAAGCCGTATGGGTAGGGGAATGTGTCTGTGGCGTTGAGACGGCTTGTTACAAATGCTCCGCCCGAAAGCGAGGCTTTCGCGGCTCTGATGCACCCGAGATAAAACGCCGTTCTGTTTTCGAAGCTTCCGCCATATCTGCCTTCACGGTTGTATGCACTGAGAAATTCATTCAGCAGGTATCCGTGGCAGCACTTAACGTCCGCCGCATCCGCACCCGCTTCGCAGGCAAGACGCACAGCCGCGGCATATTTTTCGATTATTCCGTCGCAGTAATCATCCGTTGCAATCACATAGGGTTGGTTTTCTTTTCCCTTTTCCCAAAGCTCATTGCGGTAGGCTACAATGGGGGCTGGGGTACCGTTTGGTTTGCTGAATCTTCCGCTGTTTGTCAGCTGAAACACCACAAGAGGCTCGAAGCCGTAAAGAGAGAACGTTTTTTCCTTGATGTTTTCCACAAGACGTGCATATGTATCTTTGTTTTCCTCCGTAATCCGGAGCTGGCGGGGATTTGCTCTGCACTCGGATGAAACGGCAATTGCCTCAACCCAAATAACACCTGCTCTGCTTCGTGCAAAACGGTCATATCTTCTTTCTGTCAGCTCCGAAGGGCTGCCGTCATAATTGCCGTCACACCCCTCCATCGGCTGCAAAACCACTCTGTTATCAAGCACTTTTCCGTGAATATTGATTGAGCTGTTGATTATCATTCACTTTCACCCCGGGAATGTTTATTTCCATAAATATATACTAAACCATTTCGGAAAAAAATCAATAATTTTTTGTATTTTTGTGTTGAACCGGACATTTTTCCGTTTGCTTTTGTTGCAATTTGTAAAAACGGATGATATACTAAAAACTGCATATTTATTATGAACAGCGGATTGATAAGCAGAAAATCGGGTGTGCAAGCACAGCCTTCACGCAGATTATAAGCCTTAAAAGATTTTGAAATCGCCGTTGGAGCGAAGACTGACTGCATCGAACTGACGCGGATATTCTCATCAAGACCGCGGACGTGAATAAATGTGAGAGAGGCTTTGTCAAAAAGCCTCTTGAATTCAGCTTGAATACACATATTTTGACTCGCCGAATTTCTTCCGGAAGGTTGTTTAACGGCCGAGATTTTGGCGGAAGGGAAGAACGAATAATGAAAATTGCCTTGTTCGGTTCAAATGAAGTTCAGTTTTCAAGAGCGTTTTCAAAAGAGGTTCTCGGGGAACTTTCAAAAAGTTACGAAATCACCGAAAGAATCAGCCGCGGTGACCTTGAAAAATATGCTCCCTTCCTTGCGGATTGTGAAATCGGCTTCGGCACCTGGGGAATGCCAAAGCTTTCCGCAGAGGAAATCAGAAAGTATATGCCCAATCTCAAGGCACTTTTCTATGCGGCGGGAACGGTGCAGTATTTCGCAAAGCCTTTCCTTGAGTGCGGAGTCAGAGTTTTCAGCAGTGCCTCAATCAATGCCGTCCCCGTGGTTGAATACACCTTTTCTCAAATTGTTCTTGCAAATAAGGGGTATTTCCGGGCATCAAGAAATTACAAAATTGCGCCGCCATATTCGCTCATTTTCGCCCGCCGTTCACCCGGAAACTACAAGAGCAAGGTTGGCCTGATCGGCCTCGGCGCAATTGGAAGTATGGTAGCGGAAAGGCTGAAAACCATTGATGTTGAGGTGCTTGCCTGTGACCCGTTTGTTTCGCAGGAAAAGGCGCGGGAACTGAATGTTACCCTCACGGATCTTGACACGCTTTTTTCGCAGTGCGACATAATAAGCAATCATCTTGCAAACAAAAAAGAGCTTGAAAACATCTTCAATAAAAAATTATTCTCAAAAATGAAAAAGCATTCAACCTTCATCAACACCGGAAGGGGAGCGCAGGTTAAGGAATCTGACCTTGCACTTTCGCTTCTGCTTCATCCCTCGCGCACTGCTCTAATTGATGTAATAAAAAATGAAGTCTTTCCGAATAGCAGTCCGCTGTTTTGGTGCCGCAATGCAATTATGACACCTCATATTGCAGGCAGTATGGGCAACGAGCCTCAGAGAATGGCGTATTATATGATTGAAACCCTTGAAAAGTATCTCAGGAATGAACCCGTTGCCTGTGAGGTAACCGAGGAAATGCTTGCAACAACGGCATAATAGAACGAGTAGGATAAGACCCAAAAGGGCAAACTCAAGCAGAATCGTATGTTCTTCGGAGCACTGACCGTTATTCCGTATTATCATAACAAAAGCCCGCATTCATTTCGGATGCGGGCATATTTTATTGCACGGGCGAAAGAGTAACCTCGATGTTTCCCGACACCGCGCCGCTTGCATAAACCGCGAGTTTTTTGATTTGGGCGGAATCTCCCTTGAGCCTGTTGTCAACACCTTCTACGAGGGATTCGGCAGGCATTATTCTGAATTCACCAACGCTGTCCTCCGACAAAGACGCCAGCATTGTTTTGCCGCCGATTTTCAGCACTGCACGGTGGGAATCCATTATTTCAATTTCGGCACGTGTGTGCATAAACCAGTAAACCTCCGAGGGCTGACGGCAGATGAATTCATCTCTGACAGTCAAAACATTGCGGGAATCGGAAAGCTCAAATTCCCTTGTAACGTGCCTGACACCTGCAAAGCGGTAAGCCCCGGACATATCAAGCACCGCTTTTCCTCCGTTTTGCTCATCCTCGACGAACTTCGTGAATCCCGCTTTCGCAAAGGGATATTGGTCCTCAAATGTTTTGTTGGGATTGAAAACGAGGGTGTTTTGTCCTTCGGCACGCTTGGCGTAAACCTTCCACCTTCCGCCGCCGATGATTCCCACAAAATAGCCGCTGTTTCCGTAATCCGCGGGGCCCAATTCCTCTGCCCAGCGTTCACCCATACAGTCAAAAACGAAGGTGCCGATATCTAAATCTCCGTGATTTGTATAGTTATATCCGCCCTTTATCGCGGCGTAAACGGCGCTTTTGTCGAATGTCCCGCTGCGCAAAACAACAATTTCCTGAGATGCATCGGATTTCAGATGAGCCGCAAGGGGCTGAGCCGAAGTGTCAAAGCCGGCAAGAAGTTTTGAGTCATACCAAAGAGCGCCCACCGCACATTCCTTGCAAAGCTCAAGTTTTCCCTTGCCGTTTGCAAGCTCGCTTTCCACGGTTGACATTGCCTGATAATATGCCGTTGCGGGGTCTCCCGTCCGCCTGCTGAACCAGTAGAGTGACGGCGCACCCACGGAAACACGTTTATTGTCTCCGTAGTGGAAAACCGAAACAGAGCCGGTGATATAAAGCGGAAATGTGCCCAATTGCATAAATCCATCGGTTTCGGACAGCCCGAAATCCGTACCCATACGGTTAGCCGAGGTGGACATAAAATAGGTCAGATATGTGGTGCAGTATTCCCAATACCCGCTGCCCTCGGCAAAAACACCGTCGGGAGTGAAGGTCTCAAAATTATAATGCATCTTTTTATATGCTTCGGCAAGAAACTCTTTTGCGAAGTCTTCACAATAGTCATAAAAGACCATTGCTCCCACGCCCAGACCGCCGTAGCACACGCTGTTCCAATTGGTTTTTGACCATTTCCACCAATTCTGTGAAAGGAGCTTTCCTTTTGAGGTGTCGAAGGCTTTTTCCATAACAGAGCGGGCGAAAAGCTCCGTATCCTCAGGCTCAAGGCAGTCATAAAGCCAGTTTGCACCGAGGGATACAGCAAAGGTCATTTCGGCAGTATCAAGATAGTGACTCTCGCACCAATCCGGAAATTCACAGGCATTTTTCAGCTCTTTTATGCATCTTCTCGCATATGCCTCATTCCCCGTCACCCTCCACATGAATCCGAGAATGACCGTCCTTTCTAGAATCTCTCGCGCGGTTTCAAGGAGGCTGTTTTCCTCCTCCTCGAGGATATATCCCAAAGGCTCGGTGTCCAGCAACTCATCTGCGCATTTCGCAACGTAATCGAAATACTCATTCAGCTTTTCATCATCGCGCGCAGTGTAATTTGCCTTCAGTCGCCGGAAATCCTCATCTGTTGCAAGCACGAAGACATTTGAATCCGCTTTTTCCGACATCAGAGCTGCAACTTCTTTTTCCGACGGAGCACAGGGATTGGGAGAAAGCTCAATGTAATCAAGCCCCATTTTCACTGTGTCTGCAAGCATGATTCCCAAACCGGGGAAAAGGTTTGTCAAAAGCAGCTGCAAAATCAGAATGAACGGCACCGTGCTTCGCAAAACCACGTTTTTTGAACGCTTTTCCGTTCTCTTTACACGCTTTTCCATAACTCAGTCAGCCTTTCAACATCCTTAATCAGGTTTTCCGCCTTTGAGTTCTTGGTGAATTCTATCAACAATCCGCCGTCAAAGCCGAGTTCTTTGAGCCATGAAAGAATTTTTACGATATACTCTTTGTCTTTCTTTCGGAAGCGCTGAAAACGCTCAAGCTCCGAAAACGAAAGATGAACATCCTGAACGAGAGGGAACGTTTTGAAAAGCTTCTCTTTATCGGGAGCCTCATCTCTGTACCACGACTGATAGTAAGTTTTAATGTTATCCTGTCCCGCGTCATTCAGAAAGCGCAGTGAGCTTTCCGTTGTGTCATTATAGGTGTTCGGGTGGCATTCGTTGCACACGGTGAGTCCGTGTTCTGCGGCAACATGAGCGGTTTTCCGTGCATCCTCAAGGAGAGCTTCATATTCGCTTTCACTAGTTTTCGCACTTCCCTTTGTGCCGAGCCAGGTGCGGATGTATTTCGCACCCATACACGCAGCAATTTCGCAGATTTTCTTCCATTCATCGGATTTCCCGCAGCCAATACGGTAATATGTTCCGTAAGAATTGATTACTATCCCCTTATCTCCACAAAGCTTTTTCGCTTTTTCGGCATCGGAAAGGCTTTTCACGTGGCAATCCGAGCCCCATTCGATGATTTGCGCGCCTGCCGAAGCGGCAACATCCGCAACCTGCTCAAGAGTGTAAGAGCGCAGAGATGTGCTTGTAAACCCGATCATTCTATTCCGCCTCCCCAAAGAAGTTCAAAGCCTGTGCAAGCGAAACCTCGTGCTTTCCGTCAAAGACCACGGGAACGAATTTCTCCTCTGCACCCATGATGTGATATATTTCACTGATTTTTTCTATTGCAAGCTCACTCCCGCCGATTGGGAAAAGCTTATCCTTTCTGCCGCACTGCATCATTAGATTCCGCGGTGCGAGAGCGGAGGCAAAGTCGTACATTTCGCCGACGGTCAACAATCCGGGGATGTAGTTATCCGGACAATGCCAGCGGCTCAGAACGCTTGATTTGAAGGTGTTTATATAGCCGCACACGCAGGTTTTTTCAATTCTTTCATCCATCAGGGATGTGTAAAGGGCAACAAGCCCCCCGCCCGAAATTCCCATGCATCCGAAATCGGTGCAGGAATATCTGCTTTGAAGAATTTCAATGCACTTGATTGCCTGAAAAATTCTCATTGAAGCGGTTGAAAAGCCGTAGAGAAGCAGATGATGTGAAACCGTGCTGCAGGAGCTAGCATAAAAAGGCTTGGACGAATCTTTTTTCAGCCTTGCCTCACCGAAGCCGATAAATTCCGGAACGATAACAATATTTCCCCTGACGGCAAGCTTGTGGGCAAAGTTTTTCTGATAGTTATCGAGAAAATTGATTTTTCTGTATTTCCCGCTCTTGCTCTGTCTGATTATCTGACGTGCTCCGTATCCGTGACCGCAAAACGCCGCAATGCCTCTTCCGGAGGGCTTGTCGGGAATAAGCACATAGCAGAGCATCGAAAGGCCGTCGCAGATTTCGGCGGACATGGTTTCAAGAACATAGCTTTTCCGCTTGTCGGTTTTTATAAGGGAAATTACTGCTTCATCCTTTTGACCGCAGATTTTGTCAAGTTCAAGGATTTCACCGAGGCGCTTTTTTATTTCAGCAGATATTTCGGAACATTTTTCTCCGTTCCGTGCGCCCTCGAAGGGAGAAACGCGTGCACAGTAAAGCCGCTCAAAATATTCATCCGGTGCAAAAGGCATACTTTTCATAAAACCGACCCCGTTCAGTTCTTTTCGGCAGTTGCAAGAGCGCTGTCAAGCTCTGCCTGTGCTTTTTCGTCTCTCTGCTTTCTGTATTCCGTAAGCTTTTTCTCCATCTCGTCCTCATCGAATTTGTAAAAGAACATGGGAATCGCCTGAATAAACATTCCGATTGCGCCGAAGGCAGTGAGCATAAAGAAAATCGTGTTGAGAAGGAGAGTGTAGTCAATGCTGATTGAATCACCCGCCGCGGAAACACTCTGAACAACTTTTGACACCGTGGTGGATTCAATAAGCGGAACAGTGAAATTGCCGCTGTGCGCCGTCATTCTCTCGGCGTTGTAGCCGAAAACATCGATAACGCGCAAAACCACAACATTGAACGCCGCAACAGAAATCTTATAAAGAAGCCCCTTCATGGAATAAGCGGTTGCCTCAAGGCGCTCGCCCGTCTTAATCTCAAGGTCATCCGTGATATCGGCAAACATGGCAACATTGAGCACAAGACTCATGCCCACGGGGAAGTTGGTGAAGAAACGCATCACGGCGTAAACGATGAACCCCGAAAGAGTGTTGTATGGCAGCAGATAAACGCCGATAAAATATGTTGCAAGGCTCATTATGCCGCCCGCAAGCGACTGAACAATCCAAAGTGTCTTTTTGGACATCTTTTTGAGAAGCGGCGGCACAAGCATCATGGAAAGCATATAGGCAATTCCGCTCATAACGGAGAGCAGAGTGGGCAGAATCGAAACCGCCGTAAGCTGAGGATTTTTGCCGAGTAAACTTTCAAGAAACAGGTTGATTCTTTCCATCGGCAGAATTCCGATGCAGTTCCAGTTTGCAAAGTACGGCAGAAAAATTGAACCGATGTTAATTATCCCCGTGAAGAAAGCACAGAGAAGAAGCACACGCATTCTGCTGTCCGAAAAGATTATCCTGAAGCTTTTGCGATTACTGAGCTTTTTCGGCGGGATATAGACCTTCTCTCTGATGCCGAAGAACGAGATGATTATAAATGCCGCGCCCGCAACCGCAAAGATGAGCGCCGACCAAAAATAGCCGAGGTCAGTTGTGTCCTTTTTGCCGTTGCTGAGCATTCCTATTGAAAGCCAGATGAAAGCCGTGGGAAGAATCGTGCCCAGCGACCCGATGGTCTGCGACCACGAAACCGCCGAAACACGCTTGTCCTTTTGGGGAAAAACAAGGGGGGTCATGCTGTTGAAGGGAATTTCAACCCCGGTGTAGGCGGTTATGAAGAGCATGTACATGACAAGAGCAAAAACAAAGTTGCCCGCATTGCCGATGAACTCGCCGTTTTTGAACATATTC
>CAZIMM010000030.1:0-21150 GCA_964540415.1 uncultured Eubacteriales bacterium
ACGCATTCCGAGGAGTTTTGACGCGGCATTGGCGAAAAAGCGGCTCAAAAAACCGCATGGGGTTAGACTCTCTCCGCCCTAAGCAGGTCTTTATAAAGCCTGATATATTCATTTGCGGAACGTCCCCAGCTGTAATCGCTTTCAAGCGCACGCTTGACAAGAAGCTGCCAGCCGTCTTTCTCGGCATAGCCGGCGAGCGCGCGGTCAATTGCGCCGAGCATATCATGGGCGTTGTAGCTTTTGAAAGTGAAGCCGTTTCCGATGCCGTCGCCGCTGTCGGAAATGCTGTCCTTGAGTCCGCCGGTTTCGCGGACAATCGGCACACTGCCGTAGCGCAGGGCAACCATCTGAGAAAGCCCGCAAGGTTCGCTCTTTGACGGCATGAGGAACATATCGCTGCCGGCATATATTCTGTGAGCAAGCTCCGGAATGAAGCCCAGACGAAGTGCAAACTTGCCGGGGAACTTCGCGGCGACATCCTTGAAGAAGCTCTCATACTGCCACTCACCTGAGCCGAGCACGGCAAACTGAACGTCAGAGCGGGAAAGCAGCTCCTCGAGCACCGCCTTGACAAGGTCAAGCCCCTTATGCGTGACAAGACGTGTCACCATTGCAATCAAAGGAACATCCGCATTTTCGGGCAGTCCCAGCTCCTGCTGAAGGGCTGCCTTGTTTTTTGCCTTGTTTGAGAAATCCTCGGCGGAATAGTTTTCCGCAAGTGCCGGATCGGTTTCCGGGTTATAGCTCACGGTGTCAATGCCGTTGAGAATGCCCGTCAGCTTGAACGTGCGCTGTGCGAGAATGCCGTCCAGTCCGTGGCTGTACCATGGGTCGAGAATCTCGTTGGCGTAGGTCGGGCTGACGGTTGTGATGAGATTTGAGCTCTCAATCGCGCCTTTCATGAGGTTGACATCTTTGTTGTATTCAATTGTGCTCCATGCCTTGTCCGGCAGGCCGAGAACATCTCCGACAAGCTCCTTGCCGTAAACTCCCTGATATTGAATGTTGTGAATCGTAAAAACGGTTTTGATGTTTTCGTAGCCGGGAGAATTTGCGTACATTGACGAATAATAAATCGGAATAAGAGCCGTCTGCCAGTCATTGCAGTGGATGATGTCTGGCTTAAAGTCGATGTATGGAATTATTTCCAGCACAGCGCGGGAAAAGAACGCAAAGCGCTCTGCGTCATCATAGTGGCCGTATATTCCCTCGCGCTTAAAATAATACTGATTGTCGAGCAGGTAATAGATTACTCCTCCGGCGCGCGCCTCAAAAATTCCGCAATACTGCCTGCGCCATGCTACGGGGACGGAAATGTGCGTGATGAACTTCATGCTGTCCTTCAGCTCTTGTTTGATTCCGTCATAAAGCGGCATAACCACTCTGCACCCGATGAGCCTTTTTCTCAGAGCCTGCGGCAGAGAACCCGCCACATCGCCGAGGCCGCCTGTCGCCATGAAGGGCATTGCCTCGCTTGCAGCAAACAACACTTTCACTTTTTTCACTCCTTGATTCAATCTTGACTGATCCTGTATTCTGTTTTGCCGGCACGCATCTTATCATACCCCATGCCGTCAAGCCAATTGCTGTTTTCGCTGACAAAATGCCAGTCCTCCGGCAGACGGACATAACCCTTAAGTCCCGCCGGTGCGGAAACGGTGAGAACTATCTCCCTGCCGTCGCGCTTCCAATCAACCTCAAGCCTGCCCTTCACCGTGTCATAATGAGCACAGGCATATTCGAGCTTGGAGACAAAATTCGGGCAGACATCCGCCGTGGCGGCACCCTGCATGCGCGGATTGATTCTGATGCCCGCAATTTTTGAGATGAAGAAGTTGCTCACATCTCCCCAGAAGTGGTGGTTGAGCGACCCGCTCTGCCTTTCGGTGGGCATGAAGGATTCCCAGAGAGAGGTTGCGCCGCGCTTTATCCAGTTGCCGTAGGACGGGTAATCCTCGCGGGTTATCATGTCGTAGGCGAGATTTATGAAGCCGCCGTCTGCGAGAACATGGAAAATCGTTCTGCCGCCGAGAAATCCTACATCCATCGCACCTCCGTTGTCGCGTATGTACCCGACCAGCCTTGCGAGAGCCGCCTGTTTTTCACCCTGCTCGAAGATGTTGTAGAATATGCCCATTGCCTGACCGGTCTGGCTGCTGCCGAGCACGGTCATGGTGTTGAAATCAATGAGGTTTTTGCGCACCGCCTTTTTGAGTCCGGCGGCAAGAGCACGTGCAAATTCCGCCTGTGCCGTGCGCCCGAGAGCGTCAAAAATCACTGCGGCCTTTTCTGCGGTGTCCATGGTAATGACGGAATCGGTGAACTCGAGGGGAACCTTGTAGTCTCCCGCGCCCCTGCCGACGGGGCACCAGTCTCCGAGGCCTATGCAGATGAGCCCGCGCTCGTCAATCCGGGTTGAAATATAGTCAAGATAGCGAAAAATCGCCGACGCGTTTTCTTTGAGAACGGAGGTGTCACCGCGATAGCGGTAGGTGACATAGGGCAGGTTTGTCAATACAGAGTCCCAAGCGGGGCCGTTGCCCCACTCAAAGCCCCATCCGCCTGTCGGAACAATTCCGGGCAGACTGCCGTCGAGTGCCTGTGCGGCACGTATGCTTCGCAGCCACTCGGCATAGCTTTTTTCGGGGGCGAAATTGAGCGTGACATGCTCGCTTGAAATGCTTGCGTCACCCGTCCAGCCGTTTTTCTCCCTGTGCGGACAATCCGTCGGAAACCAGACAAAGTTTGCAAGATCCGAACGGCGAGTTATCTCCTGAATTTTGTTTGCAATTTCATCGGAGCATTCAAACGCCCCTCTGTCGGCAAGTGCGGAATTGATTACAACACAGGTGAGCAGCTCTGCAGTTGCCTGCTTTTCCGTCACACCTGTGACAAGGCAGTAGCGGAAGCCGTGGTAGGTGAATTTCGGCTCATACACCGCGCTGCCGCCCTTGCAGATATAGATATCCCTCTGTGAATAACCGGCGGGATAAAAGTTGATTGTACGGTTATCCAGCTTGCCGTCGGTGAGCAGCTCACCGAATTGGAGCACGATTTCCTGCCCCGGCTCGCCGTCGATTTTCAGCCTGCAGACACCCGAAATGTTTTCGCCGAAATCATAGATATAGCCGCTTTCTTTTTCCGGCGGGATGTACTGCGGGACAGTGTCTTCGAATCTGCCGTGCGGGTCGTGCGGAATCAGTTCACCCGGAAAAACCGCGACAGGTTTGATTTCGCGCACACGGCTGACAGTGTCTGCAGCGCATATCCTCGCTTCACCGCGCGGCTGCTCTGTAAAATAGGCGTTTGCCCAGCCGCTGTCGTCAAAATCCGGCAGCGTCCAGCCGTCAAGCTCCAGCCTAGCGTCATAAAACTCGCCGCTGCGCAAATCGTCAAATGTGATTGCCGAAGCCGCAACCCTTGTGTCCGTGCCGGCAGTGACAAAAGCCTCGCCGCCGTCCTCATTTGTGAGCGACAGCTCAAACGCAAGCCTCGGCACTCCCCTGAACTTTGCCTTTTCAAAGTCCCAGACCTGACCGCCCGGGCAGTTCTGCATTCCGTTGCCGAGAATTGCGGCAATGACATTTTTGCCCTTCCGGAGATATTTCCCGATTTCGTATTCATCAAAATAAACAATATCGTCGGGGTTCGAAATATAAGGTGCGAGCGGTCCCTTTGTTATGTTTTCGCCGTTTATCCACACCTCGTAAAACCCGAGTCCGGATATCAGAAGCGTCGCATCCTCCGAAACACTTTCAAGCTCAAACGTGTGCCTGAAAAGCGGAGCGGGAACATGATGCTCATAGGTTGTGTATTCATGAAAAGCGGAAATAAACGCAGGCACTCTGTCCAACGCACTCACCCCATTGTTTTATTTTTATACCATGATTCCCTTGCTCACATACACCGGGAAGGTGTCCGTTCCGCAAACGCTCTTGTTCGGGCGTATGACAACGCTCTTGTCGAGTATCACGCTCTCGAGCTTCGCTCCGGAACCGATGAAAGAATCCTGCATGATAATCGAGTTGCGCACCACTGCGCCCTTTTCGATGCGAACACCTCTTGCGAGCACGCAGTTGACCACCTCGCCGTCGATTATGCAGCCGTCGGAAACAAGAGAATTCTCAACATCCGAGCCGAGGCCGTATATCGCGGGCATATCGTCACGCACCTTGGTGTAAACCGGGCGCTCCGGTGTGAACAGCTCGCGGCGCTTCTCGCTGTCCAGCAGCTCGAGGTTGATTTCGTAATAGCTTTTGAGGGAATCCACAGTGCCCGCGAAGCCGTTGACCTTGCAGCCGAAAATGTGCAGGGACTTCACGTTGCGCTGGATTATGTCCCGCTCAAAGTTTTCATAGTGCATTGCGGATGCCTCGTTGATAAGGCGCATGAGCAGTGCCCTGCGCATGAAGAAATAATTCAGCGAATAGTTTGACTCGCCCGTGTCGCCGTTTCCGACCGCAACTCCTTCCACTCTGCCGTCCGGGCCGAGGGAAAGGGTCATGATGTCGCTGAGCTGCGGTGCTTTGCCTGTGTTATAAAGCACGGTTATGCTCGCCGAGTTTTTGATGTGCTCTCTTGCGAGCTTGTCAACGTCAATGTTGCAAACAACATTGCAGTCGCACAGCAGCACAAACTCCTCGCTTGAGCGGCTGATGAAATTCATGCTGCCTTTAAGCGCTTCGATGCGGTTTGAATACATTCCCGCCTCACCGGTGAAAAACGGAGGCAGGATGAACATGCCCTCTCTCTTGCGCGCAAGGTCCCACGGCTTGCCGGTTCCCAGGTGATCCATGAGCGACTGATAGTTGCTCTTTGTTATCACGCCGACCTTGCCGATTCCGCCGTTTACCATGTTGGAAAGTGCAAAATCTATCAGGCGGTATCTTCCGCCGAACGGGATCGAACCCATTGTACGCCTGTTTGTAAGCTCCGGCACTGCGGAATCATAGGCGTTTGAATAGACGATACCTAAAACATTATTCATTTCGGAATGTCAGTCCTTTCGATAATAAATCCGGAGCTTTCTCACTCATCGAGCATTGCCTTCGGCGCAACCCTTTGATTCTGTTTGACCGTTACGTTTGCACCGACAACCGCAACTCCCCAGTCCTCAAGATTATCCATGGCCTCCGGCCGCTCGCCGACAACCGCTTTTTGCTCGATAACCGCGTTCTCGGCAACCATTGCGTACTGAACGACCGCGCCGCTTTTGATGACAGTGCCGGGCATGACAATTGAATCGCGCACCACAGCGTCCTTTTCAACAACAACATCGGCAAACAGCACGGAGAAGTCAACGTCGCCCTCAATCACGCAGCCCTCGGCAATCAGGGAGTTCTGAACCGACGCTTCCTTTGAAATATAGTGCGGCGGCGACGAGGGACTCTTTGAATAAATCCTCCATGATGCGTCGCTCAGGTCAAGGTCAACCTTCGGATTGAGCAAATCGAGGTTTGCCTCCCACAGGCTGTCGATTGTTCCGACATCCTTCCAATAGCTTTTGAACGGGAACGCAAACATACGCTCCCCGGCGGTGTGCATTGCGGGAATCACGTCGTGGCCGAAATCGTTTTTGGACTGCGGGTCAGCCTCATCGTCAAGCAGATAGCGGCGCAGCTTGCTCCACGTGAACATATAAACGCCCATTGACGCCTTGTTGCTTTTGGGGTTTTTGGGCTTCTCCTCAAAGGCGGTGATTGAACCGTCCGGGTCAACAAACATCAGGCCGAATCGGGTAGCCTCCTCCCACGGAACCTCAAGCATTGCGATTGTGCAGTCCGCCTGCTTTTCCTTGTGGTAAGCAAGCATCTCGGAATAGTCCATTTTATATATATGGTCGCCCGAGAGGATGAGGACGTATTCGGGGTCGTACCTGTCAATGAAATTAATGTTTTGATAAATCGCGTTGGCTGTGCCTTTATACCACTCGGTGCCCTGTATCTGCTGATACGGCGAAAGGATGTGAACCCCTCCGTACATTCTGTCGAGATCCCACGGCTGACCGTTTCCGATGTAGTCGTTCAGCTCAAGCGGCTGATACTGTGTGAGCACGCCGACTGTGTAGATACCGGAGTTTACACAGTTTGAAAGAGGGAAATCTATGATACGGTATTTCCCGCCGTAAGGCACCGCGGGTTTTGCAATGCTTTTGGTGAGAATACCGAGTCTGCTTCCCTGACCGCCCGCGAGCAGCATGGCGATGCATTCGGTTTTCTGGGACATAATCTATTCCTCCTTTATAGATTCATATATTACCACTTTGTTTTTGTCTTTTTTTGGCGGATTTTCGAATCAGTTTTAAATAAATTGTTGAAAGCCCTGCAAGATTCAGCTCCAGACATTGCGAGCAGCCGTGCATTTCTTCATCGATTGTTTTGAGCTTGCCCGAGCTGCCGGTGCCTGTGCCGCCGAATTCCGCTGCGTCCGAATTGAAAACAACCTCGTACGTTCCGGCTGCCGGCACGCCGACTTTGTATCCCTTTCGCTCAACAACGGTGAAGTTGCTCACAACCGCAATCTCGTTGCCGGAAGCGTCAATTCGGCGGAACGCGAGCACGGAATTCGTGCTGTCGTCACTTATCAGCCAGGCAAAGCCCTCCCAGCCGTAATCAATCTGCCAGAGCGCCGGAGTGGATTTGTAAAAATTGTTGAGCGCCTTTGTGTAGTTTGCAAGCTTCCTGTGCATATCATAGTCAAGCAGAAGCCAGTCAAGACCCGCGTCATATTTCCACTCGATGAACTGCCCGAACTCCTGACCCATGAACAGAAGCTTTTTGCCCGGATGTGAATACATATATCCGAGGAATGAGCGCACTCCCGCAAATTTTTCTTCATATGTCCCCGGCATTTTGTTGATGAGCGAGCACTTGCCGTGCACCACCTCGTCGTGCGAGACGGGAAGCACGAAGTTCTCCGAAAAAGCGTAGAAAAACGAAAACGTCAGGCACTCATGGTTGAACTTTCTGAACAAACCGTCAAGCGAAAAATACCGCAGGCAATCGTTCATCCAGCCCATGTTCCATTTGAAGTTGAAACCCAGCCCGCCCATAAAGGTGGGTTTGGACACAAGCGGCCACGCCGTGCTTTCCTCGGCAATCATCATCACGTCGCCGTAGCTTGCGAACATTTCCTCGTTGAGCTTTTTCAGAAACTCGACCGCCTCAAGGTTTTCATTGCCGTTGTTGATGTTGGGCAGCCATTTTCCGTCCTCGCGTCCGTAATCGAGATAGAGCATGGAAGCGACGGCGTCCACCCGCAGCCCGTCAATGTGGAACTTGTCCACCCAGAAAAGAGCCGAGGACATCAAAAAGCTCTTGACCTCGTTGCGTCCGTAATCAAACACCTTTGTGCCCCACTGAAGATGCTCACCCTTGAGAGGGGACTCATATTCATAGCAGGGCTTGCCGTCAAAAAGGCTCAGCCCGTGCGCGTCCTTCGGAAAGTGCGCCGGAACCCAGTCCAGAATCACGCCGATGCCCGCCTTGTGGCACTCGTCCACAAGATACATCAGGTCCTTGGGCGTGCCGTAACGGGAGGTGGGTGAAAAATAACCCGTCGCCTGATATCCCCACGAGCCGTCATAGGGATATTCGTTGAGGGGCATGAATTCAATGTGAGTGTATCCCATGTCCGCAACATAGGGCACCAGAGAATCGGCAAGCATACGGTAGGAGAGAAACGAGCCGTCCTCATTCTGCCGCCACGAGCCTGCGTGAACCTCATAGATGTTGACCGGCTGTTCGTAAAGCGGTTTTTTGCGGCGGCTTTTGAGCCACTCGCCGTCGCTCCAGGAATAGCACTCAAGGTCATAAAGCTTTGAGGCATTTGCCGGGCGGGTTTCGGAATGGAAGGCATAGGGGTCGCACTTGAGCACCGTTTCGCCGTCTTCGCAGACGATGCTGAATTTGTAAGCGTCGTACTCGCTGAGGCCCGGAAGAATGCATTCCCACAGCCCCGCATCGTTCACCGGTTCCATGGGAGACGCCGCGCCGTTCCAGTCGTTAAAATCTCCGACCACGCTCACAGAAAGAGCGTGCGGAGCCCAGACGCGAAAGGAGACTGTGCCGTCACCCAGGAAATGCGCGCCCATAACTTCATAAGCCCGCACATTTTCTCCCCTGTGGAACAGATAGAACGGAACATCATTTGTCATGAGCTTGTCCTCCGAATTTTATTCATTCATAATAATACCAAACTATAACTATTTTTTCAAGTGTTTTTGAACAAATTACCAGAACATTTACAATTTTTCGGCAAAATCCTTGTGTATTTTGTTCATTTTTATTCGGGAAATGTATTATTGAGTATATTACATTCCTGCGTTTTTATGCTGCACGGTATTGCTGTCAGTTTTTTGCCGTTTTAATCCATTTTACTAAATAAAACACCGCAAAAACGGGAATACTTCCCACAGCGAGCTTCACGAGCAAATCCATCGGAATGTAATCGTAAAGCCCGTCGCCCAGAATTGTAAAGGCAATCACTCGCGGTGCAATGCACAGCACGGATATCAGAAAATACGGCACAAACGGCAGCTTTCCCGAGCCGAGGAAAAGGCTTGCGAAGTCAATCGGGAACACCGGCAGAAAGCGGATGACAGCCAGTGCCGAATAGCGGTTTTTGTTTTTCATTCCCAGCAGCTTGCGGCCGCCCTTGCTTTTTTGCAGCAGTCCCTCAACGTATTCACCGCCGAGAATGCGTCCGAGCACATAGGTCACGCTGACCTCGAGCGCAATGCCGCAAAGGTTGACGGCAACTGCAACGGCCGTGTCCATTGCCATACCGACCGAGGTGTAAATCAACGAGGCGGGCACAATGAAAACCAGTCCCTTGATAAAATAAACTCCGAGAATTGCCGCGCACGCTCCCGCGATTGAGGAAGCACCGTCAACCAGCGCGCGGACGTCCACGTTTGAAAGCGCGTCATAATTTGAAACAGCAAAAACAAACAGCACCGCGGCAACCGTGAGCTTGATTAACAGTATAACGATGTCACGTTTTTTGTATCTCATTCATTTTCCCCCGAAGTAGTGTATGGTTATTTTACCTTTTTATTATATAATAATATGCACAAAATAGAATTATCAGAAAATTTACTGGACATAACGCTAAATGCGTGGTACAATATCAAACTATAATGGCATTATGTGTGCCGGAAAGGTATCCGATATGACACTCAAAGAAAAAGCCCAATACGCCGCGGCAAGGGTCACTCTGAACAAATTGCTCGGCTATGTTGAAAAGGACCCCGAAAAGAACCTCGTCACCCTTATTGACAGAATCGAGGGTGTTGCGGGTAAGATTTTTCCGTCCAAATATTTTCAGCGTTTTCGCGACGGTGCGCGCGACAAGGACAATGTCTATCGCCGCCTGGCGCTGGATATTCTTGCGCAAACCGACAGAAGCGCATTAATAAAAATGTTCCTCGCTCTCGGTCTCGGCGGCGTGAACGGAACTTCAACCGTCCGCAAAAACCGTGAGATTTACGATTGCAACATTCCCTTCATCATCCTGCTTGACCCCACAAGCGCCTGCAACCGTCACTGCAAGGGCTGCTGGTCCGCCGAATACGGCCACGAGCAGAGTCTTTCAAATGCGGAGATGGAAAGCATCGTTTCCCAGGGCGCGGCTCTGGGCACAAGGCTGTTCATGTTTACGGGCGGCGAACCTCTCATCCGCAAAAAGGATGTTCTCACTCTTTGCGCAAACCATCCCGAGTGCGCTTTCCTCGCCTACACAAACGCCACTCTGATTGATGACGCGTTCTGTGAGGAGCTGAAAAGGGTCGGCAACCTTGCGATTGCCCTGAGCATTGAGGGCTCGCGTGAAACCAACGACGCAAGGCGCGGAGAGGGCAGCTTCGACACCGCAATGAACGCCGCAAAGCTGATGAAAAAGCACGGCTGCCTGTTCGGGATGTCCGTGTGCTACACTTCAAACAACATCGAATATGTAACGTCGGATGCGTTTATTGACGATATGACGGCTCTCGGAGTGCGCTTCGGGCTGTATTTCAACTATATGCCCGTTGGCCATGACGCTGTTCCGGAGCTTATTCCCAGACCCGAGCAAAGGGTTCATATGTACAAATGGCTGCGCCGCGTTCGCAACGCCAAAGAGGGCAAGCCGATTTTCATTATGGATTTCCAGAACGACGCGGAATATGTCGGCGGCTGCATTGCCGGCGGCAGGAACTATTTTCACATCAATTCCGCAGGCGACATTGAGCCGTGTGTTTTCATTCACTATTCCGACTCAAACATCCGCAAGGACACCTTGCTTGAAGCGCTGCACAATCCGCTGTTTCAGGCATACTGGAAAAATCAGCCGTTCAATGACAATCACCTGCGTCCCTGCCCCATGCTCGAAAACCCGGAGTGTCTTCGCAGAATCGTCAACGAAACCGGTGCGAAATCAACAGACCTTATCAAAGCGGAGGATGTTGAATCCCTTTGCTCGAAGTGTGACCGTTACGCAGCAGCGTGGGAACCTGTTGCGAATGAGCTGTGGAACAGCACGACTCATCCCACTCCGAAAACCCAGTTTTACAGGGATATTAAAAAATAATTTAAAAAATGCTTGCATTTTGTGTTGAAATCTGTTAGTATAACAACGTTCGCTCAATGATAAGTGTATAAGTATCTGGTGAAGGAGGTGCCGCAAGATGGCAAAATGTGATTACTGCGGTAAGGAAATTACTTTCGGAATCAAGGTTTCGCATTCGCACAGGCGTTCAAACAGAGCATGGAAACCCAACGTTAAGAGGGTTAAGGCTGTTGTTAACGGTTCACCCAAGAGGGTTTATGCCTGCACGCGCTGCCTGCGTTCCGGCAAAGTTACCCGCGCTATCTGAAATATGATATGAATCGGAGGCTGTCGCAAGACGGTCTCTTTTCATATACGGTGGTGTCTTTTATTGAGTCGTATCAAAAAGCTTTACCACTCCTTCGGCACTTTGCGCCGTGAATATTTATATTTCAAGCTGTGGCCGCGTGTTTTCCGCCGTGCCGCAAAAAAAGACATTGATCAAAAGCTTGCCGTTTTTGCCTACTCTGAAAACTATTCCTCCATGCCGGACAATATGCGTCCCGTCTATGAGTCACTGCTTGCTAAGGGCTTCCGCTGTATGGTTTTTGACCGCGAGAACGGCGGAGAAAACAGGCACAGTGCGTTAGTCGCCGAGTTTGTGAGGCTTTATGACAGTGTGCGTTTTCAGAAGGCTTACGCCCGCTGCCGGTGCCTGTATCTGACGGATTTCTATTTTCCCGCCTATGCCTGTCAGCCGCGCGAGGGGCAGAGTGTTGTTCAGCTCTGGCACGCCTGCGGTGCATTCAAAAAATGGGGATATTCCACACGCGGCAAGGCGTGGGGAGCAACGGAAGATGACCTAAACCGCTATTCCGTTCACAACACCTACACACATGTGTGCGTTTCATCCGAAAAGGTGCGTTTTGCCTATGCGGACGCATTCGGCTGCGATGAAAAAATCGTCAGGGCGCTCGGAACACCTCGCACCGATGTTTATTTTGACCCGGACTTTGTTTCCTCCGGCAGAGACAAGCTCACCGAGCGCTTTCCCGGAATCGGCAACAGAAAAATCATTCTGTATGCCCCGACCTTCCGCGGGACAACCCTGCGCGAGTCATACATGAAAAACTGCCTGGATTTTGAGCTGCTCGCGAACGTGCTCGGCGATGAATACGCTCTTGTGCTCAAGCTGCATCCGCTCACGGCAAAAAAGTTCGCGCTGTCGGCGGAGGATAACGTCCGGTTCGGAGATTTTGTTTTTGACGCTTCGGAAGGTTTGCCGATTGAAACGGCTCTTTGCGCGGCGGATGTTGTTATCACCGATTATTCGTCGCTGATTTTTGAATACGCTCTGCTTGAGCGGCCGATGTTGTTTTTCGCCTATGATCTGGCGGAATACAATGACCAGAGAAGCTTCTATTTCGACTATGAGAGCTTTGTGCCCGGGAGCATCGTGACCGACAGCAACGCGATAGTCTCAGAAATCAAAGCGCTGAAAACTGATTTTGACATTGAGCGTGTCCGCCGCTTCCGTAAAGATTTTATGAGCGCCTGCGACGGCTCGTCAACCGAAAGAATTGTCAGAGAAACCGCATTATAATTCCGGAGATACAAAAAATGAAAAAGATATTTGCTGCTCTGATTGCATGGGTAATGCTGCTTGTCTGCCTTGCTTCATGCGGCAAAAGCAAGGGTGCAAACGCACTCGCAGAGACAGATGTTCCGACTGCGCCCGTTTCGGCGCAGACTACTGCGCCGCAGACAACAGAACCGAAGACTACCGTACCGCAGACGGCTGCACAGCAGACTACTGTTCCGCAAACCGCTGCACCGAAGACAACCGTACCGCAGACGGCTGCACAGCAGACTACTGTTCCGCAGACTGCCGCACCGCAGACAACCGCGCCGTCAGGCGATGCCGGGCAGACAGTAATCGTAAAGCTTGAGGAGCAGATTTCTCATAATATTGACACACGTCTTTCCCTTGCGGGCTACACACTGATGTCCGAGGAGCAGAGCGACAAGCTGTCGCAGGCAATCGCGGACAACACCAGCGTTTATCTCGTTGTTCTGAGTGACGGCTCAAAAACCTATTATATGGCTGTGGACTTCAGAACAAAAGAAAGCCTTTCGCTGTGCAACCCGCGTGTTCTGCGGGAGGTCTGCGAAAAGCTTGATGAAAAACAGAGAGAGCTTGCGGATGACGGCGAATTTGAACTGATGGATTACACTCACATAGTCGGAGAATTGCAGCTGCATTTTCTCGGCTATCTCGTCACCGACGCACTCGGCGGGGAGGCAGGCCCGTTTGCAGGGCTATACAACTCGTTCAAGGTTGCGGACCTGAATGTGGACGAAAGCCGTGTGCCGCCCCGTATAATCAGAATTTTCGGTTTGATTTACGGCTGATTATTTCAGCTCAACAATTGTAACACCGTTCTCGCCCTCTCCGAAAACTCCCAGACGGAAGCTCTTGACGGCGGAACACTTGCGCAGGTAATCCTGCGTTGCGGCGCGAAGGGCACCCGTACCCTTGCCGTGAATAATCGTGAACTCGGTCAGACCGGTGCGAAGCCCCGCGTCAATGAAGCGGTCAAGCTCAATGAGCGCGTCGTCAACCGTCATGCCCCTCATGTCCAGCCGCGTTTCGGCGGCAAGAGTTCCCCTGCTTTCAGCCTTGTTTGCAACAGTCCGGAGTGCTCCGGGCTGTTGTTTTTTTGCGCCCTTTTCAAGCAGACGCAAATCCGAAAGCTTCGCCCTCATGCGGGCTGTGCCGACCATAACATAGGTGTTGCCGTTTTTGTCCGGCAGCTCGAGCACCGTTCCTTCGCGTCCGATTCCGGCAACGACAACCTTGTCACCGATTTTCAGCGCCCTGGGCAAAACATATTCCTCAGCCTCCGCAAGCTCCGTAACCGGGTCCGCGGCGCTGTCCATTGCCTCAATTCCGCGCTTGACGCTTGCCCTTGCGCGGCGGGTCAGCTCGGCAATATCCTGAGCCTTGTCCTTCTCCTTTTTCAGCATTTCAAGCTGCTGGAGCAGAGTGTAAGCCTCGCGCTTTGCCTGATCGACAATCTTTGCTGCCTGCGCCTTTGCGGCTTCGATTTCCTTGTTCTTCTTTTCCTCTATGCCCTCGCTCCGGCGCTCCGCCCTTTCACGCTCAAGCTTTGCCTGCTCAAGCTCGGCGCGCGCCTTTTCAATCTCGTTTTCCAGCTCGCGGCGTCTGACCTCCAGGGTTTCCACAACGCTCTCAAACCTTGTATTCTCTGTTGAAACAAGGTCTCTGGCTCTTTCCACGATGTCCGCGTCCATACCCAGCCGCTCGGAAATTGCAAATGCATTCGACCTGCCCGGCACGCCGATTAGCAAACGATATGTCGGCTTGAGAGTTGTCACATCAAATTCACAGCAGCCGTTTTCAACTCCCGGTGTCTGCAGAGCGTATGCCTTCAGCTCGGCATAATGCGTTGTTGCCGCGATACGCGCCCTGTTTGCATGCAGCTTTTCGAGAATTGCCATTGCAAGCGCCGCGCCCTCAACCGGGTCTGTTCCGGCACCCAGCTCGTCAATGAGCACAAGGCTCTGCGAATCTGCGGTTGCGATGATTTCAATTATGTTCTTCATGTGCGAAGAAAAAGTGGACAGCGATTGCTCAATGCTCTGCTCGTCGCCGATGTCGGCGAGAACCTTCGTGCAGACGGCAACCTCGCTCATGTCGTTGACAGGGAGCATCAGCCCGCACATTGCCATGACCGTGAGCAGACCGAGGGTTTTTATCGAAACAGTTTTGCCGCCGGTGTTCGGGCCCGTGATAATCAGTGTTTCAAACTCGCCGCCCAGACGGATGTCAACCGGAACGGCGGTTTTTTTGTCGAGCAGCGGATGCCTTGCGCGGCGCAGATTTGTTATTCCCTCGTTATTGAGCAGAGGAACACTTGCGTCCATTGCATAGGCAAGCTTCGCCTTTGCAAAAATCACGTTCAGCTCAACCGCGCAGTCAAAGCTGTTCTTTATGCTGTCCGCAAAGCTGCCCGCGGCAACGGAAAGCTCGCAGAGAATTCTTTCGATTTCGTCGCGTTCCTTGGCCATGAGCACCTTGATTTCGTTGTTTGCCTCAACAACGCTCATCGGCTCAACAAAAACCGTCGCGCCGCTCGAGGAGGTGTCATGCACCAGCCCGGGCATTGAACCGCGCTGCTCGCTCTTGACGGGCAGAACGTAACGTCCGTTGCGCATTGTAATGATGCTTTCCTGAAGGATATCCTTATATTTTGCCGAGCGCACAATTTTTTCGAGCGACTCCCTGACCTTTGACTGCTGAACGCGGATTTTGCGGCGGATGTCGTAAAGCTCCGGCGAGGCGTTGTCCGCCATTTCCTCCTCGGAGATGATTGCGGTTGTTATTGAATCCTCAAGGAACTTGTTCGGGGTCAGCGCGTCAAAGAGCACGTCGAGGCAAACCGGAACGCCGGCGTTTGTTGAGCGCCACTGAACAACACTGCGTATGCAGCGCAAAAGCTCCGCAACATCAAGCAGCTCACGCATGCTCAGAGTGCTTCCAGCCTGTGCGCGGCGCAGAGCGTTGTTGACACTGCGCAGCCCGCCGAAAGAGGGCGCGCCGAAGCGGGCAAGGAGCATATGAGCGTCCCTTGTCTGATTGAGCAAAGCCTGTGCGCCCGCAAGGTCATTCACCGGGCGAAATTCAAGAGCAAGCTCCCGCGCCTCGTCGCACACGGTGTATTCCGCGAGCATTGCGAGAACCTTGTCAAATTCGAGCGAAACAAGATGTCTGTTCACAATTGATCAATTCCTTTTCAAAAACTGCTTTGCAGCCGAAACAATGTACTTGTATTCCTCACTGCGGCGGAAGATAATCCAGAACATAAGGTTCGGAACGGCAACGCAGACGGCTGCCTTGAGCACAAAGTTCAGAAGAGTGTTTTCCGACATTCCCAAAACGATCAGCTGCGCAATTCCGCCCGCCGCAACAACGAGCAGGAACGAACGCAGATAGCGCAGAAAATATTTTTTCGGGGACATTCCGAACGCGTTGCGGTAAACGAGAATCGGCTCAAACCACCAGGTTGTGAGCATACGCGAGGCTATTGTGCCGATAACCACACCCGCAATGCCGATTTGATAAGCGAGCACAACGGAGATTACAATGTTGAGAATTACGCTTGCCACGGGGCGGTAACGTCCCTGCCAGAACAGCCCGCATGCGTCACGGTAGCTGATGACGGCGTTCTGCAGCCCCTCTGTGAGAAAGTTAAGCACGATGAGCAGTGTCACCGCAGGGGTCAGCAGGCTTTCAGTCCCGGCAAGCAGCTCAATGAAGGGAGGAAAAAGAATCCAGAGACTCACCGCGCAAAAGCCGTAAACCCAGAAATTCAAAAAGTTGAGACAGCGGAAGATGAATTCGTTTTTTTCCTTTGACTCACTCGCGTGCAGATTGCCGATGCTCGCCGTAAACGCCGAAAACACCATTTGCGACGCGTTGGTTATTGCCCCGACAACCAAAAAATAGTTTGAATACAGCGCGACAAAGACAGTGCCGATGATGCCCGAAATGACGAGATTATCTGTTCCGGCAATCACCGCGTTGCACATTTTGTTCAGCGATAGGCCGTATACATTTTTAAAAATGGCTTTGCGCTCCTGCTTCGTGAGCTGCTGCTCCGGGCCGGATTTGAGATAAGGATACTGCCTGTCTGCCTCCAGCGCTATGAAAAGACCTCTGACAACCTTTGAGAGCAGTCCCGCGACAACGTAGCCCAGAAACGAGCGCCAAACAACGAGAATGACAATCTGGACAATGACCGTTGTTATCCTCACGGAGTGGCTGACAAGGCTTGTGACATACCTCTTTTGGTCGGCGTTGAAGATGACTGCCTTGTAAGAGAAAAACCAGTAGGAGCCTGCGCTTTCGAGAACGTACAGCACATAGACGAGGTTGACGTTCACAAGGTCGGTTGTTCCCTTCATCAGATAGGGCAGGGCGGGCAGCAGCGCAAGGCCCAGTGCAAGCACGCACAGGCCGATGATGTTGTAAGCCTTTTTCATCAGGCGCATGAGCGCCCGGATTTTTTGCGTGTCGCCGTTTGCGAGAGGCTGATAAAGGCTGAACACCACCGCGGAACCGACGCCGAGCTCCATGATGTTGAGCAGCGTAAGTACGTTTGAAAAAAGTCCGTTGACACCGAGATATTCAAGTCCGATTGTGCGGATGAACACTGCGCGGCTGACAAACTGCAGCAGAGTTGTGACGGCGAGTCCGCCCAGACCCACGGCAATATTACGCGCGGAGTTGACGGTTCTCATCCCCTCATTCCTTTCGTCACTTCAGATAATCCTCCGGAATCCGTGCGATTTCTCCGAGGATGAAGTCCATGCTCCATCTGTCCGACCAGACGGCGGCAGTGTCGTCGCGGAACGGATTTTTTTCGATGAGCTTCATTATTTCAGTGTTCAGCTCACTGTCCGAATGCTTCATAACGCGCTTGAGAACAAAAGTGAGCGAATATTTATAGGTGTTGAGCCTTCCGAAAAAAGCTTCGCGCAGGAAGCTGTTGTTTTTGATTGTGTCAAAGAGCCTGTCCTTCCTTTTCCTGTGAAGAAGGAAGCGGCACAGCAACCTTGCAAGGCAGCCGGACACCGCGCGGCTTTCCGAAAAGCGGTGCTCGTTTTCCGAAAGCAGGCGCATTACGAACCGCTCCGCCTCCGCAGGGTCGGAAAGGCAAAGGGCGTCAATCTGTTTTCCGATTTCCGCCTCGTTTTCAAGCAATGCTTCCATGCGCCCTCACAAGCTCCTTAAAACAGTCGCCCTTTTCTTCAAAGTTGCGATAATAATTATAGCTCGCCGCCGCTGGCGAAAGCAGACACGCCTTGCCGCGCGGAGTGAACTCAAATGCCGCGTCAACCGCGGACTCAAGGCTCTCGGCATAAACGATTTTTCCGCAGTATCCCGATTTTTCAAGTTCCCTTGCGATTTCAAAGCCGGTTTCGGGCATTCCGATAATCACATCCGTGCTGCCGGCGGCAAGCTTTTCGATGAACTCGGAATAATCCAGTCCTCTGTCCAGCCCGCCGACAATCAGACTCCCGACATTTCCGACAGCCTCAATGCCGCTGAGCACCGCAAATGGTATGGTGGCGATTGCGTCGTCGTAAAAATCAATTCCGTCAATTGTAGCAAATTTTTCGAGCCTGTGAGCAATTCCGCCGAAGGAACGTATGCCGCGCTCGATTGCCGCCTCGTCCGCTCCGGCAAGCCTTGCCGCAGCCGCCGCAAAAAAGATATCCTGATGATGGTGCTTGCCGAACAGCTTGTCGTTTGCCGAGGTAAGACGGCGCAGGAACTCATCGTCCCCCGCTTCGTTCCCGACAAAGAGCTTCTGCGCACGGATTGAATCAACACGCACAAAATCCGGGAATTCCTGCAGCGAGGTTGTGATAAAATAATCGCCTTCGGTCTGGAAGCGTGCAATGTTGAATTTTGCCGCCGCGTAGCCCTCAAAGCCGTTGTAATGGTCAAGGTGCTCAGGATAAAGGTTTGTGAGCACGGCAATGTGCGGCGACGCCTTGACGAATTCCAGCTGATGGCAGGACATTTCAATCACAGCCGTCTTGCCCTCAATTTCGTCCAGACACTCAAAAACAGGTGTGCCGATGTTGCCCATGATAACGCACGGCAGCTCCGCCGCGCGAAGAATATCATAAATCAGAGTGGTGGTTGTGGTTTTGCCTTTTGAACCTGTCACGCCGATTTTCACGCACGGCGCAAAGCGCAAAAACAAATCGGTCTCGCCGGTGATTTCCGTATCGGGCGACACCGAAACGTCCCGGAGAGAAATGCCGGGACTTT
Source organism: uncultured Eubacteriales bacterium (assembly GCA_964540415.1). Taxonomy (GTDB): domain Bacteria; phylum Bacillota; class Clostridia; order Oscillospirales; family Acutalibacteraceae; genus CAZIMM01. Next base: position 18,395 of record CAZIMM010000030.1, read on the forward strand.
GCATAACAAGGTCAAAATCATTGATGTGTTCAAGATAATTTTCCCCGCAGAGCAGGGTTGTGTTTTTGTCCGGAGTTTCAACCTGCCTTTTGTCGGCAATTGTAAGAGGCATATCCGGATAAAACCTGCGCAGGAAGTCAAGCGTTGCCCTGCCCTCCCTGCCGAATCCGAGAATGAGAATTTTTTTGCCTGCGAAATAATCAATAAGCTGTTGAAGCATAACCGTACATTTCCTTTACTGCCGGCATAAATTCCTGCGGCACGAGATTGTCTGTATTGAATTCCCGAAGCAAACGGATGATGTCCGCATCCCCCGCCGTGCCGTTTTCGAGAAAGCGGCGCAGCAGCAGCGGATATTTCCCGTCGGGGTAGTATTTTTTGCACGCAGCCGAAAGCGCCGCGTTGACCTCCTCAACGGTTCCGATGCACTCAAATGGCTTTGACGCGCTCAGACCTGTCAGACTGTCAAGATATCCGAGCAGAGCTTCATCGTCAAAAAGCTCAGCGCCGAAAATTTCCCTGAGCTTTTCGGGCGGAATAAACGGTGCGAGAATACAGCGCACAAACAGACATTTTGCGCATTTGCAGCACCAGATGTTCTTTTTGCTGCCCGCGTTGCAGCTTCTGAACACAGCGTGAAAGCTGCCCTTTGAAGCGAAATAGGCGGCAATCTGAAGCTCGTTGAAGGGACGGAGAAGGCTGAAATACTTTATCGGCAAATCAAAAAAAGTTTGCACATAATCGGAAAAAGTGCGTTCAAAATCCGTTGACTTGGAATACTGATGATTGACTCCGCTTCCCGGAACGGTTGCCTCGTCCGCGCTGCTCTCGTTGGAAAGCACAACATTTTGCGCACCGATGAGATAGGCACAATAAAGCCCCAGGAACGCGACTATCGCCGAAAACGGCGTGTGGCCGTTGAGACAGCCCTCGGCATTGAGCCGCAGCAGCTCGGGAGATATTGTCCGTGTGACGTTGAGAATGCTGCTTTCGGACAGCCCCGCCGCAAGCACCGTGTCCGTCCTTGCCTTCTGTGAGTTGACGGTGAAGCAGCGTATCTTATCCTTTTTTTCCGCAAGCAGGGAGAGTGTGACAGCCGAATCCTTTCCTCCGCCGACCGGCACGAGCAGCTCGCCCGAGGACACGAAGCCGCCCGAGGGCAGAAGCTCCCCGCCCTCACAGCTGACGTTGAGGAAGGATTCAAAATCCGTGTCCACCGCGTTGCGGTAAAAGAACTCGCCGAGCCCGCCCCACCACAGCTTTTTCCAGCGGAGAATCTGCTCGGGGGAAAGGCTGCCGCACCTGATGACAACCTGCGGCGGGCAGACGCATTTCCAATAGCTTATCAGCTCGACAAGCCCCAGCGAAAACACAAGCAGCCTGCCGGTGTCACCGTCAAACGGATTTACGCAGTCTTTTTTTGAAACGGGGATTACGATTTCCGGGTGAAAGCCGCAAAGCCCCTCTATTGAAAAATCATAGGTGATGCGGATTGCTTCGCCGTCGCCTTTCAATGAAAAGCCGTTGTAGAAAAACCGCGGATATTTTTCGCGGAAAAGCCCGAACCTTTCGTTCATTGTGAGCCTCCCGGTTGATTATTCTTTGGTCTGATTTGCGGGATTGCCGCAGCACTTTTTGTATTTTTTGCCGCTTCCGCACGGGCACGGGTCATTGGGGCCGACCTTCTGGCTTTCGCTCTTGCGCACGGGGCGTTTTTTCTCCGTGCCGTCCCCTCCGGCACTGCCGGTTGAGGTTATTTTCACCTTCTGCTCGCGCTTGGTGTCGTCCTGCGTTCTGACCTGAACGGTGAGCAGCGCCCTGATTGTGTCCTCACGGATTGAAGCGGTCATAGAATCGAACATATCATAGCCTTCAAAGCGGAACGCAACAATCGGGTCGCTCTGGCCGTATGCCCTCAGGCCGATGCCGCGCTTGAGCTCCTCCATGGCGTCGATGTGGTCCATCCACTTCGCGTCCACGTTGTCCAGCAGAATCTTGCGCTCGAGCAGACGCATAATCTCGTCGCCCAGCTCCTTTTCGCGCTGTTCGTATCTCTCCGTGCCTCTTTGAATGAGCATTTCCCTGACTTCGTCGCGCGAGATGTCCTCCGAGGTGAAATCGTTCGGCTTTGTCAGCCAGCCGAGGAAGTTGTTGCGCAGACCCTCGACGTTCCAGTCACCTTTGCCGACGGAGGCGGGCAGATAAAGCTCCACCGCGTCGTTGATGTCTTCTTCAAGCATATGCATCAGAACCGGCTTGAGTTCTTCACCGTCGAGCACCTGATTGCGCTGCCTGTAAATCAGTTCACGCTGTTTGTTCATAACATCGTCAAACTGCAAAACATTTTTACGTGCGGCAAAGTTGTGGGATTCAACCTTTTTCTGCGCACTCTCGACAATGTTTGACACCATCTTCACTTCAATCGGCATATCCTCCGGCGCCTTGAGGGTGTTGAGCATATTCGTTGCGCGCTCGCCGCCGAACAGACGTGTGATATCGTCCTCAAAGCAAAGGAAGAAGCGGCTTTCGCCGGGATCTCCCTGCCTGCCGGAACGGCCGCGCAGCTGGTTGTCGATACGCCTTGACTCGTGCCTTTCAGTGCCGATGATGAACAAGCCGCCCGCTTTGCGAACACGCTCTGCTTCTTCGAAAATTTCCGCTTTATATTTATCCTCAAGATCCGAGAAGGTTTTTCTCGCAACAAGGATTTCCTCGTTGTCCGTTTCGGCAAAGCCGGTTGCCTCAACTATCATTTC
>CAZIMM010000031.1:0-21066 GCA_964540415.1 uncultured Eubacteriales bacterium
GTTCTCGCGCTGTCGCACAACGCGGACCTGTTGGTTCTGGATGAGCCGACAAGCGGACTTGACCCCGTTTCGCGCGACGATTTGCTGGATGTTTTCATGGAGCTGTGCGACAGCGGGAAGACCATTCTCTTTTCCACGCACATCACCTCCGACCTTGACAAATGCGCGGACGATATCATCTACATCAAAGAGGGAAAAATAATCGCACACTCCGGCTTGAGGGAATTTGAGAACAACTACAAAATCATCTCCCTCGGCACTGGACAGGACGTGTCCGTTCCGGACGGCATTATTCACGGCAAAAAGAGAACGCGGGACGGCTACACGGCGCTGATTCTATCTTCCGATGCCGGAAAAGTTTCCTCGGAGTGCTCCGAGGCAAATCTGGAATCAATCATGGTGCATATCGAAAAGGAGGCAGAATAATGCTCAAGCTTCTGAAGAAGGAATTTACGCTGTCAATGCACCCGACAACTCCGTTGATGCTTTTGCTCTCGGCAATGGTGCTGATACCCAATTATCCCTACGTCGTAATGTTTTTTTACACAACGATGGCAATCTTTTTCACCTGCCTTTTGGGGAGAGAAAACCACGATGTGCTCTATTCAATCAATCTGCCGATAAGCAAAAGTGACGTTGTCAAGGCAAGGTTCATGTTTGTGGTGATCGTTGAGCTTGTGCAGCTCACCCTCATGGTGCCGTTCACTCTTCTCAGCCGCAAGCTGAACATCCCCGGCAATCAGGCGGGAATGGATGCAAACATTGCGCTTTTTGCAATCGGGTTCACGGTTTATGCGCTGTTCAATCTGGTCTTCTTTCTGACCTATTATAAGAACGTGTACAAAGTCGGCGCTGCATTTGCGAAAACGAGTGTGATAATTTTTATCTGCGCGGCACTTGACGCCGCCACATCCTACACCGTGCCGTTTGTTAAAAACTGTCTGGACACGGCTGACCCGCAGTTTCTGTCCGCCAAGCTTGTTTTTCTGGCGGTCGGAGTGCTGGTGTATATCGTATGCACCTCTGTTGCCTACAAAATCAGCGTGAAAAATTTTGAGAAGCAGGATTTGAATTAAAACCTTTTGGCTGCGAAAAAAGCAAGCCCACCACACAGTGGGCTTGCTTCATTTTTATCCTTATGCGATTGCGGATTCCCAGTCAACAGTCCGGATCAGAACTTGACGTTGTAAATCCTCATGGTGTTGTTGAGAACAGCAGTGCCGCTGAATTCACCGAGAACGACGATTTTGCCGGAGCAGGTGATAAGCACGCTCATGTTCTGGTCAAGTGTCACAATCTCGTTTGTTTTGGGATTGTAAACAAGAACAGCCTTGCAGTCATAATACTTCAGCTCGTACTGCGGGTCTTTAATGACCTTGCTGACTCTGCTGTCGTTGACAAGTGTGGGGTCGATGTCCTTTGTTCTGGACAGCGGGCTGAACATTCCGCCGGTGTAGCTTGTGAGCTTGCCGGTGTCCGGATTATAGGGCTCGGGGTTGATTTCGGGGTTGAGAACTATTGTGAGCTTGTAGGTTCCGTCGCTCTGTGCAACACAGGAAGCGGTCTTGATTGCGGAGGTGTCGGTGAGCAGGCAGCCCTTGGGGCCGTTGTAAACCGGGAACCACTTCATGTCGCTGCCCTTTTCCTTGACCTCGGGCTCGCTTGTTGCTTTTTCTTTATCTGTCATAAACAGGCCGGCAAGGCCGAGAATCTGGTTGATGCCGGCGCCGGTAACATTTCTCTTGTCCTTGGGCAGTTCCTGGTATTCATACTTGTTATATGCCGGTTTCTCGGATTTCGCCTTGTTCATAACAACGGTGTAAGCATCAAGGATTTCCTGCTTTGTCTGCGGGAGCTTAACCACTGCCGCTGTTGTGGTCTCGCCTTCAACCGTTGTTGCGTCCGGTGACACAGTTGTGGTCTCGCCTTCGGCAGTTGTTGCGTCGGCTGCTGCGGTGGTTGTTGTGTCCGCCGCGGTGGTCAGAGCTTCGAGAGTGGTTTCACCCTCGGCTGTTGTGCTGTCGTCGGTAGGGTCGGTGCTTGCAGGCTCGGAGCCGCAGGCTGCAAAAGCAAAGAGCATTGCGCAGGCGAGAAGAATTGCTGTGAGCTTCTTTGAAATTGACATATGTTTACCCCTTTCATATTCAGACCTATGGTATTGATAATTATACTACAACAATTGACGGTGTGTCAATTGTTAAATATATTCATCCGCATTTTCCCAGTTGTGCCAGACATCCTGGACATCGTCGTTGTCCTCGAACATCTCGAGCATCTTGCTCATGTTTTTGATATCTTCCTCATCGGTCAGTGAAGTGAGAGTTGTCGGAATATACTCAACCTCTGCGGAAACGTAGCTGTAGCCGGCTTCCTCAAGAGCGTCACGCACCGCGCCGAGGTCATTCGGCTCAGTACGCACGTCGAATACCTCCTCATCCTCACTGAGGAAATCGGAAGCACCCGCTTCGAGAGCCGCGTCCATGAGCTTTTCCTCGTCCACTCCCTCGGATTCAATGAGGATTACGCCCTGCCTGTTGAACATGAAGGAGACACAGCCGGTCTGCCCCATGTTGCCGCCGTATTTGTCAAAATAGTGGCGCATATCGCCCGCTGTTCTGTTGCGGTTGTCTGTGAGAGTTTCAACGATAACCGCAATGCCGCACGGACCGTAGCCCTCGTAAACAATCGACTCATAGTTCGAGCCGTCGCCGCCGCCGGAGGCTTTTTTGATGATGCGCTCAATGTTTTCATTGGGCACGTTGTTTGCCTTCGCCTTTGCGATGGCGTCTTTGAGCTTTGAGTTTGACGACGGGTCCGCACCGCCGCCCTCACGAACGGCAATACCGATTTCACGGCCGATTTTTGTGAAAATTTTCGCGCGCTGCGAATCCGTTTTTTCTTTTTTGCGTTTGATGGTGCTCCATTTGTTGTGTCCTGACATTGTCCCAGTCCTTTGCAAAAGATTCAGATTTTTATCGGTGCGGGGCGGAAAACTCCGCCCCGTCTTAATCAGTTCGGGTTCGGCTGCCGTCAGCCGAGAGTAACTTTTGATGTCTCAATGATTTTTCCGCTCTCGTTGCTGAATTCAACGGTAATCTTGCCGCCGACATTCGCAACAATGATTTCGGGAGCGTCGGCTGCCTTGACCGAATAATAAACATCCGATCCGGTGAGCTTGAAATAATAATAGCTGTCGCCGTCAATAACGGCGGTGCGGATGTCCTCAAGAGTGCCGGCAACCGTCTTCGTGACAACGTCGGGCATAGGAGTGTCGGAGGGAACGTTTTCGCCGGAGATTACGTCATCGGGGTCGATGTCCGACTTAATGCCGTTTTGTGCGAGCACTTCAATATAGTTTTCAAGGCATTCCTTGAGCGTTGTGCCCGTTGCACCGATGGTGTACTGCCCGACGTTAATCATCGCATACATTTTGACAAGCTCGGACTTATCCTTGAGCGCCATGAAATAAGTCGGCTGATCGCTGATGTTGAGCAGCAGCGGGAAGGTCGCCTGATATTCAAACTGCTGAACAAGGCCCTGTGCGGAGTCCTTCGCGGAGTTTTCCTTTGCTCCGGACACACGGTAGAACTTTGCTTCCTTCGTCCTCTGGTTGATCAGCGTGAAGCCGGTGATGGATTCGTCGCTTGTTATGGATGTGATGCCGGTGTACATGTAAACATCATCGTTGAGCGCAAGATAATTGTAGCCCTCGGTGGTTACAAAAACGTCCTTCTGCCCGAGAACCGAGTTCCAGAAGCCGCCCTTGTACTTTCCGTAGTAGTTATACTGCTCAACAAGGAGGTCTGAGGAGAAAACTCTGTCAATCCAGGCAAGGTCGGGGTCTGTTCTGATTTTCTCAATTGAATAGTCTTTGCACTCGCCCGTGGAGGGATTGACAAGCACCGCGCCGATGACATCCGTGCCTCCGAACAGACCGATTGTTTTGTCGAGCCTGGGAGCAATCCAGAAGGCGTTGTTGTTCTCGTCAACCTCAAAAACTGCTTCGCCGAAGAGATAAGTCTTATAGTTGAAACGGAGATGGCGCTTGAGAAGATGTCCGAAATGGTCGGCGTTGGAAAAAATCATTCCTGCGTCCGTCGGGAACTTCACAAGGTCAACCTTCTGCGTTGTCATGTCAATGACAAGGTAGGCGGGGAGACCCTTGCTGCGGTTTGTGAACCACTTGATGATGTTCGCGTATTGCAGCGTGGCAACACGGACGGGGCGGTTCTGCAGGTTAATCTGCGTGTATGTCGGATAGACGGTGAACTGCGAAACGAGGCCCTCGTCGGCAAGGTCACTGAGTGCTCTTGTGGCAAGGGTTGAAGCGGCGGTATTGTCCAGCAGGGGAACGCTCGAGAAGTCCGCTTCGCTGATGTCCTCCGCAAAGTTCGCGGTTTCAACGTCGATGATTTCGCTGTAGCTCTTTGCGCGGAAGAACACGCTCGACACAGCATAGCCGATGCCGAGGAAAACCAGAACAACCAACGCAATTGCAATCGGCACGGTTGACCTGCGGCGGGCATAGGGTGAATACTCCGGCGACTTCACGGCGCCCGAGGTTATGAAAGCCATAACACAGTAGGCGGCGAGAATAAGGCCGAAATAAATATACATTTCGATTGCCTTGATGTTGAACGCGGGCAGCATAAAATAATACCCGACGAGCGCGGCGACGAGTGTGCCGATAAGATTTATAACAATTTTTAGTCCGGCTCTTTCCGGCGGAATGACAATCGCTTTCTTGCCGGAATCTTTTCCGGAAAAATCAACTTTGATAGGGTCCATGCGGTCATCTCCTTTAATTTTTTTGTGTGCTTTATCTCAATGCCCGAAATTTTCATTCGGGACGTTATGAGCTTTTCAGTTGCTCTTTTTTATGACAACGCTGACGGAAATGCCGTTGATGTCAAGTGCTTCACCGTTGTTTTCGCGGCGGGTGAGGCTGTTGAGCAGCAGCTCGCCTGTGACGGTTTCCTTATTGCTTTCGATGATTTGCGCGAAGCTGTCATCCCCGGAATATGTGAGGTCGATTCTGTCGGTAACTTCAAAGCCGGAGGACTTGCGCAGGTTCTGGATTTTTGAAATGAACTCTCTCAGGCAGCCTCTTGCAAACAGCTCCGGAGTGACAACGGTGTCGATGATAACTGTGACTCCGCCGTAGCTGTCGCTGACAAAGCCCTCGCGGTTTGCGGAGCTGACGAGCAAATCGTCAAGCGTCAGTTCAATTTCAACGCCGTTGAGAGTAACTTTGTGCACTCCGTCACGCTCGATATCGGCAAGAATCGCGTCACCGTCCGCTGCGGGAAGGTATTCGCGGATTGAGCCGAGAGCGCTTCTGTATTTTGCGCCGAGGGTTTTCAGCTGCGGCTTGAGAGTGTGCGTGACGTATTCCTTCGCGTCGCTTATCTGCACCGCCTTGTCTACGTGAAGCTCCTCGGCGATGATGGAAAGCATTTCGTCATTGAAGTGCGCGTCACCGTCCACACAAATCATCAGCTTGCTCAGCGGCTGGCGGATTTTGAGGTTTGCGAGATTGCGCGCGTTGCGGGCAAGGCTCACGCTGTCATAAACCAACTGCATGTCGGTTTCCAGTTCCTCGTCGATGAAGCTGCTGTCGCACACGGGGAAATCGCACAGATGCACGCTTTCGGGGGCATCCGGATTGTTCTTGCGGACAAGATGCTGATAAATTGTTTCGGTGATGAACGGGGTGAACGGAGCGGAAAGACGCACAAGGGTTTCGAGCACCGTGTAGAGTGTTGTGAACGCGGCGAGCGAATCCTCCGTCATTTCCGTGCCCCAGAAGCGGCGGCGGCAGCGGCGGACATACCAGTTTGACATGATGTCCACAAACGCCGAAATGTCGCGTGCGCCTTCGGTGATATGGTAGTTTTCAAGGTTGTCGTCAACCTTTGCAACAAGTGTGTTCAGCGCACCGAGAATCCATTTGTCCATCATTGTCAGCTTGCAGTCCGCAAGGCTGTGCTCAGCGCCGTTGAAGCTGTTTATGTCGGCATAGAGCTTGTAGAAGCTGAACGAGTTCCACAGTGTGCCCATGAATCTGTTCTGATGCTCCGAAATTGCCGTGCCGTCAAAGTTTGTTGAAATCCAGGGGGCGGAAGCAATGTAGAAGAACCAGCGGATAGCGTCCGCGCCGTGGTTCTGAATGATCTCCCACGGGTCAACAACGTTGCCCTTGTGCTTGGACATCTTGTGGCCGTCCTTGTCGTTGACAAGGCCGAGAGCAAGGCAGGTTTTGTAAGGAGACTTGCCGAAAATCGCTGTGGAAATCGCCTGCAGGGAATAGAACCAGCCGCGCGACTGGTCAGAGCCCTCGCTGATGAAGTCGGCAGGGAACTGCTTTTCAAACAGATCCTTGTTTTCAAACGGATAATGGTGCTGCGCAAACGGCATTGCACCGGAATCAAACCAACAGTCAATAACCTCCGGAGTGCGCTTCATTGTGCCGCCGCACTCGCAGGTGTAGGTCAGCGGGTCAACGGACGGCTTGTGCAAATCAATGTCTGCCGGTGCGCCGGTGAGGTCGGAAAGCTCCTGGCGGCTTCCGATGACGTGATGCTTTGAGCACTTGTCGCACACCCACACGGGCAGCGGAGTTCCCCAATATCTGTCGCGCGAAATTGCCCAGTCGATAACATTGCCGACAAAGTTGCCCATTCTGCCTTCCTTGAAGTTTTCGGGCAGCCAATTGACGGTGCGGTTGTTTGCAACAAGGTCGTCGCGCAGGCTGCTCATGGCGATGAACCATGATTCCTTCGCAAGGTAAATCAGCGGGCTGTCGCAGCGCCAGCAGTGCGGGTATTCATGCTCGATAACCTTCGGCTTGAGCAGCGAGCCGCGCTCACGCAATTCGGCGATAATGTCCGGGTCACAATCCATAACAAAACGGCCGGTGTATTTTCCGCAGCCCTCGGGGAAGCAGCCCCTCGCGTCTGCGAGCTGAATGAACGGAAGCTTGTATCTTCTGCCGACAAGTGAATCGTCCGCGCCGAAAGCCGGGGCGATGTGGACAATTCCCGTGCCGCTGTCGAGCGTTACATAGCTGTCGCAGGTGACAAACCACGCCTTGTCGAGATACTTATCCTTCACAAAGTCAAACAGCGGCTCATATTTTTTGCCCTCGAGCTGAGTGCCGACATATTCTTCGACAATTTCATATGCTTCGCTGCCGAGAACCTCGTCGAGCAGAGCCTTCGCAAGATAAAAGAAGCTGTCAGCAAGCTTCACCTTGACATATTCCGCCTCGGGATTGACACAGACGACGGCGTTGGAGGGAAGCGTCCAGGGAGTCGTTGTCCATGCAAGGAAATAGGTGTTGTCCTCCCCGATGACTTTGAACTTGACGTAGACGGATTTGGTCTTTATGGTTTTGTAGCCCTGCGCAACCTCATGAGAGGAAAGCGCTGTGCCGCACCGCGGGCAGTAAGGCACAACCTTGTGCCCCTGATAGAGCAGCTCTTTTGAATCGAGCTGCTTGAATGCCCACCAGACGGATTCAATGTAGTTGTTGTCGTAGGTGATATAGGGCTTGTCAAAATCAGCCCAGAAGCCGATTTTCGCACTCATATCCTCCCACAGAGTCTTGTATTTCCACACGCTTTTACGGCATTTGTCGATGAACGGAACTATGCCGTATTTTTCGATGTCGGGTTTTCCGGAGAAGCCGAGCTCCTTTTCAACCTCAAGCTCAACGGGCAGGCCGTGAGTGTCCCACCCCGCCTTGCGCTCAACGTGATATCCCTTCATTGTGCGGTATCTCGGGATAAGGTCCTTGATGGAGCGGGAGAGAATGTGACCGACGTGCGGAACGCCGTTTGCCGTGGGCGGGCCGTCATAAAAAGTGAATTCCGGTTTGCCCTCGTTCTTTTTTACGCTCCGCTCAAAAATGTGGTTTTCCTTCCAGAACTCCACAACCTCTTTTTCACTTTGCAGAAAGTCATATTGCTTATCTGCCTTTTCAAACATAATTGCTTACCTCGCGTTTCGGCCGGAACGCACTCGTTCCGATATTGATTATACAAAATCACTGTATATAATATCACTGTTTAAGGCGGTAGTCAAGTTTTTTATGCTCGGAAAAATGTGTACTCCGGGGAGGTTCCGGGTGCCGAGAGGATAAAGCGGGCAAAAATGCTTCGGGTGCATGCCCAGCGTGCCGGGAGTTGAATACAGCAGCCCCCGCCGGCACCCAGTTTCTTAAAATATGTATTTCCATTGCTTTTTTGTTGATTTTGGAGCCGCGATGTGGTTTAATATAGAGCAATGATTATGAAAGGGGCTATTGTATGAAAATTTCAACTCAAACCGATGTTCTCGCAAACAGGCTCGGAGATCATCGGGCGGTGGAGATCATTGCTCGCTCCGGATTCGACGCGGTTGACTATTCCATGTTTTTCCTCAACAAAAACACCGATCATCCGCTCAAAGCGGCGGACTATGAAAAATATCTGCTCTCCCTTCGCAAAACCGCGGAGGATAACGGCGTTTGCTTCAACCAGGCTCACGCACCGTTCCCGTCTTTCAGAGCAGGAGACGACGAGTACAACCGTACGATTCTGCCGGAGCTTATCCTCAGCATTGAGGCGGCGGGCATTCTCGGTGCACAGACGATTATTGTCCATCCTTCGGTTTACCCGGAAAACATGAAGGAGAACAATCTGGAGCTTTACAACTCCCTCGCACCCTACTGCAAGCAGTACAATGTCAAGGTCGCGCTGGAAAATATGTTCGGCTATGACCCGGTTGCAAAGCGTATATGCAAAAGCGTTTGCAGCACAGGCAAGGAGCTTGCCGAATACGCGGACGCGCTCGACCCCGCTTATTTCACCGTCTGCCTTGATATCGGCCACGCAGGTCTTGTGGGCGAAACAGCGCAGGGAATGATCAGAGATCTGGGTCACAGCAGGCTCACCGCCCTTCACGTTCACGACAATGATTTTATCACCGACCGGCACGTTATGCCCTACCTCGGCAAGCTGGACTGGGACGCAATCACAGCGGCGCTCAAAGAAATTGATTATTCCGGCGACTTCACCCTTGAAGCAGACAATTTCACCGCGCTTTTCCCCGACGAGCTGCTTGAGGACGCGACAAAGCTGATGTTTGCAGCCGCAAAACATCTCGTGTCAAAAATCACGGACTGAAAGGGGAACACTGCCGTGAGCCCTGCAAAAAGCATTGATCCGTCATCCGCAGTCAACTCCGGATGTATTCTAAAATTTGCGGAGCGTCTTGAAAAAAACAGGTTGAATATGCACAGCTTCATGCTGCTGCGCAACGGGAAAACCGCTGCGGAGGGCTATTGGAAGCCGTTCTCGGAAAACAGCATTCACCGAATGTATTCGGTGAGCAAAACCTTTGTCTCCGCCGCTGCCGGAGTGCTGTGCGGCGAGGGCGAACTTTCGCTTGACGACAGGGTTTACACCTTCTTCCCCGACAAGCTTCCGGAAAATATGCATCCCTACCACCGTCTGACCACCGTGCGCGATTTGCTGATGATGGCAACGCCGAACAGCTGCAACTCATATTCTGACAAAACAGCCGACTGGGTTGCGTCATTTTTTGCGATGACTCCGAGCCACCTGCCCGGAACAATCTTCAGCTACGATACCGCCGCGAGTCACCTTCTCGGTGTGCTCGTCGAGCGGATAACCGGAAAAAGCTTCATAGAATATCTGTATGAAAAGGTGCTGCGGTACATCGGTTTTTCCCGTGTGCCGGACTGCGTAAGGGGCTGTGACGGCTATGCCTGGGGCGGCTCCGGAGTTCTTTGCACAACGCGCGAGCTTGCCGCCTTTGCACAGCTCTTTCTTGACGGCGGCGCACACGGCGGCAGGCAGCTGATACCGCGTGACTATGTGGAAGCGGCAACCTCATTTCAGATTTCAAACGAAACACAGCCGCTTCAGAACTGCGGCTACAAGGGCCTCGGCTACGGCTATCAGATATGGCTCACCCGTGACGGCTCGTTCTCGTTCCTCGGAATGGGGAATCAGCTCGCCGTGTGTGTGCCGGACAAAAACCTTTTGTTTGTCTGCACTGCCGACACTCAGGGAGGAGTTGCCTCACGCGCCGCGATTTTCGACGCGCTCTGGGATGAAATCATCGACGCTCCCGACGCTTTTGAACCCGGCAGCGCGGAAGACGACCGTGCACTCGAAAAAAAGCTTGCGAGCCTTGAAATTGCCGCTCAGCCGGGAGAAATAAGCACTCAAACCGCAGAAAAAATCAACGGTGTAACCTTCTTCACGGATGATAATCCGGCGGAAATTTCCCGGATTCGCTTTGAGCTTGACCCGGATTCCCGCAGGGGCGCGGCAGTTTATCTCACTCCGCGCGGAGAAAAGCGCCTTGAGTTCGGGCTGGGATGCGTTGTTGAAACGACATTTCCCGAAACGCACTATTACGGCAGGCAAATCGGCACACCGCTCGGCAGGGGCTACAGGTGCCTGAATACCGCGGCGTGGATTGAACCGCACAAGCTGCTCATACGCTGCTTCATAGCCGATGATTATTTCGGGAATCTGACAGTGACCGCGTCCTTCGCACATGGCGCGGTATCTCTGCTCATGAACAAAAACGCCGAATGGTTTTTGAATGAATACACCGGCTTTGCCTGCGGCTTCCCTGCGGAATAAAGCAGTTGTAATCGGAGTTCTCAGGTGACGTGCGGCTTAATCAGACCGACACTTCTCGGGGAATCCGGACTGTTCCGACAGATTTGTTTTTTACATATAAAATCAACAAGGCTGTGCTGCGAAAAGCAGCCGCTTGCCGCTCTCCGTTCGGGCAGCCGAAAATTAAAGTCACAGCTCAAGAGGTGAAACAAATGACAGTTATCGGTCTGACAGGGCAGACCGGAGCCGGAAAAAGCACGGTGTCCGCCTTGCTCGGCACAAAGTACGGCTTTGCCGTGATAGACGCGGACTCGGTTGCGCGCGAAATTGTGCTGCCCGGGTCGCCCGCGCTCAAAGAGCTTTCGGCGGCGTTCGGCGAAAAAATCCTTTTGCCGGACGGCAGTCTTGACCGCGCGGCTCTTGCCGCCGATGCCTTCTCATCACCCGAAAAAAATCGTCTGCTCAAAAGCATCACGCATCCCGCTATAACCGCGCTCATCGCCGAAAAGCTCGGGCAATATGAATCGGACGGCACAAAAGCGTGCGTGATTGACGCAGCTCTCCTTTTGCAAAGCGATGCGAAGTCGCTTTGTGATTTTGTTGCCGTTGTGACCGCACCCGAGAAGGTACGCTTTGAAAGAATCGTTGCGCGCGACGGCTTGAGCCGTGAAAAGGCAGCCGAGCGGATAAATGCTCAGCCGGACGAGAGCGAATATCTTGCAGAGGCGGACGTTGTTGTCAGGAATTATCCTCCGTTTTCGGTTGAAGAAGAGACCGACAAAATTTTTGAAAAATTTCTGTCGCTTCAATCGGGCTCACAGTGAAAAACAGCCCGGAAACAGAAGCGCGGCAAAACTTTTGGGAATGATAAATTAAAACCAATTCACGAAGGGACGAAAACAATATGAAAACCGACAGTCTGAAAGAAAAGCTTTTCAAAAAGAACGAGCACGCGGCACAGAGGATAAGCGCCGAGGAGCTGAAAGCGGCAGATGCCTTCTGCGAGGGCTACAAGCTCTTCATGAGCTCCTGCAAAACGGAGCGCGAGGCAACGGAGTTTGCCCGTGAGCTTGCCGAGGAAAGGGGCTTTGTTGAGTTTGACAAAACCCGGCACTATGCCCCGGGCGACAAGGTTTACCGTGTGAATCGCAACAAGGCGATTATTCTTGCCGTTTTCGGTGCAAGGCCGGTGTGTGACGGAGTCCGCATTGCGGCATCGCATATTGACTCCCCGAGGCTCGACCTCAAGCCCAACCCGCTATACGAGGACAGCGAGGAGGCTTTCTTCAAGACTCATTATTACGGCGGAATCAAAAAATACCAGTGGGTGACAATTCCGCTCGCTCTGCACGGCGTTGTCGTGCTCAAGGACGGCTCGCGTGTTAACGTGAACATCGGCGAGGAGAAGAATGACCCGAAGTTTGTTGTCACAGACCTGCTCCCGCACCTTGCAAAAGAGCAGATGAAGCGCACTCTCGAGGAGGGCATCAAGGGTGAGGAGCTGAACATCCTTGTCGGCAGCCGTCCGCTCGGTGATGACGACGGCGGCGAGCTTGTCAAGCTCAACATCATGAACATTCTCAACAAAAAATACGGCATTGTCGAGGAGGATTTTCTGAGCGCCGAGCTGGAGGCAGTTCCCGCGCTCCCCGTTGCGGACATCGGCTTTGACCGTAGCATGATAGGCGCTTACGGCCATGACGACAGAGTCTGCGCTTATCCGTCCCTTATGGCGGCAGTGGACTGCGGCGAGCCGGAATACACCGCGGTGACGGTGCTCACCGACAAAGAGGAAATCGGCAGCGAGGGCAACACAGGCCTTGTGTCGTCCTATCTTGAATTTTTCATCGCGGACCTTGCACGCTGTCAGGGCAGCGAGGTCAGGGACGCTCTGAGCAGGAGCGAGTGCCTTTCCGCGGATGTGAACGCGGCATTTGACCCGACCTTCCCTTCGGTTTCCGAAAAGCTCAACGCTTCGTTCATCAATCACGGCGTTGTGGTGACAAAATACACAGGCTCACGCGGCAAGAGCGGCACCTCGGACGCTTCCGCCGAGTTCATGGGCAGAATACGCTCGGTTCTCGATGATGCGGACGTGGTCTGGCAAATCGGCGAGCTCGGCAAGGTTGACGAGGGTGGCGGCGGAACGGTTGCAAAGTATATCGCCGCGCTGGACGTGAACGTGGTGGATGTCGGCGTGCCCGTTCTTTCAATGCACGCACCGTATGAGGTGGTTTCAAAGCTCGACGTTTATATGGCTTACAAGGCCTTCCTTGCATTCTTCAAAAGCTGACCAATCAGGCGGCACGGCGCGCGTCGGATTTTGAAAGGCATTTTCGCCTGTTCCCGAGGCAAATTCATAATACTGTAGTGCGCGGCGGTCTGCAAACAGCGGGCTGCCGCGTTTTCACAGACAAAAAAGCAAAAAATAATTTTAAATGCAAATTATAAAGATTTTCGATAATGATTTACTTTTTTATGTGTTTTTCCGCCTTTTCCGAATTCATTTGTATTCTTTCGCGGCGAAAAAAACCTTTATGAACCAAAATGCGACAGCCCGATATATGACACAATAAGCGGCATCCGGCAACCACCGCAAGCCAAAAAATCTTGCAATTGACATCGCCGGACAAGTAATGTATAATAACGAAGAAAATTATTTTTTCAAAAATAAAAAGGGGGATAAAAATGGAAAAAGCATCACGCAAGCTCATTTCCGTTGTTCTTTGCGCCGCGATTCTTCTCTCCTGCTTTGTGATTTCGGCAACGGCAAAGTCCGGGCAAGAGGACATTGACTATTCAACCGCACTTCCCATTTCCGTGGGCACAACAAGCGTCACAGTAAACGATTCCGACTCCAAGCTGTATAAGTTTGTTCCCGCCGACTCCGGGTACTACCGTATCAGAGCCGTCTACGGGATTGACGAATATGTTTATTTTGACTACTATGAAATTGACGATGATTACATCACAAACGACCTCGGCTTTAATGCGAGTGAAAGCGAAAGATTCGCTCAGCTTTCGGCAAACGGTACATATTATTTTTCCTTCTACGGAGACAAAATCGGTGAAAAAAGCATGACCTTCAGCGTCATAATCGAATATCTCGGAAATGTTCAAAGCGCCGAGTTTTTGTCACATCCTTACATGACCCTGTTTTGGGATGTCGATTGCGGCGGCGAGCCGCATGACGATGATGAATTCTGGATATGGGATGAAAGTGTCTTTTTTGATGGCAAAATTCGGATTAGCTTCTCTCTGGGCAGCACATTTGTATTTGAGGACTATGAGTTGTTGTCCTTCTTCAAAACGGAAACCGCCGCGACTCTCACCTCCTGCACAATCACTTTCTTCTTCGGCAACACCGTGCGGCTGAGCTACACCCTTCCGATAATGGAAAATCCCGTCGAGAGCATTGAAATTGTCAGAACGCCCGACAAGCTCAGCTACACCCAGTATGTTGAAGGCAACACCTATTTCCCTGACCCATACTTTTCTAACTATTATATTGCGTTCGAACCGTATTTTGATTTCACGGGCCTTCAGATCAAAATAACCTACACAAACGGCACAACCGAAACCTTTGACGCATATGACAGCGACGGCTGCCTCCTTGAGTCCTACAAGGGCTTTGACCTCTGGTTTTGCAGCCCCGAAAGCTCGGAAGTCGGCAGCAACGAGCTTGAAGTTGAATATGCCGCGTGCACCGACTCATTCACCTACACTGTCTCCCGCGCTCCCTTCCCGGTGTATATCTTCGTTTTCCTGCAAGGGCTTGCGGAAGTTATCGGCAACTACCTTTTCACATGGTTTCTTTACTGATTCACTGATGTATTTCTGAAAACAACAGCGTCCCGATTCGGCTTTTGCCGTTTCGGGACGCATTCATTTTTGGCGGATTCTCATTTCTGCACCGCGGTGAATTCTGCTTTCACAGCCTGAACACAGCCCGGTTGTTTCGTAATAAATCCGGTTTATACCCGGCAGGGCGTTTCAATAGCGCTCGTCGTCATTGTCCTGCAAAATCCTTTTGATTTCGTTGTACAGCTCCTCAAGCGAGGCAAGCTGTTTCTTTGCCGCCGCCGTCAGGTTGGGATAGCCCGAAAGGTGACGGTTTCTTTTTTCCTTACTTTCTTTTTTGCTTTTTTTCTTGCTGCTGTCCTCCCGCAGTCTTGACGGCAGACGCTTTTCAAGCTGCTCGCGGAAGCTTTCCATCTGAGGCGCCGTGCCGCTC
The DNA here is from genome assembly GCA_964540415.1 of uncultured Eubacteriales bacterium. Lineage (GTDB taxonomy): Bacteria > Bacillota > Clostridia > Oscillospirales > Acutalibacteraceae > CAZIMM01. The sequence goes on from CAZIMM010000031.1 coordinate 14,875, forward strand.
ATGAAGGAGGTGAATCTGTCGCTCTGCCGGATGACCCCCGCCTGCAGGCTCTCAAGCCTGAGCACAATTTCCGTTTTCGCCGCGGAGACAGTGTCGGACAGCTTATGGATCTTGTCCATGAACGCCTTAACATCCATTGCACTGCGTACGGCGTTGATCAGGTCAAAAACAAACACAACAAGAATTGCCCCGAGCAGCACCCAGCCGACAGAACCGGGAATGTTTTTTACGAGCTTTTCCGTCACAGGATGCACAAGGTACATGAATGCAACTGCGGCAATGCCCCAATAGAACGTATGTGTAAGGCAGATTCTGCCCTGGATGTTGAATTTTTTCCCCGAATAGTCCCACCACCGCGCGTGAAAAAGCTTTTCCATTATGACGCTCGTAATGAACTCCACAATGTCGCACAGAACCATACCCGCAACAAACACGAGCGGCACGGAAACAGGGAACGCAAACCCGAAGATATCAACGGTTTGCGGCAGATTTTTTATCGGCGACAGGCACACGGCAAGAACTACCGCGCCGGTGCCGTAAATCGGGCATAGCGGCCCTGTCAGGAAACCGCGGTTGACCCATTTGCGCGGTCTGACCGAGCAATAGAGCGATTCAAAGAACCAGCCGACGGCACTGTAAAAAAAGAAGAAGAGTATATACTTGACAACGATGTTCATTTCTTTTTCATTTCAAACTTTCTTTTGTAATAGGGCAGCAAAGATATCATCAGTTCCTGCGCCGCGCAGTATTTGTCCGCAAGGCTCACGATGTAGCTTTCGGCAAATCGCGGCAGGGCGGGAGTGAGAGGCCACATATGCTTGCGGATGATGTCGCACGTTTTTTTGTCCGGCTCGCCACACAGGGCGCGCGCGTTTTCAAGCGAAAAACGCGGGTGAAGGTAGCCGTGCGGCCTGTGCCAGCTTTCAGCCAGCCGCCAGTCGTAATAATAAAGGTCGTGCAGAACCGCCCCACGTGCCGCTGTGCGGTAATCCAGCTTCAGCCTGCGCGAAACGAGAAAACTGATGTACGACACACTCGTAATATGGCTCAGGCGGTCAATATCCAGATGCTGCTCAAAGCGTGAAAGCGACTGAACCTCGGGTGTAAAATATAAATCCCCGACGCAGTCAAAAAACGCCTTGTTCCTTTCATTTGTGAGGGCATATGAGGTGATATATGCATTATAAAGCTTGCCCAATTGTATTCCTCCGATTTGTTGTTTAGAACACGGTGGCAATAAGCTTCACAGCAAAAATTGCGAAAGCGTTAATTCGTTTTTCCGCTGTCTGCCTTATCCTCATTCTGTGCGGGTGTGACAGGCGGCTTTTCTGCGCCGTCCTCCATAAGCTGTGATATTCTTGCTCCGATGCGCTGCTTAACTTCCTTTGAGCTGGCGGTTTCGTAGTCGGCTTGCCGCCAGTCAATTTTATAATATTTGATCTTCTTTTTGCGGTGCTTTAGCTTTTCGTCAAACAATTTGAACCTTTTGATGTAATAAACGGTTATCACTATGCAGAAAATCAGGCTTATGATGAGGGTCGCAGTTGAAAAGAAGCGAAGCGTCAGCCTTGAATAATACGGCGGCAGCTTCATTGCGGCAAGTTCGCGGATTCGCGCAAACTTTGTTGCATAGACAATGTCACGGATGTTGTAAATCACAGTTGCCCACCAATATATCAGCATTGTGAAGAAGGAATAACGGTAATACCGTTTCAGCCCGATTTCCGTAATAAAAAACAGGAACAGCAAAACAAGGGCACAAATCACGTCAATCCTCGAAAGCAAAAATTCATCTCTGAAATTCCAACGGGAAACAAGCAAATAAAAATCACTGATCGCGGCGCAAGGAAAAATCAAAAAAATGACCAGAAAGTGGAATTTAAGTCCGGGTTCTTTGCCGGCGACAATTTCATATGCGGTACGCATACAAAAAACATCCTTTCGCTAAGATAAGTGGAAATTACCTAAAGTACACTTTATCACAACCGATATTATTTGTCAATTGGCAGATTTTTTATTAAAAATTTTCATTTTATAGCTTATACAGTCTTGTTTTTTAAGTCATTATTAGCTATAATGCTTGTGTATGTACTTTGTGCCGGTTTGTTCACTGCTTTGGGCGGAGTCAAAATCATTTGGGCACACGGAAATGGGAGATAAAATATGCTTGGCAGATTTGTGAAAGTGCGCATTACGCAGCCTATCGGCTCGCCGAACAAGCGCACCGGCGGCGTTTTTACGCTGAATTACGGCACTGTTGAAGACGCTGCGCGATTCAAGGGTGCCTGCATCAACGGTGCTTATGTGATGGGAATTGACCATCCGGTCAGAAATTTTGACGGCAGGATTGTCGCCGCAATCACCCGGGAAAACGGAGAACGGCTGTGCGTGGCGGCACCGAAAAACAGCAGATATATTATCAACGACATCAAAGCAGCCATCGACCCGTGCGAGGGCGCGGGGAGCTACACCGCCGACTGCCTGTATGAAAGCTCGTGCGGCGCGGTGGTTTACAGAGCCATAAACGGCGAAACCCGTTACCTGCTGATCAAGAACCGCAGGAGCGCCAACTGGGGCTTCCCGAAGGGTCACATCGAGCAGGGCGAAACGAGGGAGGAAACCGCAGCGCGCGAGGTGCTGGAGGAAACGGGCATTCACATCACAATTATCCCGGATTTTGTTTCCACTTCGGAATACACTATTCAGGGCAGAGTTGAAAAATCCGTTACAATCTTTCTCGCTTCAACCAATGACACTCAAACGAAAATCCAGCGCGAGGAAATTGAGGATTATGTCTGGCTCAACTACGAAAAGGCACTTGAAACACTGAAATTTGAAAACGACAGAGCTATTCTCGAACGGGCTGCCGCCTTTCTCGAAAATGACTGTGCCGTCACCGTATAACAGGGGGCTTTATGACCGAATCACTTGCCGATTTTTTTGTAACGCTGTTTAAAGACCGTATCCCTCCGGAGCTGATTGTTTTCATCATCTCGCTCTTTCCGGTTCTGGAACTCAGAGGGGGATTGATTGCCGCAAAGCTCCTGGGGCTTTCCTTTGTTCCGTCGTTCATCATTTGCTACATCGGCAATATGCTGCCGATACCTTTCATCCTGCTGTTCATCCGAAAGGTTTTTCAGTTTTTGAAGGACAAGCGCGGCTTCAAAAAGCTTATTGCAAAGCTGGAGATACGCTCTGCGAGAAAGAGCGAAACCGTAAAAAAATACCGTGTATTCGGTTTGTTGGTTTTTGTTGCAATTCCGCTGCCGGGCACCGGCGGCTGGACGGGAGCGCTTGTGGCGGCGCTCATGGATATGCGCATCAAAAATTCATTGCCCACAATTGCGCTGGGCGTGCTCATTGCCGGCATTATCGTTTCTGTTCTTGCTTTTGCTCTGCCGGCGGTGTTCGGATTCTGACAATTAACTTGATTTTCGCATAAAAGGAAAGGGATTGAAAGAGAATGAATGCAAAACTACTGATTCTGGAAGGAGGGAAGGGAATACCGCAGGAAACCGCAAAAAAAATCAGCGACGGTCTCCGGCAGTATTTCGGCGTTGACCTTGACTGCGAAACCTGCTTCCGTGCAAAGGAGCTGCTCGGCGGAATTTCCGAGGCTTTTGCGCGGGCGGACATCGTAATCACGGCTGTTGAAAGCAGTGAATTCTGCAAAACAAAGCTGCTGCTCATGCGCGCAATGCACCTCAAAACAGAAATCAACGCAAGGCTCTCTCAGCTTTTGCTGTCCTCCGACGGCGGCGCTGAAAACGGAGCTTCAACCACCTCGGACATTGCAAGCCAGTGTGCCGTACCCGTGGGTGCAAGCGTGTTTGCAACAAGGGACGGCAAGTTTTCCGGCTTTGCAGTCAAGTCCGGCAAGCAGCACTTCGCACTGATTCCGGCTGATGCGGCATTGACAGGCAGCCAGCTTGAGGAGCTTTACGGCTACTTCCGCGAGCTGGGCATTGAAAAGCTCGAGCCCACTGCGGGCGCGGTTGTTCAGGCAACCTCCGAAGCTGCAAAGCATGCTCACCGCGAGCACGTTGCGCCGACACAAAGCGAAGCAACAAAGGCAGCGCTCACCGCTCTCGAGCACAATGACCTGCGCGTCTATTTTGCAAAGACCGCGGCAGCGGCGGCGGCGGAAAACCTCTGCGCGCTTTATCCCGACAATTCGGAACGTGCGGTTTTCACCGACTTTTTTGAAAAAAGGGAATCCGAAAGCCCGAAGAACCATACCGCGGCACTGGCAAGAGGTGCGATTGCAAACGAGCAGAACGGAATGGGTGCCGCGATTTCAAACATCTTTTCCGGAACAGACGGCGGCAGAAAGAAGTTTTTTATTTATGTCGCTCTGGCTGATTCACGTCAGGCAAGAGTCATTAAGATAAGCTCAGAGGAAGGCGAAACACCGGACGAGCTTCTTGACATTGCCGCCGAAAAGCTCTTTGAAATGATAAGCGACAAATGCATTGTCGGCCTGCCCTCACCGGACGATATCGGAGGAGCGCTGTACGAACCGCCCGAAGCGCCTCCCGAAACCCCCGAAAAAATGAGGCGGGCAGGGCTCTGGGTTCTGCTCTGGCTTTTGCTTGCGTTGATAATCACCGGCATTGTGTTTTTCATTTTCAAAGGTGTCGACAATGCAAACGCCCAGCGAACAAACGCGGCAACGGCGTTTCAGGCTTATGCAGAGCTCGACAATGAGGACTACACGTTTATTGAAGCTGCGTCCCAACTCTATAACTCCGCGGAAAACGCAACCGAGCTCGGAGAGGACGACAGCATAAACCCTTTTGGTGAGGTGTCGCCCGGAGAGGAAGATTTTCATGCGGCATATTTGGGCCTTTCTGAAGAGGAAACAGCCCGTGACATAGCGCTGACAACCGCTGTGCGTGCCGCCGAAAACGCGACAACCGCCGCCCCCATTACATCTCCGAAAAAAGACACGACCGACAAGACGACCGCAAAAAAAGAGGACCCAACAACTAAACCTGCCTCCTCGACGACAACAACGAAAAAGCCCTCAACAACTTCAACAACCAAGAAACCGGTCACAACAACCAAAAAGCCCGCGGCGCAAACCACAACAAAGTCCCACGGGCAAATTGTCGCCGACCTTCTTTCTTCAATCGGCGCGTCCGTAACAACGACGAAAAAGCCCACCACCGGGAGCAGTACAGCAGTTCCGACAACCGTTCCTTCCGGCAGTTCTCAAAACGGCACCGTCACACCCGCCGCCAAGGGTACTCTTACCTTCACCGTTTACGGCTACGGCCACGGAGTGGGCATGAGCCAGGACGGTGCGGTTGCATATGCAAAGCTCGGCTGGAATGCCGAAAAGATTCTTCTGCACTATTATCCCGGCACAAAGCTTGTTGTTGACCCGAATCCTCCCGCAACAGTTACATACGGGTCAAAACAAATCGAATTGATTGAATATCTTTGCCGTACATCAGCTGCGGAAATCGGGCCGACACATACCTCGGCATCAATTGAAGCCGTCAAGGCGCAGATGATAGCGATTTATTCCTATGCGAAGCACTACAATTTCTGCGTTGCCGCGGATCAGCACGCTTACAGGGAATCATTTAACTACACCGGAACAAACATTGAAGCGGCGGCAATTGAGGTTGCCGGCAAATACCTTTCTTACAACGATCAGGCAATCCTCGCAACCTACTGTGCAACCTCCGCCGGCAAGACCTCAAGCTCCGTTGACACCTGGGGAGGCAAGAGCTATCCCTATCTTGCCGGAGGCGTTGATTCTTCGGTTGACAGAAGCTCTCCCCGCTGGAAAACGGTTGTGGTCTATTCCGCGGCGGATGTTCAGCAACGAGCAAAAACTCTTTACGGCATCAATCTCACAGGCGACCCCTCAAGCTGGATAAAAATTATTTCGCACGACGGTGCGGTATCCGGCAGCGTCGGTTATGTGAAGAGCGTGTCGGTCGGCGGCAAGGTGATGAGCGGGCAGAAATTCCGTGCGGAGTTCATGGATTACGGCATTCGTTCGCACTGCTTCACCGTGTCCTATTCAGCGTAAATTATAACTTAGGGCGGAGAGAGCCGAACACCATACGGTTTTTTGAGCCGCGTCTCCGCCAATGCCGCGTCAAAACTCCTCGGAATGCGTAAGCATTCCTGCGGTTTTTTCCTTGCATTGACAAAAATTCAACTTCAAAAAACTGC
>CAZIMM010000032.1:0-5571 GCA_964540415.1 uncultured Eubacteriales bacterium
TCAAATACAAGACCCCAGATTATGTTTGCATCGGGATGCGCTGCATTTTTGATGATTTCGTTTGTGACCTCAATGTCGTCAAGTCCTATATCCGGGGATGAGGTTATGCTGATGATGACGCCTCTTGCGCCCTTGATTGTTGTTTCGAGAAGCGGGCTGGAAACAGCTGCGTCCGCCGCCTGCTCAGGCTTGTCCTTGCCCTTTGCATAGCCGATGCCCATGTGAGCATGTCCCGCATCCTTCATAACGGAAAGAACATCCGCGAAGTCAAGATTGATAACGCCGGGGATTTTAATGAGCTCGGATATGTTTTTGACGCCCTGAAGCAGAACATCGTCTGCCTTTTCGAATGCGTTGCGCAAGGTGATTTTTTGCTCGCTTGCATATTTCAGTCTCTCATTCGGAATGATGACAAGGCTGTCCACGTGCTCGGAAAGCCTGGCAATACCGGCTTCCGCCTGATCCATACGCTTTTTGCCCTCAAAATTGAAAGGCTTTGTCACAACGCCGACGGTGAGAATGCCCATATCCTTTGCAATCTGAGCAATAACGGGAGCTGCGCCTGTTCCTGTGCCGCCGCCCATGCCAGCTGTGATGAACACCATGTCGGTGCCCTTGAGCGCGTCGGCAATAAGCTCTCTGCTCTCCTCTGCGGCCTTCTGGCCCACTTCGGGACGGCCGCCTGCGCCCTGTCCTCTTGTGACCTTTTCGCCGATTTGAATTTTATGTGTTGCCTGCGAATGAAGGAGCATCTGCTTGTCCGTGTTTATAGAAATAAATTCGACGCCTCTGACACCTGCCACAATCATTCTGTTGACAGCGTTTCCTCCACCGCCACCGACGCCGATAACTTTGATTTGCACCACGCTTTCAAAATCATTGTCAATCTCAAACGCCATTAAATCCACCAAACCTTTCAACAGTATTATTACAATTCAATAATAAACATAACAAACCAATATAAGGTATCATATCACGGTTTCCGTAAAAATACAATACCTCTTCGGATTTTTTTTGCAGTTTGTTAACATTGACTATGCGTATATTCACAATATAAAAGACGTTTTCAGCAGTTATGAAGACGGTTTACGGACAGACAAAAGGGTCTGAACCAATTTTTTTGTTACGGGGAAACGGGGTTTTGGGATGTTTGGACGTCTGTCACAGCGGTCTGGCCGTCACCTGTCGTGCTTTCGGGGGCAGCCGTTGTTTCCTCCTGAGATGATTCCGCCTTCTGCGGACGGAAGGTTGCCTTGCCGTCCTCTATGGTTAAATCTATTGTGCCGTATTGCTGCGGGTCAATCTGGTTTTCTCTGTCAATAACCTTTTGTGCAAGCGCGAGCTTTGAGGCAATGTTTGCCGAATCGCCGACTCTCAGTGTGATACGGCCTTGATATGACACAACAATGTTGTACTTATCGGTGATGTCTATTGATGTTATGCCGGTCAGTTTTGCAGCCTCAAGCTTGTCCGACAAAGTTGAAATCAGAGTGAAAGGTTCCGCGGTTTCAAAGGCAATTTTGTGCCCGAGTGACGTGGATTTGGGCGCCTCACAGCGTACAATAACACACTCGGCGGTTTTTTCCGGCAGAGCGCCTTTTTCAAGAACCTTACCCGCACTGTTTGTGATGACAGTCTCTCCGGCGAGAGCAAAGGCATAGTATGCTTTGGTCGGTTTAACAACAATCACCAGTTCGTTTGGGATTTTCCGCTTCACTGTGGCATTTCCGATGTAGGGAAGAGCTGTTTCCACCGCTGCCTCCGCAGTGCTTTTTTTGACTGCGAAAAGGTTGTCGCCTATTTCAATCCCGCTTGCTGTTACAATATCCGCAACATCGTATTCCGAAGTGCCGTCAACACTTATCACAGAAACATTGAAAAACAATACGACAATCAGCACTGCTGCAACAGCAGTGACTCCGACGAAAACAGCAACGGTTATTGCCGTCTGCTTAACCCGGCGTGCCTTTGCCTGCGGAGTTTCCGTCCGCGGTGTTGAGGCGGAGCGGTGCACAGCCTGTCCCGCCGGTTTTTTTAATGTACGCTTTGCATCAGTGCTTTTTTTGCCCGTATGTGCTTTGGTCTGACGGGTGCCGGCACCCGCGTTCTGCTTTGCTGCCGGTTTATTTTTTGGTGTCGCCTTGTTTTTTTTCGCCGCCTGCTTTGCCGCAGGCTTTTTTGCCTGACTGACAGGTTTGGCCTTTGGCTTTGGCGGAGTGAAATCCTGCGTATCCTCAAGAGGTGAGCTTTTTTTCCTTTTCTCAGAGTCAAACATATCAAAATCATACGGATTTCCCGTGCCTGCCATGCTCAATCCTCCCTTCTGATGTTTGCGCCGAGCGCGGATAAATTGTTTTCAAGGCTTTCATAGCCTCTGTCAATATGATGAATGTCATAAATCTCGGTTGTGCCCTCTGCTCCGAGCGCTGCCGCAACAAGTGCGCCTCCGCCACGCAAATCGGTTGACCTGACATTTGCACCGTGCAGCACATCGACTCCCTCAACAACGGCTACTCTGCCCTCAACCTTGATGCAAGCACCCATGCGTGCAAGCTCTCCGGCGGTTTTGAAACGGTTCTCAAACACGGTTTCGACAATCAAGCTTGTGCCTTTAGCCTTGCACAGCATTGACATAACAACCGCCTGCGCATCTGTCGGGAAGCCCGGATACGGCATTGTTCTGACCATGCCGACACTGTTGAGCCTTTCCGGTGCTTCAATCAGCATATTTTCGCCGTCCTCACGAAGCGTACAGCCGCTTTGTTCAAAAACCGAGGATACGGCGGCAAGATGACCCGGTATGCAGCCCTTCAGCAGTGCCCTTCCTCCCGCGCAGGCCACCGCCGCCAAATATGTTGCGGCAACGATTCTGTCGGAAATCACCCGATGCTCCGCGGCTTTCAGGCGTTTGACGCCCTCAATAACTATGGTGCCTTCTCCCGCCCCTGATATTTTTGCACCGCAGGAGTTGAGATAGCTTGCCAAATCAATAATTTCGGGCTCGCGTGCCGCATTGACAACGGTTGTTGTACCTTTTGCGCGCACCGCGGCAAGCATTATGTTTTCAGTTGCTCCGACACTGGGAAATGACAGCGGAATCAACGCAGCGTGCAATCCGTCCGGGCAGGTACATTTCAATCTGCCGCCCTGCTCCTCAAAGACCGCGCCCATCCTTCGCATTGCGTCAAGATGAAGGTCAATCGGACGCAAGCCGATATCGCAGCCTCCCGGCATGGATATTTCCGCACAGCCTGCACTGCCCAGAAGTGAACCGAGAAAAATGATTGATGAACGCATTTCGTTCATCATGTTTTCCGGAATGTCGCAACAGCTGAAGCCTCCGGCGTCCACGGTTATTGCCCCCGAGCAATTCACGCGGCAGCCGAGATGCCTGAGAATATCAATCGCCGCGCCGACATCTGTCAACCTTGGAGAGTTGTGCAAAACACTCTCCCCGTCCGAGAGCAACGTCGCGGCCAAAATCGGCAGAACACTGTTTTTTGAGCCTTGCAGAGAAACCTCTCCGTCAAGCTTTTTCTTTCCGCCGACTATTATCTTTTCCATCGAGCACACGCCCTTCCGTCACGGATAAAAGCAGAGCATCGCCCTGCCCTACCAGTCTATGCCGGAAGAGGGAATGTGTGATTGCCGAGCTTATTTGAGCATTATGCGTTCTATGACGCTGCAAATATGTTTTTGTGCGTCCGTAACAGCCATTTTCTTTGCGTTTTCGCCGATTTTTGCAAGCTTTGCTTTGTTTGAAAGCAACTCATCAAGTTTTTTGATAAGAAGCTCTGATGTCAGATCCTTTTCCTCAATTATCAGAGCCGCGTCATTTTCAACAAGCGCCATTGCATTATGGTACTGATGGTTTTCCGCAACATAGGGTGACGGGATGAGAATTGAGGGCTTGCCCATTGCCTGAAGCTCACTGAGTGTGCTTGCTCCGGCACGGCAGATTACTACATCGGCGGCAGCCATACAACGGCTCATGTCATCTATGTATTCCCGGATGATAACGTGCCTTTCCCGTGAAGGGTCAACGCCCATTCCCCGAAGCTCGTCCGCCATACCCTTTCCGGAGCTTCCGGTGGCGTGCATAAAATACCACTCGGCAGATGCGTGCTTTTTCGCAATGACTTCCTTCATTGCATTGTTTATCGGAGCGGCGCCGAGACTGCCACCCATTGAAAGCACCATTGGACGTTCGTCAATGCCGAGTTCGGAGCGGCTTATTGCCTTGTCTGCCTTGAGCATATCTCCTCTGACCGGCAGCCCGGTAACAGTGCAGGGATTTTTGCATTCAAGATATTTTTCCGCCTGCGGAGCTGTCAGCATAACAGCATCTACAATTTTGGCAAGAGCCTTGTTCGTAATGCCCGGATATGCGTTTTGCTCGTGAATCGCGGTGGGTATGCCCATGCGCGCGGCAGTTCTGACAACGGGTCCGCTGACATAGCCGCCGAACCCGACAACGGCGTCGGGTGCAAAATCTTCTATAATCTTTTTTGCCTGACCGGCAGAAACAGCCAGTTTGAATACGGTTTTTATGTTCCTGATTATTGCGTCCGGTTTGAAGGAACGGCGAAAGCCAGTGATGCTGATTGTTTTGAAGTCATATCCCGCCTCTGGGACAAGGCGGCTTTCCATTTTTTCGGCCGTGCCGATAAACAGGATTTGCATTCCGGGGTATTCTTCACGCAGCTCTCCCGCGACAGCCAGTGCAGGATTGATGTGACCGCCCGTACCGCCGGCGGCGAGTATAATTTTCTTGTCGTTCAAATCAGGCATACTGTTCCTCCGATTCTGACAATTATTTTTTGTCTACAGCTTGTTAATGTTTGAATATCGTGAAACCGAAAGCACCATTCCCATTTGCGAAAGCAGCATTACCAGCGAAGTACCTCCCGAGCTGAAGAACGGGAGCGAGATGCCGGTGTTCGGCACGGTGTCTGTAACAACGGCAATATTCAGCGCAACCTGCAGGCCAATCTGGAACACAAGGCCCATTGCCAGCATACAGCCGAAGCGGGTTTTTGACCGGGAAGCTATTACAAATCCTCTCCACACGAGGAGAGCGAACAGAATGATTATTACAACGCAGCCGATGAAGCCGAGTTCCTCTGCGACAATCGAGAAGATGAAATCGTTTTGAGGTTCGGAAACATAAAGGTGCTTTTGCTTTGATTCTCCGAGACCCTGCCCGAGAAGTCCGCCCGAGCCGATAGCGTAAAGAGATTGATTTATCTGCCAGCGCGCACCCCTCGGCTCGAAGGATTTGTCCTTCCATGCAACAATTCTTTCGCCCATGTAGTCAGCCAGGAAGTCAAGCGAGCCGAATTCGACAATTGCCACGGCAATGAGCACTAAAACTCCGGCACACGCAAACCAATACCATTTGAAGCCGCCGAGCCACAGCATCATAACACCGAGTGCAAGCATGATTATTGTGCCTGAAAGATGGTTTTCAAGGAAAACAAGTCCGGCGAACACAATCGGAATGCCGGCAAACGGAATTATCATCCACCACTTTTCTTTTATCAGCATCTGATATTTGTCCATTGCCCACGC
>CAZIMM010000032.1:5581-6925 GCA_964540415.1 uncultured Eubacteriales bacterium
AACAAAATCAGTCCGAGCTTTGCAATCTCCGAAGGCTGAAAGGTTCCGAGACCCGGGACTTCAATCCAGCGCTTAACGCCGTCCTTATATGCCGGCAGCACCAGCACCAACAGCAGGAAGAACAGAGAAGCCGCAAAAACAATGACCGATAAATATTTGAAATACTCATATTTGATTCTTGAAAACACCAGCATTGAGGTGATTCCGATTGCCGCGAACACCAGCTGATTCTTTATGAAATACGATCCGTCATTATACTTATAATATGCATAGGAATAGCCTGCGGAGTAAAGCATGACCAGCCCTATTCCGAGCAAAAGCATAACCAGCATAAAAAACGTCACATCAAAACCGCCGACCGCAAGATACTTGCGCAGCTTCGGAAAGCGCTCGTCAAGAGTACGCATTGCTACACCTCCGAATAAGAATATCAAGGGCTTATCACCCTGCAGAAATACATAAGCGCGATTCCCCTCATGACGAAGCAACCGCTTCCGGCAGTTGCTTTACACCCTGCCGTAATACATGAGCGCGATGCCCGCAACACAGCCGAGAATATTGATTGCCGTGAATACGCAGACAATTTTTACTTCTTTCCACCCGCTCATCTCAAAGTGATGGTGAATCGGTGCCATTTTGAAAATACGTTTGCCGTGAGTGAGTTTGAAATATCCGATCTGGATAACATCCGACATTCCCTCAATGACGTATATTATACCGAGAGGCAAAAGAATCAGCGGACAGTCCACAGCATATGCGAGTGCAACGACCATTCCGCCGAGAAACAGTGAACCGACATCGCCCATGAACACCTTTGCCGGCTTCCAGTTCCAGACGAGAAAGCCCGCGCAGCCTCCGGCAAGAGCAGCAGCAACAACGCCGGCTCCCATATAGTTGCGCATGAATGCAACGGCAATAAAAGCGGCGGCGGTGGTTACGGTGACGCTGGAGCACAGCCCATCAATGCCGTCGGTGAAATTCACGGCGTTGATTGCGGCGTAAATAACGCAGATGCCGAACACCCAATAGAAAAGATTCAGGTCAACCATGCCTACAAACGGCACAAACATTGCCGAACAGCCGGCAAGTTCGAGGCTTCCGAGATATGCTATGCACACCAGAAGCTGAAAGATTGTTTTCTGCTTGACGGTGAGCCCGAGATTGCGCTTTTTCACAACCTTGATGTAATCGTCCGCAAAGCCGATCATTCCGAACGAAATTGCCATTCCGAGCCCTGCGACAATTTTTGTGAACGCTGCCGCGGGCACCAGAGTGCCGTCGGTTATTATGTTACCGCCCATGACCTTATCCGTTACAAACACGGCAATCACAGCGACCAGAGTG
>CAZIMM010000032.1:6935-20895 GCA_964540415.1 uncultured Eubacteriales bacterium
TTATCCTTATGCCATCGGGGACCTATATCAAGAATAGTCTGCCCGAATTTAAGCTTTTTAAGCCATGGAATCACAACATATCCGGAAAGAGCGCACACGACAAAGGAAATTACTGCCGCAAGAGCCAACGCAAAATAAATATTCACTTGATTTCCCCCTTATTCACCGATAATTTCATAAAACGTATGCAATGCATCTTCAAGTTTCATACCTCTGCTGCCCTTAAATACCACCGCAGCGCCCGGCTTCATGATGCCTGAAAGGAATGAAGCAAGCTCTGCTTTGTCCTTAAAGCTTCTGCAAAGAGGAATCTTTGCTGCCTTGGCGGCAAGAGCCGTCTCCTCCGAAAGTTCCCCGTAGGTCAGCAGGGCATCGACTCCGCTTTGAGCAATCAACCGACCCATTTCCCGGTGCGCCGACTGAGAAAGCTCGCCGAGCTCAAGCATGTCGCCGAAAACAAATGCCCTGTATTCCGCCCCGACGCTCATAAGAGCCGAAACGGCGGCTTTGACCGAATCCGGGCTGGAGTTATAGCAATCCTCAATAACTGTAATGCCTGCGACGGTTCTTATTCTCTGGCGCATTCCCGCCGTCTCGTAATCTGCAAGTCCCCTTGCAGCCTGCTGAAGATTTAGCCCCATGTTATATGCGGAGCTGAGCCCTGCAAGTGCATTATAAATATTATGCTTGCCGATTGTCGGTATTTCAACTTCAAGGCTTTCGCCGTTGATTTTTGCGTTGAATCTTGTTGAGTTGTTTTCACTGACTATGTTTTCCGCAATACAATCGCAAAGCTTGTTGTCAATTCCAAAGAAAAACACAGGATTGTTTTCGGGCTTCACATTGCAAAGCAGGTCATCATCGCCGTTGAGAATGAGCGGAGCGCCCTGAGGCATGCCCTCCAGGATTTCCAGCTTTGCCTTAAGAATATTTTCACGTGAACCGAGATTTTCCATGTGCGACACACCGATTTTTGTGATGATGCCGATATCCGGAGCCGCTGCCGCGGTGAGTGCTGATATCTCTCCGAAATTGCTCATGCCCATTTCTATCACAGCTGCCTGCGTGCCCTCCGGAATTCCGAGAAGCGTCAGCGGCAGGCCGATTTCGTTGTTGAGATTCCCTCCGGTTTTTTCGGTGCGGAGCTGTGTTGAGAGCGCGGCAAATGCCATTTCCTTCGTTGTTGTCTTTCCGACGCTGCCCGTGACTCCGACAACCTTTATTCCGAGCTTTCTCCGGTAATATCCTGCGAGCGACAGCAGAGCGCAGCGCGTGTTTTCGACAAGCATGACGGGGCCGGCACAGTCAACCTTTTTGTGACAGAGTGCACCCGCCGCGCCTTGCCTGAAGGCATCCGGCACAAAGCTGTGTGCATCAAAGCGTTCACCCTCAATGGCGACAAACAGACAGCCCGGCGTTATCTTGCGCGAGTCTGTGCAAACACCGGTGAAGCGTGCATTCTCGCTGTAGCTCCCGCCGAGAGCGGCGGAGATTTCCTCAAAAGTCATCGGAAGCATCAGCCTTCGTCTCCGTTCAGCAGTTTTTTAACAACCTCACGCTCATCGTAATGTATTGTTTTGTCATCAAAAATCTGGTAGGTTTCGTGTCCCTTGCCGGCAAGGAGAACCGTGTCTCCCGCCTTTGCCTTGCTCAAAGCAAAGGCTATCGCCTGCGTTCTGTCCGTTATCGCGGTCACCGGCACCTTTGCGCCTTTTGTTCCCTCAAGCACATCCGCAACAATCGCATCAGGGTCCTCGTGTCTGGGATTGTCTGAGGTTACTATTACATAGTCCGCGTTTTCCGCCGCGATTCTGCCCATTTTCGGGCGCTTGGTTTTGTCTCTGTTGCCTCCGCAGCCGAACACTGCGAACACCCTGCCGGGTGTGAATTCCTTCACGGAGGTCAGAATATTCAGCAAACCGTCGGGAGAATGGGCGTAATCAATGATAACCGTGTAGTCGGTATCAGTCGGAACAACCTCGATTCTGCCCGGAACGCCCTTTGCCTGAGAAAGCGCACCGATGGTTTCCTCAAACGGAAAGCCGAGCTTTGCGACGCACACCGCCGCGCCAATGGAATTGTAAACCGAAAACCCTCCGGGTATTCCGAGATGCGCCCGCGCGATTTTGCCCTTGCCCACAAGCACATATTCAACTCCGTCGGGTTTGTAGCGAATGTCCTTCGCGGTAAAATCCGCGTCGTCCGTATGTGTTGAAAAAGTGAATGACTCGCAGTTTGAGCCTTCAAGCATAAAGGAATACGCACGGTCGTCCATGTTGACGATTGCGCGTTTGGTGATTCTGAAAAGCTTTTGTTTTGCCTTCGCGTATTCCTCGGCTGTTCCGTGATAATCCAGATGGTCCTGAGTCAGATTTGTGAAAACCGCGCTTTCAAAGCGGCATCCGCTGACTCTGTCCTGTGCGAGTGCCTGTGAGGACACCTCCATAACACAAAACTGACAGTCGGCGTCAACCATGCGTGCAAAAAGCTCCTGGAGCTCAAAGGGATCGGGAGTTGTCAGATGGGACGGATATTCAACGTCGGCGACCATGTTTTTAACCGTTCCGACCAGCCCGACTCTGCAGCCGAAATGTTCAAGAAGGCTTTTTATCAAAAAACAGGTTGTTGTTTTTCCGTTTGTTCCCGTGACACCGATCAGGCACAGCTTATCCGAGGGTTTGCCGAAATATGCGGCGCAAAGCAGAGAATATGCCTGCCTTGTGTCCTCAACGATAATCTGATTTTTGACACCTGTGTCACGCGTTGCAACAATGACCGACGCACCGTTTTCAACAGCTGAGGCTGCAGCGGTATGTCCGTCAAAGTTCGCACCGCTTATGCACACGAACACACTGTCCGCCGACACCTTGCGGGAATCGTCGGTGACATTATTTATTTCGCATTCCGCAAGCGGATAATCTATGCCGGCAAGCCTGAAAAGCTGTGAAGCTTTCATAATTAACTGTCCTTTCATGAAGGGAATGTGTATGTTCGTAAGACTGATGTCAGCCGGTGTAATCCGAAACGCCGGAATATGCCTTAAAGTATACCGTGATGACACTGCCGTATTCAACCTCTGTTCCCGACTCGACGCTCTGCTTGTAGGAAATCACGTCTCCGCTTCTTAAAGCATTGCCTGAAAGCTTGATATTCAATCCGAGGTCGTTTGCGGTTTTCTTTGCCATTGTCACTGTCATGCCGCTGAAATCGGGAACAGTGACGGTTGTTGTTGCGCCGTCGCTTGTGTAGGCGACAATCACGCCGCCGCTCGGCACAGTCTGACCGAGAGAAGGTATTTGCCTCGTCACCGAATCACCGTCGCCGAGAATTTTGAGTGAAAGTCCGCTGTCCGAACAGAGCTTTTTCGCCTGTTCAATATCCTTGCCCGTGAGAGCGGGTACCGAGATATCGACAAGCTGCTGCTCGCTTTCGGAATACTTCGGTTCGATGTTGAGATAAACCATTGACTCACCGATAACCTCAGCCGCAACGGGAGCTGCAATCTGTCCGCCGTTTATTTCGCCCTTGGGCTCATCAATCGTGATAAGAATTGCAATTTCCGGGTCATCCGCCGGTGCAAAGCAGACAAAGGACGCGACATAGTAGTTGCCCTCCTTTGACAGCTTTTGGGATGTTCCGGTTTTTCCGGCGATGCTGTAGCCCGCGACATATGCGTTCTTGCCGGTTCCGGCGCTGACAACCTGCTTCATCATTTCCGTAACACGGGAAGCAGTTGATTCAGATATAACCTGACGGCGGACAAACGGCTCTGTTTTTGAAATTATATTGCCGTTTTCATCCAGCTGTTTGTCAACAATATACGGACGCATGAGCTTGCCGCCGTTTGCAATGGCGCACACAGCGGTTATCATCTGAATAGGTGTCACCTGGAAGGACTGACCGAAGGATTCACTTGCAAGCTCGACAATACCCAGCTTATCCTGTGTGTAATATGTTGTGTTCGCCACGGGTGCCGCTTCACCGGTGAGATCTATTCCGGTTGATTCCGTGAAGCCGAAAGCCTCAAAATATTTGTAGAACTTCTCTGCGCCGAGCTTTTGTCCCACAGTGATGAAAAATGGGTTGCAGGAATTCATGAGGCCGTGCGTAAAGTCCTGTGTACCGTGACCTCTGCGTCTGTGGCAATGCATTTGTCTGTTTGCAATCTGTATTACGCCGGTGCAGGTATAAGTTGTGCTCTCTGACACAACACCCTCCTCAAGCGCTGCCGAAGCAGTGATAACCTTGAAGACCGAGCCGGGTTCATACGTATCGCTGACGCTTCTGTTTCTCCACTGCGCCTGGCGCGCCTCGCCCAGGAATTTTGCTGCTGCGTCGGCATCGGTTTTTTCCATTTCGCCGATTGCTTCGACAACTCTTCCGTCCGTCAGCTCGTTCGGACTGTTCAGGTCATAATCCGGCTGGTTTGTCATTGCAAGTATTGCTCCGGTGTCAACATCCATCACAACGCCGTAAGCTGCGTTTGCACTTGTGTCAACAAGTGCCTGTTCGAGCGCATCCTCAAGATAGCGCTGAATCGTTTCGTCAAGAGTCAGCACAAGCGAATTGCCCTGCTTTGCGTCATAAGTAGAGATGTATTCAATCGGCATATTTGCGGTTGCACCGTTTTTTGCAGTGATAATTCTGCCCGCCGTGCCTGTGAGTTCTTTGTTATATTTGTTTTCCAGACCCTCGAGTCCGATATCGTCGGTTCCGGTGAAGCCGATAACCGTTGAAGCAAGCGAGCTCATGGGATAATAGCGCTTGGCATCCGGCTGAATGCCTATTATGTCGCCATATTTATTGGTGCTCACAAACTCGCTGACCTTGTTTTTGGTTTCCAGATCCAGCTTATCTTTGATTTTCTCATAGCCGGATTTTGTCTTTTTGGTTTTATCAAGTATTTTCTGCTCGTCAATACCGAGAATTTTGGAAAGCCCTTTTGCGACATTTGCAGCTTCAACTTCGTCATCGATATTTGACGGGTCAATAAAAACCTTCCATGCCGTTGCACTTTGGGCAAGGACTCTCATGTTTCGGTCATAAACCGTTCCGCGCAGCGCCTGAACGGAATTGTCGCCGAGCTGCTGGCGGCTTGCAATCTGTCTGTATTCCTCGCCGTTGACAAGCTGTATTTTTGCAAGACTCACAAGGTCAATGCAAAGCACAAACAGCAGTATAACAATGACAATTGCCGAGCGCTTTATCAGTCTGTTTGCCGGCCTGCGCTGTCTTTCCGCGCCATTTGCAACCACGGTTACTCCTCCTTTAAAATGCAAAAAACGAGAGCTGACGATATACTTCTCAACTCTCGGAACGTACCGCTCCCGTGTTAATATATTTCCGCTTCATTTCGGTTATTCCCGTTTGATGCGTCATTCGGGAATTACCGCACGGTTTCCCTCGGACAGGTCAAAATACACTATCTGATATCTGTCCCTTTTAACCATGCCGAGATTGTTGACGGCATATTCCTCAACCTTGTCAAGCGATACCTTGGAGTTGAGCTGCATATCAAGCCTGGTGTTTTCACTGCGCAGCTCCGAGAGCTGTGTCTGTGCCTTGACAATTTTGCTGTTCAGCTCCGTGAGCCTTGACCTGCTGTTAATTGAAAAGCCCAAAATTATTGCAACAGCCGCAACAAGAGAAAACCAACGAGCCGCTTTAAGGCTTGTCATACGCATTTCCCTGTGAAGCTGCTTTATATTAACCTTCGGAAGGTCATAAACGTTTTGTCTGGGTACACGCCGGGTTTCCGGAGTTGCGAGCGGAGCGGCTACCGCCGAATCAAAGCGCTCGAAATCATATGCTGCACTGTTTGCCGCCAAACTCGTTTCCTCCCGTCAATCGCTGATTTTTTCTATTGCCCTGAGCCTTGCACTGCGAGAGCGGGGATTTTCCTCAAGCTCACGCCCTGAGGCCTGTTTTGATTTGAAGCAAAGCTTCCCGCGCGGAGTTTTTCCGCAAACACAAACCGGGAAGTCCGGCGGGCATGTGCAGCTTTCGCACATCGCCGCCATTCGTTGTTTGACAATTCTGTCTTCCAACGAGTGAAAAGTGATGATCGCCAGTCTGCCGCCCTTGGACAGGCTGTCAAACATTGAATCCACCGCAGTGCCAAGAGTATCAAGTTCCCCGTTGACCTCTATACGCAATGCCTGGAATGTACGTCTTGCGGGATGTCCGCCTTCACGCCTTGTTGCCGCCGGAATTGCGAATTTTACGATTTCGGCAAGTTCAAGGGTTGTTTCAATCGGCTTTTCGCCCCTGCGGGCAACTATTGCATCCGCTATTCTTGAGGCAAATCTTTCCTCACCGTATTTTGAAATAATTCTTTGCAGTTCTTTTTTTTCAAGCGTGTTGACCAATTCCGCCGCCGTAACGCCTTGCTGACTCATTCGCATGTCAAGCGGCGCGTCGCTGTGAAAAGAAAAACCTCTTTTTGCATCGTCAAGCTGATGTGAGCTGACTCCGAGGTCCGCAAGAATACCGTCGGCTCTCCCGGCGGCATAGTTTTGAAGAATCTGCTTTATATTTATGAAGTTATCCTGAACGATTGTAATACGTTCATCGTTTTTAAATCTGTCATTGAGAACCGAAATCGCGTCCGGATCACGGTCGATTGCAATGAGTCTGCCCGTTTCTCCCATTTGTGCAGCTATCTCGGCGCTGTGACCTCCGCCGCCTGCAGTGCAGTCAACGTAGGTTCCGCCCTTGCGGACATTCAATGCTTCAACTGTTTCGGTGAACAAAACGGGTATATGTGAAAATTCCATCTTAATAGTTAATCTTTGCGGTGGACGCGACACCTCTGCTCATTGCCGTTTCGAGCGTCTTTGCCCACACTTCGGGTGACCAGACCTCCATGTGCTTGAGGTTACCGATGAGCACCACTTCGCTTGTAAGACCCGCGAATTCGCGCATTTCCTGGCTGATTGTGATTCTGCCCTGACTGTCCATTGTGACATCCTCGGCGGACATACAGGTCATTCTGCGATTCCAGTACGCCTCCTCGGAGCCGTACATTGTGTTGAGTTCTTCGCAAATCTCCTCCCAAGTTTCGTTGGGATAGAGATAAAGGCACTGATTGGGAGCTTCTCCACGGCAAATCGTGAAGTTCTGTCCGAGCTTTTCGCGATATTTGGAAGGGATAAACATTCTGAATTTCGGGTCGAGCGTATGGTTATACTTGCCCTTGAAGCCCAGAAAAGCCATGTTATCCCCTCCTTATACCGTTCTTCCTTCTTGCTGTTCCTTTTCTTTTGTTCTCTTTTTCACTAACATTTCGCTCCACTTTGGTGACATTATACTCCATAATGGTGTAAAATGTCAACATTTTTGCCGCAACTTTTTAGGGAATTTTTTGGTAAATACATATATAACTATATTTTGTGTGTGAACAAATGAGCGCCGCAATATATGTCGATATTCATCGCGTACATTCTCGGTTGCTCTGACATTGAACGTATCTTTTTGAAGAGAAGCCGGGAAATAATCCCCCTCCGCGCTCATATACTTGAAAAAGTCCGAATGCAGCAGGGGGGTATATTATGCTTGAGCTTTTTGAATCGGTTTTGTCAAACCTGCTTTATTTTGTTTTGCATCTGAACAACACCGGCTCGTTCCCGCGACCGCTCAGCCCGACAAAGGAACGCGAATACCTTGAACTTATGGCGCAGGGGGACAGCGTTGCGAGGACGCAGCTTATTGAGCACAACCTGCGTCTTGTTGCCCACATCATTAAAAAATACTATTCTCAAAGCAGCGACCAGGAGGATTTGATTTCAATCGGCACAATCGGACTGATAAAGGCTGTTGACACCTTCAATGTTGAAAAGGGAACGCGTCTTGCGACTTATGCCGCAAGATGCATTGAAAACGAGATTTTGATGTTTTTCCGCAGTCAGCGCAAAACTGCCGGCGATATTTCACTGAGTGAGCCCATTGACACGGACAGCGACGGCAATCCTCTCACGCTCATCGACATTATCAGCACCGAGGACACCATTGCCGACGATCTTGACATCTCTGTGAAAGCCGAACAGCTTTATGAATTTCTCGATTGTCTGCATGACGAGCGCGAGAGGGCGATTATTTTTCTGCGTTACGGTCTGGACGGCAGAGAACCGCTCACCCAAAAAGAGGTTGCGACTCAGCTTGACATTTCGCGGTCCTATGTTTCGCGAATTGAAAAGAAAGCGCTCGAACGCTTGCGTAAAAAGTATGATACGGGGAAATAAATGCATGAAAAAACATTCATGAATCTATTGACTGTGCATAAATTTGTGCTATAATGTTAAAAGACATGAATAATTGTTCATATGTTCATGCGTTCATGCAATTTCGGACATGCATCCGAAAGATGTCAATGCAATTTCCGCAGACATTCGGCGTTGTCAAAAAATCAAAATTTTTGGCGTTGACAAAAGTGAAGCATCAACAGCTCTCTTGCTTTTTCATTGCCGAGAACAAGGAGGAAACAATATGACCGCAAAAAAACACGCTGTTAGTGTCAATGAGCTTTACGATTTGTCTGAGCTGTTCAAGGTTTTCGGAGACAGCACAAGAATTCGTATTCTCGACGCTCTGCTGGAAAACGACCTTTGCGTTTTTCATCTTTGCGAAAAGCTGGACATGGAGCAAAGCGCCGTTTCGCACCAACTGAGAATACTCAAAGCCGCCGGGCTTGTCCGTTCACGGAAGGACGGCAGAACAGTGTGCTATTCTCTCGACGACGAGCACGTTCAGGAAATCCTCTCATCGGGTCTCAATCACATAATGCACAAAAGGCACATGGGAGCCTTATAAGGATTTGCAAACTTTTCAGATATGAGGTAATATATTTTGAAAGCTTTTTTACATTCATTAAAGGACTACTTTTTCCCCGACGGAGACGGTTGCGCGTGTGAATGCGAAGAAAATGAAGAATGTGTGCACGGCTTTTCGGCGATTGAATATGTCATAATCGGTGCGTCGGCACTCATGCTTGTGTGCAGCTTCATCAAACCGATTCCCGAAGCAGTCAGGAACGCGCTTCTCGTGGTTGCAATATTACTCACCGGCTTTCCCGTTCTGGTCAACGGCATACGCAATCTCTTTCACCTTCATGCGGACGAAAACCTGCTGATGTCAATTTCGGTTGTGACGGCATCTGCAATCGGTGAGCTCAGGGAGGCGGCTGCCGTCGCTGTTCTTTTCGGCATCGGAGAGGCTGTGGAGAAGCTTGCTGAAAAGCGTTCAAGGCGTTCCATTGAGGTGCTTTCGGAGATACGTCCCGATTCCGCAAACCTTCTGCTTGCCGACGGCACAAGTGAAAAATGCCGTGCAGAAGATATTGAAGTCGGAAACGAGATTCTCATTCTTCCGTTTGAGAGAATACCGCTTGATTGCGTTGTGACGCAGGGTGAAGGGTCGGTGGACGCGTGCGCCATTACGGGTGAATCAATACCGGTTGAAGTAGCTCCCGGCAGTGAGCTGCTCAGCGGCATGATAAACGCCGGCACGGTTCTCAGAGGAAAAGTCATAAACACCTTCGGCGATTCCGCTGCATCGCGCATAATCAAAATGGTCAGCGAGGCGGCAGAGCGCAAGGGCAACGCTCAGCGTATAATCACAAGGTTCTCAAAATATTACACACCCGCGGTTGTGCTCTTTGCTCTGTGCCTTGCGGTTATTCCGGTTCTTTTCGGTTACGAGCCGCGTGAATGGATATACAGAGGGCTGATTGTGCTCGTTGCCTCCTGCCCGTGCGCACTTGTTCTTTCCGTTCCTCTCGGCTTCTTTGCCGGCATCGGAGCGGCGTCCCGCAAGGGCATTCTCATCAAGGGCGGCATATATCTTGAAATGCTCGAAAAGGCAAGGGCTGTGGCGTTTGACAAAACCGGGACTCTCACGACCTCCCGCTTCACGGTGGTTAACATCACACCCGCCGACGGCTTTTCGGAGGATGATGTGCTGAAAAATGCCGCTGCCGCGGAAATATTTTCCGAACACCCTATTGCAAAATCTATTATATTTGCTTATAGTAGTAAGCAGGGTTTTCCCGACATTGACGAGCTGGAGAAAAGCTGCTCCTCATTTGAGGAAATACCAGGCAAGGGCTCGCTCGTCGTATTCGGCGGCTTAAAGGTTCTGTGCGGCTCAAAGAGGCTCATGGACGCATATTCCATCGACGTTTCGTTTCTTCCCGATGCTTCCGTTTATGTTGCACTCAACGGCAATGCTGCCGGGTGCATTGAGGTTGAAAGCGAAATGAGAGAGGATGCCGCTTCAACGGTTCACTCTCTGCGCCGCCTCGGCGTCAAAAGGGTTGCCATTCTGACGGGTGACGGAGACACTCCCGCGCAGCGTGCCGCCGAGCTTTGCGGGGCGGACAGTGTGCATGCCCGTTTGCTTCCCGGGCAAAAGCTTGATGAGCTTGAAAAAATCAAGGACAGCTGCGGCACGACCGTTTTTGTCGGCGACGGAATAAACGACGCACCTGTACTCGCCGCTGCGAATGTCGGTGCGGCTATGGGACTCGGCACATCCGCTGCCATTCAGTCCGGAGACATCGTGCTTTCGGGCAGCAAGCTCAGTTCACTCATTGAAGCCATCCGCATAAGCAAAAGAACAATGCGCGTTGTTCGGGAAAACATTGTTTTTGCAACGGGAGTCAAGCTTGCCGTGCTCTGCCTCGGAGCCTTCGGCCTTGCTCCGATTTGGCTTGCCGTGTTTGCCGATGCCGGTGTATGCGTGCTTGCAGTTCTCAATTCCGCAAGAATTAAATAAACGAATAAGGGAGAAAAAACATGCCGTATTCCGAAAAATATATGCAGCAGCGAATCGAGAGAGTCATCAGTGTCCTGAAGGACGGAGTTTACACGGAGTTTGCCCCCCTGCGCGTTTGCGCATATGTCACAAAGGAGCCGGTTGCTTTTTCACAGCGCGAAAGCGGCGAGTATATTGAGCTTTTTCCCGGCGACAAGTGGGGCGAGCTCTGGGACTGTGCCTGGTTCAGGTTTGACGGCGACATACCTTCCGGCGCTGTGGGCAAAAGTGTTGTTGCCATTCTGGATGTCAGCGGCGAAATGTGCATTTTTGACAGTGAGGGTACTCCCCTGCGCTGCATGACCAATGTCGGCTCAACGTTTGACTCCGCTCTCGGAAAGCCCGGCAAGAGAATATATCCGCTTGATTCCGAGGTCAGTGAGCCGTTTTCGGTTTCGTTCTGGGCAGATGCCGGCTGCAATGACCTTTTCGGGCGCTACTGCAACAGCGGCAAGCTGGCACAGGCATGCCTTGCGTTTTGCGACGAAAAGCTCCGTGAGCTTTATTATGATTTTGATGTTTTGTATGATTTCTTCCGCTGTCTGAACACAGGCGCACGGCGCAATGAGGTGCTGCACGCTCTCTACAGTGCGGCAAATCTGATTGACTGTTCCGCTCCCTCTTTCAACCGCGAGGCGTCCGATATTCTGAAAAACATACTGATGCAGAAATGCGGGGATTCGTCCTTAAGCGTAACGGCAATCGGTCACGCGCACATTGACCTTGCGTGGCTGTGGCCTCTGCGTGAAACAAGGCGCAAGGGCGCGCGCACATTTTCGAATGCCGTTGCTCTTATGGACAAGTATCCCGATTACATATTCGGCGCAAGCCAGCCCCAGCTCTACAAATGGATTAAAGAGGACTATCCCGGGCTGTATGAGAAAATCAAACAGCGTGTGCGTGAAAACCGCTGGGAATGCCAGGGCGGGATGTGGGTTGAGGCGGACACAAACGTCAGCGGTGGTGAGCCGCTTGTCAGGCAGTTTCTTTACGGCAAGCGATTTTTCCGCGAGGAATTCGGCAAGGATATGCGCTGTCTGTGGTTACCCGACGTTTTCGGCTACAACGGTGCTCTGCCCCAAATCATGAAGAAGTGCGGCGTCGATTATTTCATGACCCAAAAGCTTTCGTGGAGTGAGCATAACCGCTATCCTCACCACACCTTCAACTGGAAGGGTATTGACGGCACAGAGGTGCTCGTTCATATGCTCCCCGAAAATACATACAACGGTCCTGCCATGCCGCGTTCTCTCAAGGCAATCGAGAACAATTACATTGACAGCGGAGTCTGCAACGAGGCGCTTATGCTTTTCGGCATCGGCGACGGCGGAGGCGGTCCGAGCACCTTCCACCTTGAGGGGCTCAAGAGAATCAAATCGCTTGACGGTCTTATCCCCTGCAGTCAGGGCTTTTCAATTGACATGCTGGACAGAATTGCCGCAAACAGAGAGCAGTACAAGACCTGGTTCGGTGAGCTTTATCTTGAAAGACATCAGGGAACATTCACCACGCAGTCGAGAATCAAGAGATACAACCGTCTTGCCGAGTTTGCCCTGCGTGAAACAGAGTTTGCCTGTGCCTGGGCTTCAACGGTTGCAGGTGCAGAATACCCGAAGCAACAGCTTGACGTGATCTGGGAGGAATTTCTGCTCTATCAGTTCCACGATATTCTTCCCGGCTCGTCAATCAACAGGGTTTACGCAGAGGCGGAAGAAAGGTTTTCAAAGCTGCTCGGCGAGCTGAAGAAGCTGAAAAAAGAGGCTTACGGCTGCCTGTCGGCTAGAGCGGTCAGCCGCGGAGAGAGCGTTGCGTTCAACTCACTGCCGTTTGAAGTCACAACCCAGCTGAAAACCACAAAAGGCTTCAAAAAGATTACCGTACCCGCCTTCGGTTTTGCTGCGCTTTCCGAAAGCCGCGAGCCGGACGGTGAATGCTCCGCCGACACTGAAAGGCTGAGCAACGCCTTGCTCACCGTTTGCTTCGGCAAGAACGGTGAAATTGTGAGAATATTTGACAATTTGAGCGGGCGCGATGTGCTTGTTCCGGGTGCGAGGGCAAATCTGCTCAAGATTTATGACGACTGCGGTGACGCGTGGGACATGAAGTTTGATTACCGCGAGCAGCCGTTTGACACAATGCAGCTCACCGAAAGCCGCGCAGACACCGAGGGTGAAAACGCAGTGCTTGAGCAGACATTTTCATACGGCAACTCCACGCTCACACAGCATATTTCACTCACACAGGACGGTGTTATCGTCTTCCGCACAAATGTTGACTGGCGCGAAAAGCGCAAAATGCTGCGCACGGATTTCCCCGTCAACGTGCTTTCAACCGGTGCGGACTGTGAAATTCAGTTCGGCAGCATCCGGCGCTCAACAACCGAAAACACGACATGGGACTGGGCGCAATATGAAGTCTGCGCGCAGAAATGGGTTGACAAATCGCAGCGTGATTACGGCGTTGCAGTGCTGAACAACGGCAAATACGGCTACCGCATCAAGGACGATTATATCGACATTAACCTTCTTCGCAGCTCCGCATATCCCGATGTAAACGCCGATTACGGCTGCCATGAGTTTACCTACTGCCTGTATCCTCACAAGGGTGACTATGTCGCAGGCGGCGTGGTGCAAAAGGCATATGAGCTGAACCAGCCGCTTACCGTTGTTAAAAACACACAGGGCGCGGACATTTCACGCGATTTGCTTCCATTATTTAAAACAACAAACGGGACAGCGGTTGTTGAGGCGGTCAAGCTTGCCGAGGACGGCAGCGGAGTTGTGCTCCGCATCTATGAAAGCTCTGGCGGCAACACCGAATTCACCGTCACCCCGAACTTCAGGTTTTCGAGAGCGAGCGTTGTCAATATGCTTGAGGAAGAGCTTACCGAGTGCAGTGTGTCTGGCGGAACCGTCAGCGCACAGCTCAAGCCGTTTGAAATTCTGACAATAAAGATTTGGTAGGTTAAAAACTATGGCAGAAATAATAATAAACCGTCCGGACTCCGAACGGCCGCAAAAAGAACTTGACACCCATGCCGCACTCAACAGCCTCGGAATAGGTTTTGAACGTGTCGACCACTCCCCCGCCGCAACAATTGAGGACTGCGCCTCCGTGGAAGCTGTGCTGGGAGCAGAGATATGCAAAAATC
>CAZIMM010000033.1:0-20667 GCA_964540415.1 uncultured Eubacteriales bacterium
CGAGACGGATATTGACTACCAAACCGACCTTGGCTTGGGCTTTGCAGGCTCGGTTACTCTTTCTCACGGCTGGTATATGACCCACGGATATGAATCCGACGGCATCGAAATCTACCGACTAAACAGACCTGGACTTCTTTTCTCCGAACTGCTCGGGGTTGAAACCTCAAGCCTTGCCAATGTAAACAGCTGGAGCTGTCGCGGCAATTACGGTGCGACTTTGGCGACCATTGCCCCTGTAAAAGAGATGTGGAACACACCGCTGCGCTGTGCCGACAGAATCATTATGAATTCGGTGTTCCCTATCAATGAGGTGTACCTCATCACTCCGACAGGGCCTGTCAAGATTGCGGGAGACAGCAACATCGAATTTGAACCGACGGATTGGGAAAAATGATGCGTCAAGCGTCTGACAACAGAAGACTGAAAAAATATACACCGACACCCTTTATGTCGAAGAGTTCGGTGTATGACAAGGCTGCCGCCGATTATGCCGTCAGCTTTATTGAATGCTTAAGCCACACCAAAGGGACATGGTCGGGCAAAAAGTTTGAACTTATTGACTGGCAGGAGAAGATAATCCGTGACATTTTCGGAACACTCAAGCCTAACGGCTATCGGCAATTCAACACCGCATACATCGAAATTCCCAAGAAGATGGGCAAGCAGTTGGCTCTCGACACGCTCATTCCTACGCCTGCGGGTTTTTCAACAATGGGAGACATCTGCGTCGGTGACAGTGTGTTTGATGACAGAGGTATGATTTGCCACGTTGTAGCAAAAAGCAAAGTTGATTATGAGGAACAAGCGTACAGAATAACCTTCAAGGACGGTCAAACCATCGATGCGGGTGAGCGCCATCAATGGGTCGGCGAATACACGCACGGAAAAAGAAAGCAGCACACCATGACAACCGGTGAAATATATCGTATGCCGAAACATGACGGGGTGATTCGTTTTCGAATCGCCGTATCGGATACAATTCAAACGCCGGATGCCGATTTACCTGTAGAACCGTATCTGATGGGTTACTGGCTCGGCAACGGCAACGCAGTCAAACCGGAAATTACGATAAAGACCTCCGATGTTGCCGGAGTATTGAAAAACATCATTCCACATTGTGCGGTCTCGAGCGCATGGAAAAATATCGGTGACAGCCTTGTTTTCAGAATTCCGGCACTGCGAAGCGTGCTACTGAAGAGCTACCGAGATAAGACAATTCCAAAGATATATCTTAGGGCTTCAAAAGAACAGCGACTTAGTTTGCTGCGCGGACTTATGGACTCCGACGGCTGTGTAAACAGCATGAAAGGTCAGGCAGTTTATACATCCACAGAGCGTTCACTTTCGTACAGTGTCAGTGAGCTGCTGTGGAGCTTAGGCATCAAAAACTCAGTGACTGAAGCTCCGTCAACGCAGAGAAACGATTGGAGCAAAAAGAGCATTGAATGCGGGCGATGCGCTACAGGCGAAACCATATATTATGTTAAATTCACAGCGTTTAATGATTGCCCCATTTGTGGTCTGTATCGTAAAAACAGAAACGGTGTACCGCGAAATCCGAACACGCGAAGCCATTATCGTTACATAGACAAAATAGAGCCAATCCGCAACAACGGTATGCAGTGCATTCAAGTGGACAGTCCGTCTCATCAATATTTGGTGGGGCGTTCTTTTTTGCCCACGCACAACTCCGAGCTTGCGGCTGCCGTTGCGCTTCTTCTTTGTTGCGGCGACGGTGAGGAACGCGCCGAGGTTTACGGCTGTGCCGCAGACAGACAGCAGGCATCTATCGTTTTTGAGGTTGCTGCGGATATGGTCAAAATGTGTCCGGCTCTTGCAAAGCGTGTGAAAATCCTTGCTTCGTCCAAGCGCATCATTTATCTGCCGACAAACAGCTTTTACCAGGTGCTGTCGGCGGAGGCATACTCGAAGCACGGCTTTAACATACACGGTGTTGTGTTCGATGAGCTTCACACACAGCCGAACCGAAAGCTGTTTGATGTTATGACCAAGGGTTCGGGCGACGCTCGTATGCAACCACTGTACTTTCTCATTACAACAGCAGGAACGGACACGCATTCCATCTGCTACGAAACACACCAAAAGGCCCTGGACATCATCGAGGGCAGAAAGGTTGACCCGACATTTTATCCCGTCATTTACGGTGCAAGTGAGAGCGATGACTGGACTGACCCGAAGGTGTGGAAAAAAGCAAACCCGTCTTTAGGTATCACTGTCGGCATAGACAAGGTCAAAGCCGCCTGCGAATCCGCAAAGCAAAACCCTGCGGAGGAAAACAGTTTCAGGCAGCTCCGCTTGAACCAATGGGTGAAGCAATCCGTCCGCTGGATGCCGATGGAGAAATGGGACAAATGCGCCTTTGCCGTAAACCCTGACAAACTTGTCGGCAGAGAATGCTACGGCGGTTTGGATTTATCCTCAACCACTGACATTACTGCTTTTGTGCTGATATTTCCTCCGACCGCCGATGACGATATGTTTTACATTTTGCCTTTCTTCTGGATACCCGAAGACAATGTTGACCTGCGCGTCCGACGCGACCATGTACCTTATGACACCTGGGAGCGACAGGAATTTCTTCATACCACCGAGGGCAACGTTGTTCACTACGGTTTCATCGAAAAGTTCATCGAACAGCTCGGTGAAAAATACAATATCCGCGAGATTGCATTCGACCGATGGGGCGCAACGCAGATGGTGCAAAACCTTGAAAACCTCGGTTTCACTGTTGTTCCTTTCGGGCAGGGTTTCAAGGATATGTCGCCTCCCACCAACGAGCTGATGCGTTTGACCTTGAGGGAAAAACTCGCCCATGGTGGGCAGCCTGTTCTTCGGTGGATGATGGACAACATCTTCATCCGTACAGACCCGGCAGGCAACATAAAACCCGACAAAGAAAAGTCCACAGAAAAAATTGACGGCGCAGTCGCAACCGTAATGGCTCTCGACCGTGCCGTTAAAAATATGGATTCAAGTGGAGCTTCTGTCTATGATGACAGAGGTCTGCTGATTTTATAGAATAGGAAAATCAATAGCGATGTTCCAATA
Organism: uncultured Eubacteriales bacterium; assembly: GCA_964540415.1. GTDB lineage: Bacteria > Bacillota > Clostridia > Oscillospirales > Acutalibacteraceae > CAZIMM01. The sequence goes on from CAZIMM010000033.1 coordinate 3,073, forward strand.
TGTAACATTTATTTCCAGATAAATCCCACTCTTTTTTATTCGTCTATTTCAATGATATCATAATCAGGATCTTCAAATGTAATGTAAGCAAGATATGTTTTACGGTCTTTTATAAAGATGCGAAAAGCAATAACCCGTCAGGACAGTTTACTATTACAAATTGTGAATTAGAGGTTATGTAATGAACAAAAACTATGCTCTCTACCCCCACCCACAAGTCAACACCCTCAAGGAGATGCTTGAGGTTTGCACCAAAATGCAGAAGAACAAGCCTGCTTTCATCTACCCAAAAAACAAAAAAGAGGATATAACCGTATCATACATACAGTTCAAATCCGATGTTGAAGCACTGGGCTCGTGGCTCTTTTCTCAAGGATACAGAAATTGTCGGATAGCTGTTTATGGTGAAAACAGCTACGAGTGGATTCTCACACATTTCGCTGTCACCTGTGGCGAAAATGTCATTGTGCCGATTGATAAGGATTTGCCAACAAAAGATGTGCAATATCTGCTCAGCGACAGTAAAGTGGTTGCTCTTGTTTATTCCGACACATATTCGGACGAGGTCGGTGAGCTTGATTTAACAGGCGTTACCGCCATTAATATGAAAGAAATCGCAGGGTACATTGCGGCTGGAAGAGAAATGATAAGTAATGGCTTTACTGACTATTCAGATAAAGTTGTTAATCCCAAAAGCCTTGCAACAATTGTTTATACTTCAGGCACAACAGGCACAGCCAAAGGCGTTATGCTCTCTCATAAGAACCTTGCCGCTGACACAGTTGCCACCTGTCAGAATGTGAGAATTGATGACGGAACGGTTTTGCTCCTGCCGCTTCATCACACCTTCGGGCTTGTCGCCGGAGTTTTTTGCGTACTCTTTTGGGGGCATTACATCTACATAAACAAAAGCCTCAAAAATGTCAATTCCGACTTTCTCAAAGCAAAACCCGAACACCTGTCGCTCGTTCCGATGGTAATTGAAGGGCTGTATAAGCGTATATGGGAAACTGCCGAAAAAAAAGGCAAAGCTAAAGCGCTGCAAACCTTAATCAAAGTCAGCGATTTTTTGCTTTCAATAGGCATTGATGTCCGCCGCAAGCTTTTCAAATCAGTTCTTGCTGCTTTCGGCGGTAGGCTTCAGACCATCGTTTCCGGCGGCGCAGGAATTGACGACAAATACATTAAAGGCTTTCGCAGCTTCGGCATAACAATTGTCAACGGTTACGGCATAACCGAGTGCGGTCCTGTTGTTGCAACCAACAGAAATGAAGCAGTTAAATGCGGCACGGTAGGATTTCCGCTTTGCTGCAATGATGTCAAGATTGATAACCCCAACGAGAACGGCGAGGGCGAAATCCTCGTCAAGGGTGACAATGTGATGCAGGGCTACTATAACAATCCTGAAGCCAACGAAAAAGCCTTTGACGGCGACTGGTTCAGAACCGGTGACATCGGCAGAATTGATGACAACGGGTATCTGTATATTACAGGCAGAGTAAAAAATTTGATAATCCTTGCAAACGGAAAAAATGTTTATCCCGAGGAGTTGGAAGAATATTTGCACGGAATCGAAGCAATTAAGGAAGTTATAGTCTGCGCAGAGAACGACATGATTACCGCAGAGATTTTCCCCGATTATGATATTACTGACTATGAAAGCGTTATCGAGTCCGAAATTCAAAGGCTTAATAAAACTCTGCCGGTATATAAGCAGATTGCAAAAACAAAGTTTAGACAAGTTGAATTTGATAAGACCACTACTAAGAAGATAAAGCGGTAGTTTTAGAAAATCTGTAGTGAAATATAGGTGGGTGAACCCGACAAACGGAAGAACCGCCGAAAGGGTAGGTGGGTGAAAGTTGTATCAAACTCGTGTCCTCTGCCAAAGAAAAAGTCGCTGACATGCGGCTTTTTCTTTTTGCACTATTCATTTATACTCCGCGCCTTTTTAAATGAATAATAAATATTGTTGCTGCTCATGCTTGAGAATAATGAATAATTGACTTTAACATTCAACTTTGACATATCAAAAGAAAAGGCAGAAATCAAATTGCACACGGCGGGAGCAAGCCCCCGCCCTACTCTGCAACCCCGTGTTTTAAATAAGAGCAACATGCAAACCAGAAGGCATGCGGAGCGTACCGGGCGAACCTTGCCGCCGCTGCCTGCGGCAGAAACAGGCGGCAAGGTGAGGTGAAGAAACAAGGAGCAGTGCGAAGCGCTCCAAGCGAGCAACGCGACTATGTTTCAGAGGGGCAATCTTGTCCCTCTGACCCTGACACATAAGTACGCAAGCATTGATACGATGCCTGCGTTCTTTTTTCACCCACTCGCCTACAAAAGCCCTTGTGACAGGGCTTTTCGCGGGCTTTTTTGTTTTTGCCGTTTGCGAAGCATAAAAAATCCCGCCTGCCGGAGTTTTGGGGTTCTCACCTCTTACACCCGGCAAACGGGAATATTCATTTTTCACGCGGGTGACACCCTGCAAACGGGAATATTCATTTTTCATCCGGGAGACACCCGGCAAACGGGCAAATATTTCTATTCAAGCAATTTGCGGTTTATGTTTTGAATATTTACATTGCTCCGAATAGAACAATTTGTGACGTTCCGTATTCCGAGTGCGCACGGTGTTCTTGAACCTGCTCTCTGAAAAAAATCACTTGCTCTGACACAGCATGCAGAAGCGCAATGAAACCGGATATCAATGTATTACAAATATGCGCGAATCATATCAATATAATTATATAATTTTCGCAAATAATATTGTATAATTGTTTTGATTTATTATTAAGATTATTTTTCGGGAGGAAAGAATGTTTGAGCAATATAACCCGCTGAAAAGCGCAGAGCTTGTGCATCATTATATTACGAATATGGTTGATAAGGCGAACGACAATCTGCCTTATTGGCTTTTGCTGCCCAACAAAAAGCCCGCAGAGGCGGCTCACTGCCGCGTTGACGATGCCGAGCTTGTCGGCTCATGGTATGAGGGGCTGAGTGCCGCGATGGATATGCTCGGCACTTCGGACGGTGACGATGTGAAGCAGTCGCTCCGCCGCCACCTGATGAAATCGTGGGGTGAGCACGGGCTTCGGTTCTGTGAAAAATATCCGTGGACTCACACCATTCACTCCTCTTTTCACGAGATGGGGTACATTCTGCCTGCGCTGAACAGAATTACCGAAGAATATCCCGACGATGAAGAAGCCGAGGCAAAAACCGCCGGGCTTATTCGGGGCATGAGGTCGCTTGTGATTGAGCGAAAAATCAGAACCTTCTGGTCGGGTGACTCTGCCGAGCCCAAACCGATTTTTGAATTTCCGAACGATGTTTATCTCGAGCAGGGCGGTTTTGATTTGTCAAGATACACCGGGCGCGGCGAAGCGGCAATCAGAAATGCGATTATGCTGCCGGCTCTTGTGAAAAGATATGAGCTCAAGGGTGATGAAACCGCGCTGGAGCTTGCTGTGGGCATTGCGAATTATGTTCTAGGTCCATCAAGATATTTCAACTACAAAATGGAATATTTCGGGCACGTTCATTCGGCAATGCTTTTTGCAATCGGGCTTGTCAAGCTCGGCAGAGTTACGGGAGAAAGTACCTACTCGGAAAAAGGAAAGATGATTTATGATTACACCCGCTCCCTTTCCTCCGATTTCGGCTGGGTTCCCGAATATGCGCAGTGGCACCCGATGAATGAGGAGCACTGCGAAACCTGCTGCATCCGCGATATGATAATCTGCGCACTTGAGCTGATTGAAGACGGACACACGGAATACCGGAATGATGTGAATATGTTTGCACGCAATCAGCTTGTTGAAAACCAGATAAGATACTCGGGTTATGTTGTCTGCGACAATTTAAGACCGGATGAAAACGGCATTACATACCGCGACATTGACAAGCGTATGCTCGGCGGCTTCACGGGAGGAAGCGAACCGAATTCAATCTCTCTTGACAGATTCCGCTCAATAGCCGGCTGCTGCGTCGGAACTGCTCCGGTCGCTTTGAAAGCGGTCTGGGACAATGTTGTTACGAATGAAAACGGAGCGCTTGTCGTCAACGTTCCCTGCGACAAAATCTGCGATGATTTTGAGCTGAGTTCATTCATTCCGAATGAAGGCCGAATCAGAATTGTTGCCAAAAAAGACGGCAAATTCGGCTTCAGAAACTATAACTGGATGACCGAGCCGCATTTCCGCATAAACGGGAATGAAGCAAAAGCTGTGATAAAAAATGTTGTCTGCTTTGATTTAAAAGCAGACGATGTTCTTGAGTGCGTTTTTGACATTGAAACAAAAGCTGTCAGGCAAAATGTGAGAGGAACGGATTTCACCGTGTATTACCGTGCCTGCGACGTGGTGGATATAACTCCGCGCGGCGAGCATGTAAGGCTTTATCAGCGCAACGCGGACGAAGAAAAATATTATCCGACACCCGATGACGTAAAATACAGCGGAGCTGCAAACTACGGCCCGACTCAGCAAAAGCAATAATTCTTCCTCTGCGCGGCGTGATAAAAATAATCAGATATTATTATTCACTTTTCTGTATTCGGACGGTGAAATCAAACTGTTTTCTTTGAAAATGTGTGAAAAATATCCGCTGTTGTTGAACCCGCATTCCAGTGCAACCTGCAGCACGGAAAGCTCGGTTGTCGCCAGCAGCCTTTTCGCGTTTTTCAGCTTGACACTCAGCACATAGTCCTGAAAGCAAACGGACATCTCTTTTTTGAAGAGCCTTGACAGATGCTCTCTGCTGAAGCCGCACTCATAAGCAACAGTTTCCAGAGAAACGTCATTTTTATAGTTTGCCTCGATGAATTTGACGGCAGTCTGTATTGACGGATGAACAACGGGATTTTCGTCTTTCGGCAGGCTTTTTCTCACGGCAAACGAAAAGATCGAGCCGAGTATTCCCGCCATGTTGAAGGCGGAGAATTCGTCGGAAAGACAATATTCATCGTTGAGTGCAAAAAACAGATTGTGTATTTCCGGCTTGTCCTGCGCCTGAGCCGAAAACACAACAAGCTCAAAGCACTTGTCCTTTGCCGCCTTGAGTTCTTCCGGAATAAATGAATCGTGAACCTCAACGAGAACACGCGAATACTCTTTCGTCCTGTCGTCTCTGATTGCGTGATGCTCCGCTCCGGCCGGGATGAACACAATGTCTCCGCCGGAAATACGGTATTCTTTGCCGTACATATAGTAGGTCTGGCTGCCGTTTTCAAGGTAATATATTTCGTGGGTGTTGTGATAATGCTCGGAGGGAAACGGCCGGTGACGTTTGCCCTTGAAACGGGCAACGACAATATCGTCGGGAAACGCTCTGTAAAAGCCGCCTGACATAATACCACATTCCTTCGGTTTGAGTGATATCAATATTGTAAGTTTTTTCTAGGCGATTGTCAATATATTGTACGGCGTACATTGTTGAAAGGAGCAAAAAATGAGCATCTCAGAAAAATTCCGCAGAATGAAGAGCAAAATAACCGACAATCCGTCCTTTACGGTGAGGGAGCAGATTGGCTATGCCGGCGGCATCTTCGGCAACGCAATGTGTCAGGACAGTGCCGGCACTTACGCGGATAAGTTTTTCAGGAACTTTATGGGCATCAAAAGCAGTCAGATGACTGTTATGGCCAACATACACACTGTTCTGAACTTCATAAGCCCGACTGTGGCGGGTGCTCTTATTGATACGCCTGTCAAACCGGGTCAACGAACTCCGACAAAGCGTATTCTGATGATTACTCCCGTGCCGTTTGCGCTTGTCACGTGCATGCTGTTTCTTGTTCCTTTCTCCGAACCGGTAAAGAACTTCATATGGGCGCTTGTGCTCAAGGCTGTCTATAACACTGTGGACTGTTTTTATGATTTGTCGCTGAATTCCCTGTCACTGCGAATGACAACAAACTCAAAAGACAGAAAGAATTTCTACACCGTTTCAACACTTGCTTCCGCGCTCGGTTCAATGCTCCCGGGCTGGATTATCCCGATTATTGTCAGCAGAAGCGATGACCCAGTTATGCAGAAGTGGCTCTATTTTTTGATTGCCCTTGTGTTTGCTGTTCTGGGCGTTGTGACAATGTATATGCCGTTCTTCACGCTCAACGAAAAAATAAAGGTTAAGGAAAGAAAAGGAAAAACAAATAATATTGTATGGGACAAAAAAACAATTTCAACTCTTCTTCACAGCCGCTCCTTTGTTGTCACGCAAATTGCAAACATCTTTGAGCAGATAAGGCAGATATCGTATAATCTGCTCCCGTATATTTATGACGATACATTCAACGATTACGGCATGAAGGCAATCATTGACGCAATCAGCGGAACGCTTTCTTACGCCGGCCTTCTCTCCGTTCCGTTCATTTCAAATGTTTTTTCGGCGAGAACGGTTATGAGCGGCAGCTTTGCCTTCACAGGCTTTTTCTATGGGATTATGGCGCTGTTCGGAATCAATTTCAACTTAGAAAAAATCAGAAAGAGAAGGTATATTATCGGCATGCTTATCGGCATTTCGGGTATGCCCAACAATGCAATTTCCGCCTCAAAAAAGGTTATTATCGGCGATGCAACAGACTATATGGAATGGTATTCCGAGAAGGAATACGGCGAGCCAATCAGGAGTGAGGGACTCATCACCGCAACTCAGGGCATTCTCGGCAATATCAACTCATTCATCAGGGCGAATATCTACAATATTGCGTTCGGTTTTATAAAATACAAGGAAAGCACCGTTTCCGGCGCAGGCAAAGCTGTGAAGGTTGTTCAGAGCAGCCAAACACTCAAAGGGATATATCGCTTTTTTACCCTCGCCGGTGTCATCGGCAACTTCCTTGCCTCAGCTTCTTATCTGTTTGACAATTACAGCGGAAAACGCAAGGAAATGATTCTTCAGCAGCTTGAAGAAATGCGTGCTGTCCGCGCAAAAAAAGAACAGCTCGAGGCAGCACAAATGGTATGAATAAATATTAAAACTGCTTGATTTTATGCTGCCGGACGCCGACATGGTGCAATTCGCTGACAGTATAAAGATTTTCGGTAAGCTTTCACTGCGGAAATTTGTATGCGATTATAAAAATGTTCCGGCAGTTACCGTAAATAAATCATCCGTTGCACTTTATCATGCAGATAAAATAAAACCCATCTCATCACGAGGTGGGTTTTGTTGTTGAATCAATCACGAACGGCTGCAAATAAGGCCTTGCGCGGCGTTTTTTATGTTGGCATTTGTATGAAGGACATCGGATATAATGCAATAATTGACGGAAAATTTTTAAAGCGGTTATTGATTTTTTCCGAATACGGGATGCTGCCCCTTTGCGGGTTATCGTGCAGAGTACAGGCAATCATCAATGCTGCGTGCTGAAACCGATTTTCAATTGTTTTTTGCATATTCCCGCAGATTTGAAGCAACCAGCAGCAAACTCTCATATAGGATTTTTCTGTTTTCATCCGTAAGTCCGCTGCCGGCATTAAGAATAATTTCATCAACTATTCCGTTCATTTTTTCGGATAATTGCTGCCCCGACTCAGTGAGCCGCAATTCGGCTCTGTACTTGCGCTTGTCAATCGGTTCGGTGCAGGAAACATATCCGGCTTTAATAAGATCAGCTATGCTCCGCGATACTGAACCTTTATCAAGAGAGCTCAGCTCGGATATTTCAGCCGCAGTCAGCGGTCCGTTCTCGTGTTGAAGAAAAAACAAGCACATAAAGTGGGAGCTTTTCAACCCCAGCGGTTTCATCGCCTGAGCCTTGATTTTTTGCATGCTCCGCCATATGTCCGAGATAGTCAAAGAAAATGTTTCAAATCTGTCTTCTAGCATAAACACCGACCTCATTGAATATATATGTATATTACGGCTGCTATGAGGATATGTCAACACTGAAAATGAACTTTTTGAAAAATACACAAATATCATTAAAGATGTTGACAAGACAACATCTCTGTGCTATATTGTTGGCAACATCAAAAAGAGGAGGAAAATTTTGGTGTATATCGGTTTTGCAGCCCTGAATATCCTTATACTGACTGTCGTACTACTTAACGACGGTCAAATGGCGCGTTGGCTGCAAAGAGCACATGATTTATCGTAAAATTTCGATTTTTCATCGGCTTGCAGTGCAACAGCTGCAAGCCGATTTTTATTTTACGGTAAAATCCCGCGAACAGACCGTACATCGGTCAGAAGGAGGATGCAATGAGTAAAAACATCAAGGTATTTGACACAACGCTGCGTGACGGCGAACAGGCTCCGGGGTGCAGCATGAGCCTTCAGGAAAAAATTGAGGTTGCGAAACAGCTTGAAGCACTGAATGTTGACATTATTGAGGCGGGCTTTGCTGCATCATCTCCCGAGGATTTTAAGTCCGTGTGTAAAATCGCTTCTGCCGTAAAAAACTGCAGTGTGGCTTCGCTTGCACGCTGCACGAGGCCGGACATAGATGCCGCATACAGCGCTCTGAAAAGCGCCGTTTCACCGCGAATTCACGTTTTCATCGCGACCTCACCCCTGCATTTGCAATACAAGCTGAAAATGAGCAAAGCACAGGTGCTTGAGCGCACAGAAGAAATGGTCGGATATGCAAAATCGCTTTGCGGAGACATCGAGTTTTCCGCGGAGGATGCTACACGCAGCGAGCCGGAATTTTTAGCGGAGGTTGTCAGAACCGCAATTGCGGCAGGTGCCTCGGTGATAAACATACCGGACACGGTCGGGTACACCTCGCCTTCGGAAATGCGCTCTATTATTGAAAAACTCCGCGCCGATGTTCCGGAATGCGACGGAATTGAGCTGTCCGTTCACTGCCATAACGATCTCGGGCTTGCAACGGCAAATACGCTTGCCGGTGTGCTCGGCGGAGCGTGCCAGGTTGAATGTACACTCGGGGGGCTGGGCGAACGCGCCGGGAACGCACCGCTTGAAGAGGTGATTATGGCAATAAAAACACGCGCCGATATTTATCCGCTCGGCACCCGTGTGGAAACGTCGCAGATTTACAATGCGTGCAAAACTGTTTTCGGCGTGATCGGTCGGGCAATTCCGTTCAACAAGCCAATCGTCGGCACAAATGCCTTTGCGCATGAGTCGGGAATTCATCAGCACGGTGTTCTGGCGAACCGAAAAACTTATGAAATTATGCTGCCGGAAACGATAGGCATTCCCGGAAACCAGATTGTTTTGGGAAAGCATTCGGGTCGGCACGCATTTGACGAAAAACTCGCTTCCATGGGAATCATGCTGTCGCAGGAAAACGCCGAGCGCTGCTTTTCCGATTTTAAAAAGCTTTGCGGCAGCAAAAAAGACGTTACCGAGCGTGACATTGAAGCCATCGCCCGCGGAGTTTCCCCCGAAGTCACGAGCGATATGTATGTGCTGAGGAGCTTTCGCGTACACACCGGCAACACAGAGGTTTCAACTGCCGTAATATCTCTTGAAAAAGACGGCGAAATAAAAGAGGATGTTGCTCTCGGTAACGGCCCCGTGGATGCATCATACAAAGCCATAGACAAGATTGTTATGCCGCCTAAGTTTGTGCTGGAGAACTATTTTATACAGTCTGTTTCGGCAGGAATGGATACGCTCGGAGAGGTTGTTACGATAATCCGATATAACGACAAAACCTTCTCGGCAAAAGGGATTTCCACCGACATTATTGAAGCGAGCATTGTCTCCTACATTCGAACTCTTAACAAACTGATGGAGCACTGCAAATCGGAGGAGAGCAATACATGACAATGATACAAGAATTATTGCAGCTCACCGCGGCAAGGTGAGGTGAACAAAAAAGAAGCAGTGCGAGGTGCTTTGAGCGAGCAATGCGGCAGTGTTTCTGCGGTACAATTTCAAACCCTTCTGCCGCTTCCGAACAAGAACACAGGCATCGTGTAAATGCCTGTGTTCTTCTTTCACGCAACTGACCGTAAACGTCTTTTAACAAGTCTTTTTGTTTTCTGCCGTTTGCGGAGTATAATGAATATGCCGAAAAGGTCAATTGTTTGAAGAGACATCGTTATTATAAAAATATGCCTGTGTAATTGGCGCTGCCCGCTTTATAATGGGCTGAAACTGTGCTATAATCAGAAAAAAATCAGTGCGTGTCGAATTCTGTTTGAAAAAAGACTTGATTTATCTTTATACATAGTGTTATAACAAGATAAGAGAATTCATATACCAAAGCGATATTATCTGTTTTTAATGCAGAAAAGTGAAGACAAATCTGATATTTATTAAAGATGATGAATAATTATCGGTTACAAGTGTTCATGATAACAAGGAAGAACAAGTGAACCCGGAAATTTCGAAATTACTCCGGCAATATGCGCGTACAATTACTAAATGTTAAAACGGACGAACACCGTTTTCACGGGAAAACATACTCTTGCCTAAGGCGAGAGCTTTGTGATAGCCATTGCAAAAAACTATCGGAAAAGGAGGATAAATCTTTAATGGATCCGGCACATAGTATTGAAGTTCCCCGATGTTGCACAAATAAAAAATAGCACTGTGCTTTTCGCGGCACAGTGCTGCGAAAGGATGAAAATATGTTAAACTACTATTGCTCTGAAGACAAGCATCTGAGCAAAATCAGCACTCCTCAAAACGGTTGCTGGGCTTCCGCAATCGCACCCACCGAACAAGAATTGGAATTTCTTGCAGAATATTACGCGTTGGATAAGGATATTCTGCAGGCAGCGCTTGACGAGGATGAACGCTCGAGAATTGACATTGACACCGGCTATAAAATGATTCTTGTAAACATTCCGGCTGTTGAGGAACATCAGGACAAAGAATTATACCGGACAATACCTCTTTCAATAATTATTGTTGATTCCGCTATCATAACCGTATGCAGTGAAGAATCCCCGATAATAAGTGCGTTTGAAAATAACCGCATCAGGGATTTTCATACCCAGATGAAGTCCCGGTTTGTTCTTCAGATTCTGTATCAGACAGATATTATTTACATGCAATATCTGCATAATATTGACAAGAAAAGCGACGAGGTGGAAAACAAACTTCATAAGTCAACGAAAAACCGTGAGTTGATTGAGCTGCTCAAACTTGAAAAAAGCCTTGTTTATTTCACAACTGCGCTGCGTTCAAATGAATCCGTTCTGGAAAAGCTGCTTCGTTCCGAACTGGTCAAGAGATATCCGGAGGATGCGGAGCTGCTTGAGGATGTTATTGTTGAGAATAAACAGGCAATCGAAATGTCAAACATATACAGCGGAATTCTCAGCGGAATGATGGATGCTTTTGCTTCGGTTATATCGAACAATCTGAACATCGTTATGAAAGTTCTGGCCATCGTAACAATTGTGATGGCAATTCCGACGATGCTGTTCAGCGCATACGGAATGAATGTGAAAATTACCGGTATGCCGTTTGCTCAAAGCCAATGGGGATTTTTGATTATCATCGGATTATCCGTTGTATTCAGCATCATCGCGGCCGTCGCCTTCAATAAAATCAAGTGGTTCAGATAAGCCGGCAGCTGTTTGATGGGTCAGGGATAATCTGCAAAACGTACACGGCGGGAGCGAGCCCCGCCCTACCCTGTAATTACGAGCAGTCGGGGCGAACCTGACGCTGCCAGCGGCGGTCGGCAATCAGCCGGTTGCCGTCAGTTGTTTCTTTTTGATGAGACAGGGATAATCTGCAAAAAATGTACACGGGAGCAATTCCCGCAATACAAAAGGCGGCTTAAGCCAAGTGCTTAAGCCGCCTTTTTTGTCGGACTGTCTGTTGACAGCCCCTTGAATTATAAAGTCATTTTTATGCCTTGCCGCTGCGCGGCCGGACAACTGTGAAACGAGTGTTAATGTCTGCCGGGCAAGCAACTCCCTCCTGCTGCGGATTTAGTGGAGTTTTCTTGACTCGGTTAATGCTTTATGCTATCATATTGAGCAGAGTTCACACACCGAAAAATAATGCGATTTTCGTTCTCACGTAATTATTTTAGCGAAAGTATCACGCTTTGTAATCATCCTCAGGGCGATTTTTTGTCAAAACAAGTTAACAATGCAGGGATTATCCTGCTCCTTTTCATCAGCCTGCTTGTTTCCGTTTTCATTTCCAAACGGTATCTGCAGCCCGTGACAAAAGCGTTTGATACGATAAAAAACAAATCCTACGCCAAAAACGAGAACGGATACTTTGAAATCAACGACCTTATGGATTTTCTTGCGCAGCAGGACGAGGAACAAAAAAACAAAAAAATCGCTATTTCCGAAACGAGCGCGGATGTAACACCGATGTTCGATGAATTCTTAAAAAATGTCAAGACGCTGTCTCCCGCCGAAAGAAGTGTTTTTGACCTGTATATCAAGGGTTATAAGGCGCAGGACATTGCAAACGAGCTTTATCTTTCAATCAACACAATCAAGACGCACAACCGCAGAATTTTTACGAAGCTGAATGTTTCTTCGAGAAAGGAGTTGCTTGTTTATATTGACATGATGAAGGAAATGAACATAATAAGCGAGATGTAATTGCCCGGACAGCCAATCGGAGCACAAACAAAAACCGCTGAAAAAGCACTCCGGCAAACAGATTGCCGGATACCCCGCAACAAGAATATATGATTTCCCGAAAAATGAGGCAACCCCATAGGAACCGACTTGAGCAATTTTAAAACAGAAAATCAAAATATTTAAGGAGATTTTTTATGAAAAAAACGATTGCTTGTATTATGGCTCTGGTACTGCTCCTCTCTTTTGCGGCGTGCGGAAACAGCGAAAAAACATCGGGAGATAACAACAGCAACACAGATGCATCGCAAACAGACCCGTCAAATCCGATCAACAGCATTGATGACACTGCATTCAACTACACGGGGAACTATATCAATGATCATTTGAAGGGAGACTATTCCATCACCTACAAAATGATTTCAAGCGAAACGGGTGAAGATGATACAAACGCCAGTGTCAAAATGATGCGCACAAATGAAGGCTATTATATCAAAATAGATGAAGATTCCGAAATGATGTATATCAAAAACGGCGACAAATACGATATGTATCTCGGAGATGAGGAAAACGGCTTTGAGTTATGCGAAGGCATCAGCTTTAACGAAGAGGATGTCATAGCGCAAACACAGATCTTTTTAGGCTATATGAATGCCTATTCGCAATGGGACGATTCACTCAAAAAAGACGGCAGTGAAAACATTGCCGGCAGAAGCTGTGACAGGTTTTCCTATGAATACGGTGTGCTTGGCACGAAAGCAAAAGCAGAATACTGCATTGATAAAGAAACCGGCGTTTGTCTGAAATACTATATCGAGGGCAGCTCCGGAGGCGAAGGCGGTTCCTATCAGTTTGAATGCACGGAATTCAGAACAAACGGCATAACTTTGCCAAAATACAACTGACAGAAGATAAACAGGTTTCGGCTGTTTTTTCTGTCCTTTTCCGCTGTTTGAAATTGTGTCGGCGGCGGCATGACGAGCTGTCCGAACCGACTTTCCGTACATTTCTCATTTGTCAGTTGTCTGCCAAAATATAATAATTGCAGCTTTGCAAAAGAAGTTACCGCAGTTGATAAAGCTTCAACTGCGGTAATTCTGTTTTTGAGAAAAAAGAGGAGTGATTATATATTGATTTCAAGATTGAAGCCGCAAAGAATTACCGTTGCCGTGCTTCAATAATACGGAAACAATTTCTTCGGCAAATGAACAATCGCAGCCGTTCACAACCGGCAATTTCTCATAAAATACATTGAGAAAAGTCGGTTAGAAGGTTATGCAAAGGTTATCACAGTGCCGGTTTTGCCCTCCATGGCGTCAATGACTTTGTCAAGGGAAGTGATAATCGCTCTTTTATTCGGATTTGCACGGACAAAGCGCATGCATGCCTGTACCTTCGGAAGCATGCTTCCGGGCGCGAAGTGCCCCTCCTCAACATATCTTGCCGCGTCGGCAAGGCTGACACCGCTCAGCTCCTGCTGATTCGGCTTTCCCCAGTTGAGCGCAACCTTCTCAACCTCGGTCAGTATCATCAGAACGTCTGCGTCAACCTGTTCGGCAAGAAGCTCTGCGGCAAAGTCCTTGTCAATTACTGCCGCCACACCCTCCAGTGTTCCGTCGGGGTTTTCAACAACGGGTATTCCTCCGCCGCCGCAGGTGATGACGATGGTCTCATCCCACAGCCGCCGCACATCCTCAATCTCAACAATCCTTCGCGGCAGCGGAGATGCAACCACGCGGCGATAGCCCCGTCCGGCATCCTCTTTCATCGTATATCCCTTTTCTCGGGAAAGAGCTTCGGCTTCCTCTTTTGTATAAAACTGTCCGATGGGTTTCTGCGGGTCCTGAAATGCCGGATCGGAGCGTTCCACCACCATTTGAGTAATCAGGCTGACCACCGGGGTATTCTGATTTTTTTTCGCAAGCGCGTACCGGAGCGCCTGCTGAATATGGTAACCGATATATCCCTGGCTCATTGCGCCGCAGACGTCAAACGGCATCGGCGGAACAACCTCCTTTGCCGTTTCGGAGGTCAGGAGAATTCTGCCCACCTGCGGGCCGTTTCCGTGAACAATGGCAATTTCATATCCCTTTGTGCTTATTTCCGCAATGCGCTCACAGGTTGTTTTGACAACTTCAAGCTGTGCTTCGGCTGTGGGCTCATCGCCCTTTTTTTGCAGGGCGTTTCCGCCCAGAGCAATTACAATTTTTTCCATAGTCGCCACCGTCAGCTCAGGCAGCGGTCTGCCATGAATTGCAACAGTTCCTCCTCGGCCGCCGCTTTTCTCAGCTCGCCGGGTTCGTTTTCACGCTGATACTGAGTAAAATAAACAAGCAGGCCGCGCATTGCGGTGAGACGGTTTCCGGCTTCCTCCCAGCAGAGGGATGCATCGGAATCGGCAACTTCATCCGTGACATCTTCGCCCCGTGTTGCGGGCAGGCAGTGCATGAATTTGCAGCCGATATTTCCGAGCTGCATGAGCTCGCGGTTGACCTGATAGTCGTGAAATACCTTGACACGCTCTTCCTTGGGCATTTCGCTTTCATAAAGACCGTACCAGACATCGGTGTAAATAAAGTCCGCTCCGTGCACGCTTTCACGGTTGTCTGTAACCTGCCATGAGCCGCCGGATATTTTGCAGTTGCTTTCCATGATTGACTTATGAGTTTCGTTGAGCTGATGTCCCTCGGGGCCGTAGTGAACAAAATGCATGCCCAGCTTTGTGGTGATGAAGCCCAGGGAAGCACACACCTGCGTGCCGTCACCGACAAACACCACCTTGCAATCCTCAAGCTTTTTTCCGCGCGGCAGGTTTTCAACTATGGTGCACATGTCACCGATTTCCTGAGTGGGGTGGTTATAATCGGACATACCGTTGAGCACCGGAATTGAGCAGGCCTTCGCCAGCTCCTCCACTGTTTTGTGCTCAACAACGCGCGCCATGACAATGTCAACCAAATGGGAGAGCACCTTGCCGGTGTCGCCGATTGTCTCATGGCCGCCGAGCTGAATCATACCCGGGCCGAGATACTGGGCATGTCCGCCCATCTGGCTCATGGCGGTCTCAAAGGATACCCTTGTCCGAGTTGAGGACTGCTGGAATATCATGCCGAGGGTTTTATCCTTCATCAGCGGCGGATAATAACCGGATTTTATGCATTTTTTAATCTCCAGAGAAAGCATAATGATGTCCATTAGTTCCTCTTTGGTAAAATCGTTTGTGTCAATAAAATGGCGAAGGTTTACGTCCATTTCCTTATCCTCCTATACAATATTGTTTGTTTTTTCAGACTTTGGGCTGCTGCTGGGTGACACAGTGAATGTTTCCGCCTCCGTAGGCGATTTCCTCGGTGCGTACAGGTTCGATGGTGTAGTCCGGGAACATCTCCTGAACCTGTTTGACTGCAAGCTCATCGTTTTCATCGCCGTACTGGGGAAGAATAACCGCTTTGTTGGTAATAAGGAAATTCATATAGGACGCGATTGATATTTCATCGTCCTCACGGGGAAGTGTACCTTCAACCGTATCAATAGTATCCGCTCCCTTGAGGAGACAAGGTGATTTGGTCAGGCATAATTTGTGAACCTTCAGCTTGCGTCCCTTGGCATCAACGGCCTCCGTCAGCGTCTTATAGGCAGCCTGAGCTTCATTGTAAAACGGGTTATTCGTATCCTCCGTCCAGATACACGCCACCTCTCCGGGACGGACAAAGCATGCGACATCGTCAATGTGGCCGTTTGTCTCGTTCGGGTCTATGCCGTCCTTAATCCAGATGATTTTTTCAAGGTTCAGGTATTCCTTCAGCTTTTCTTCGATTTCTTCCTTGCTCATATCCGGATTGCGGCCTTCGCTGAGCAGGCACATTTCGGTGGTCAGCAAAGTCCCCTCCCCGTCAACATGGATTGAACCGCCCTCCAGCACAAAATCATCTGTGCGATAGGAATCAATATTCTGCAGCTCGCAGATTTTCTGAGCAATGGCATCATCGTATGCCCACGGAAAATACAAGCCGTCATAAAGCCCGCCCCAGGCATTAAAGGTCCAGTCGATGCCGCGGATACAGCCCTTGTCATTGATGACAAACGTCGGGCCGCAGTCACGTACCCATGCGTCGTCGTTTGACATTTCAACCAGCCGGATTGTTTCCGGCAGCCGTGCCCGTGCGTTTTTATACTGTGACGCACTTACAAGCACTGTAACGGAAGTATGCTTTGCAATTGCTTTTGCCAGCTCCGTGAACACTTTCTGTGCCGGCTTTGCGCCGTTGCGCCAGTTGTCCGGACGTTCGGGCCAGATGATGAATATATGCTCCTGCGGCTCAAATTCACCGGGCATGCGATATCCGTCCTGCTTCGGAGTTGAGCCATTGATACGTTTTGCCATTTTTATCTCTCCTTAAAATTTTGTTTATGCCTTGCGGCGCTTTTCACGCACGACGATTAGAATTTCGCCGAGGGCAATGAATATGATTGATCCGATGGTAATCGGCAGCGTTTCTGTAAGTGTATCGGAATCGAAGCCGAGAGGCAGCGCCGTTAAAAAAATGGATAAGATAATTAATACCATTGGCACAAATGCGATTATCTTCAGCAGTGTGCCCTTGCCGGCGACGCGGAACGGCCTTTCGGTGTCCGGATCTGTTTTCCGAAGTTTGAGAAACGCCGGGAAAATCATCACATAGCTGAGAAGGAACATGACCAGATTCAGTGCAAAGAAGGTCCAGAACAGCGAAGAATCCGGGAACATAATGTCCATGAACACGCCGAGAATGCACACAACGGACGCAACCAATCCGTTCATCAGTGCAGTTCCGATAGGCACATCGTTCTTTTTCCAGCGCTTTTCAAAGACACGCGGCATGTCTCCGTTTTCAGCTGCATAGCAGGCGGTGGAATTGACACCCATTGACCACGAAATCATGTTGCCGAAAAGCGTGATAAGGAACAGTGCCGCCGTCAGAATGATGAACCAGCCGCCGGTTCTGCCGGTGAGAAGGCTGAAAGCATCCAGAAGTCCGGAGTCGGCGCTGATTTCGTCCGTGGGGATAGCCGCGCCGATGCCGAAGCCGCTGAAAAGGTAGATGGCTGCGATAACTATGCCGCCGATAAT
>CAZIMM010000034.1:0-20053 GCA_964540415.1 uncultured Eubacteriales bacterium
ATACCCTACCATAGGGGGCTTTTTTGTGCTGTCTGCACAATCTGGGGCAGTTCATTCTTCCCGGGAAGCCATTGTTTTATTTTCGGTTTTTGAGCTGATTCTTTTACCGCTCATCACGGCTTTGCCAAAGGTCTCGATTTTTCACTCAGCGCTTTTTCTCTTTTGCGCGCTTGTCGTTAATAATCTTCATATGGCTTTCATCAATGAGAGTAACGCCGTTTTCCCTCGCCCAGTCAACGCAGCCCTGAAGTGCCGCTTTGAGGAACACGCGCGGAACCTTTGTCATCATCGCACATGCGCCCTCGGTGAATTTGATTTTGTCATCAATACGGTTGGCGGCGTAGATAACCGACTGGATATCCGCCTCCTTTGCGGCGGGAATTTTTGCTGCAATCGGGCGCTTGAAGCGTGTGTACCAGAAATTTGTGCTGTCGCGGTAGCCGTAATCAACCGGCACACGCGGAAACGCCGAGGCGCTCACACCGCCGACAATCGCTTTATAATACTTTTCTTTCATCAGAATTTTATCAATTCTCAAAATGAAGTGGCAACCGAATTTGCTTGTTATACCGTTAAAATTGCGGTAAGGCGGTTCAATTCCGTCAAGCATACCGGTGCGCTGCTTATCCTCAAAGGCGTTTTCGAGCATGTCATCCCATGTGCATTCGAAAACCTGATACGCCTTCTCGATAACAAGCGGACGCTCACCGGAGCACTGCCCTTTTTCGAGCTTGAAGGTGCAGTCAGCCATTTTTTCCTTGCTGGTTTCGCCCGGGAAGCCGAGCTTGACCGTCTGCTGAAAATCCGCCTTGGAATCCTCAAGAAAATTGAGGGCGCACGCTCCTCTTTTGAGCAAATTCTGCGCCGTGTTTGAGCTGTTGCGGCACTCAAGAATCATTGCGTAATAATCCTTGCCGGCAATGTAATACGGAAAGCACAGGGAATACGCGCCGATTGTGGTGCTGCCGTCATCCGCCAAAGTGGATATAAGCACAGTCGGCATCGGAAAGAACGCCGAGGTCTGATAAAAATTATCAACTATTCTTAAATCTTTAAATGAGCTCATGGTTTCACTTTCTTTCGGTTATTTCAAATTTAAAACAGGCGTTATCCTCATACCATAGTGGGAAATTAGTGCCCCACACATTATCGCAAAGCACAAACGAAAGCCCGTCAGTTTTGACATCGGCTTGCTTGTTATCAAAATGCAGTATATCCGTTTCGCCGAGCGCGACAAGCGGCGCGTGAAGACTCTTTAAATTGTATTTGCCAAAGGACACACTCTCGGCTGCGGAAAGCCTGCGATTGCCGTTTTTGACAGTATCGTAGGGGTTTATCTCCGAGCCGATTTTTCGGTATTTCAGGTGTCCCTTATCCGAGCAAAGCATCAGATTGAGCGAGATGGACTCCGAGAGCCTGTTTGCGTCCTTTTGGAGCCAATAAAGCTCAATTTCAACCTTATCATCGCTTATCGTGTAAATAACGGAAAGCTGCTTCGGCGCGCCGAGCTTTTCGCTGCACTGCCCCGGAAAAGCAAGGTCCGCTTTGATTTTGTTGCCGCTGACCGTGCCGCCCGTCATTTTGCAGTGGAAAGCCCCGGCAGGATACTTGCCGTCGGCATACTTAATCAGCGGTCTCGCAAAATCGCCTACCACCCAGGAGGAGTTTTTTTCAAAATCTCTCGTGTAATGCTCAAACCAAAATTGATAATCCTGTCCGCAGTATGAGCGATAAGTCAGAAGCGGTTTATTGTTTTTATCAATAACGGTTTCGCCGCCGATGGCTAAAAAACCGATGCCGCCGTTCTCATTGACGCAGATGGTTTTGTTGCCGAAGCTGTAGGTCTTGCCTGCCTCAAGCCGCTCACCGGGAAGGTCAGGTATGTTTTCGGGGCGCAGAGCAGATAATTCTTTCTCTGCTTGCACCTTGTGTTCGGGAGATAAAAAGCTCACTGCTTTGTCAATATACTGCCGCTGCTCCGCCCAGCTTTTTTCAATGGCAGAATAGCTGCCCTTTTTGTATTCGCCCTTTGCCCTTCCGATCACCGTGAGCGCATTTTGCGGAAAATCCCTGAACGGGTGACGCAGCCTGACAGCGTCGGTGGCTCTTGCCCTTTGAAAATCGGGCTTAAGGTAGTTTTCATAGTCGGCGAAATGGCGTTTGACATCCATTCCGCAGGTGTGCTCGCAAAGGCAGAGAATGTTGTCACAAAGCCCGATATACTCATCGCTTTTCTTTGAAAGCGATGAGTCGGCAAGCCAATCGTTTTTGCAGCTGATGAGCGTGCGGATTGCAGCGCTCTTATACGGGTCCGCGGCGCTGCCGTGAATCCAGCTGTCGCCGATTTCGCCGGTGATAACCGGAAGCTCGCTTCGCTTTTCCCATAAGGCCTCGGCAAAATCGTCAAGCCTGCCTGCGGCAACCTCATAGCCGGGATATTGCTTTTCAAGCTCGCTTATTTTTTTGCCGATTTGTTCGGCCTTGTTAGCTCCGCCGTTATCCTGCGTATGGTCAAAGTAAAGAATATCGCCGGTGTATTTGCAATCATACGCTCCCCCGTAAATGCCGGCATAAACCACAATCACCTCTGCTTCGCCAATTTTCCACAAAAAGCATTCCGGAACATCGGGCATCGCCGACGCGGGGTTAACGCCGATGTGAAGCAGTTTAATCCCGCGTTTTGCGAGCAGCGGCACAATGCCGATGGTATGCCCCGGAACATCGGTCATTTTAGCGGCAACGGTTTTTCTGCCGGTGTGTTTGTCAATTTCATCAACAATCGAAAGCCCGTAGAGAAAAGTGTCATCATCGAGCAGCTCGCTGTGTACGGTGAAGGGCATCGCGTGCGGCGCGATATCACCGCGTTCAAGTGCTTTGATAAGCGCGTTGCGGCGTGTTTCATTCGCATCATTCAGAGCTTCTTTCAGTATCCATGAGCCGGTAGTCCATACAAAGCGCTTTTTGTCGGTGTTGAGCGCTTTTGCCGCGGCGCATGCATCGGGAATAAACTCTGTTATGTATTTTTGCCTGATATTTTCCGCATAGTCGGTGAAGCCCAAATCAAGATGGGTTTTTGACACAACAATTACCTTTTTCACGCCTGCATCGCTCCTCACTTTTCGGCATAAAGCCATTCGGATGAGTAATTATAGCATGTATTCTGTTCTTTGGCAATAACTGCAAAAAATTTCGAAAAGCGGTCAATTGCAGTGGTGTCTAGTACTTTTTAGCCTCTTTTAGCTTTTTGTATTTTTCAATTATACGCTTTATCACAACACTCATAAATTCATGTAATCTTCAAATTCTCCGTCGTCTGTTTTTAGCCGTAATTCCTTTTATATTTGATTTTCGCATTTCTGCTTGTTACACTCATCCCGGTTAGAGCAAAAAATGCACCCGCAAAACGCCCGCATTTGCCTTTCTCATACCTGTGCAGCCCGACAAAGCAAAAATCACATGAATCATTTGGATTGCAGGTTTTTCTTGCAAAAAACGACAGTTTTTGATATTATGTACATAGACGAACGATTGGTTTTCGTTATTATCAGAAAGAAAGTGACTCAGTGGCAAAACGCAAAATAAAATACACAAAGCCCGAAAGCTTTATGCTCGACACGGCTGCGACTATATATCCATACGCAAGAAAAAAAGACTGGAGTCAGACCTTCCGCGTTGCCGCGGTGCTGACAGAGCCAGTTGACCCGACTGCGCTCTCGCATGCAATTTTTGATTTGTCAAACAGGTTTCCGACCTTTTTTGTTCAGCTCAAACAGGGTGTGTTCTGGTATAAGCTGCGCCCGGTTTCCAATGTAAAAATCCTGATTGAGGATGACGATTATCCATGCCGCCCGCTGCTCACAGGCAAGGGCGACAAGCCGATGTTCCGCGTGGTTTACCGCGGCAGGCGCGTTGCCGTTGAGCTGTTCCACTCGGTGAGTGACGGCTCCGGTGCGCTCTGCTTTTTAAAAACTCTGATTTCACGCTACTATGAGCTGCTCGAAAAAGAAAAGTTCCCCCCAACCGACGGTGTCCTCTCCCTTGAAGATGAACCGAGCGACGCAGAGCGTGAGGACTCTTTCAAAGAAAACTTCACCCGGAAGGGTGCTGGCATCAGCCGCAGCGAGGCGGTTGCTTATCAGTATGAACCGCCTGTGCGTGAAGATTATCTCAAGGTCATGCACGGCATGGTTGACATTGAGGCGCTTAAAAAGCTGACAAAAGAAAAGGGGGTCACAATCACCGAATATCTGACCGCGCTTTACATCTACTCATTCTATGTTGACCAGGGTGAGAACAAGAGCAAACAGCCCATCAAAATCTCCGTGCCGATGAATATGCGCAGCGTGTTCGACTCGCAGACTCTGCGCAACTTCTCTCTCTATGTGAATGTCGGCATCAACCCGCAGGATGAGGATTTCACCTTTGACAGAATTCTTGAGGTCATCATTCCGCAGTTCAACGAGGGCAAGAAGAAGGAAGTTCTGCAGAAAATGCTCAACCAGAATGTGCACGATTCAATCATGCTTGCGGCGAAAATTACACCCAACCTTATCAAAAAGCCGCTTCTCAAGCTCAGCTTTTATATTTACGGTGACAGGCTGTTCACCTCGCCATTCTCAAACATCGGGCTTGTCAAAGTGCCGGAGGGCATGGAAAAGCACATTGAAAAGTTTGAAATGGTAATCGGAAAAACACCGCAGAACACAATTTACTGCACTGCCGCTTCATTCAAAGGAATTATGAACATCACATTTTCCTCGGTCAGCGAGGAGGAAAAAATCCAGAACTTCTATTTTGATTTTCTGCGCGAACACGGCGTTGACGTCAAAATCGAATACGAAAAAGTATGACGGCAGAAATATTCAGCGCCCCCGAATGCACAGAGCTTTCGGAGGCGCATTTTCTTTTGCTGTTTTATAATGGCTTTTGATAATAACGGGGTTCATGCAAAATGTTATACGATTCTTGTGATAACCGGAGCGACCCAGCTTTCAAGCGCGTCATTATCCGGGAGATAGATGTGCAGGAACAGGTTGAAGTTTTCTTAACAAACGGGCAGCCGGTTTGACGTATCCTTCGGTGCTGTTGCCGACAGGATAATGTCAAGCGAGCCGTTGGGAAGATCAAGCCATGCCTGAGTGTATACGGTGTCAACATTGGGAGTTGCCACAATCTTGGAATTGCTGCTGCGCCGTCGGTTATGCGTAATTATTCTGCTTGATTGACGGAAAAGAATATGATAGAATATGAAAAGCGTATCATAAATTTTTTCAAAATCCAAAGGAATTGCATTAAACAGTCAATAATCTTCGAGCATCAAAAGAAGAGTGAAACAGTTTATTCTACATAGTCGGAATAGATGCTCTTGCCTGTTGCGCAAGGCAAATTATAATATCAGCGTTTTGTAGGATAGTATTACAAGCTGAGATAAGAGAAAAACGACGAAATGCCGGATATTGTGAGAGCAATGACCGTACATATTTGTTTGAATGACCCTTTGGGTTAGGCATGTTTTATTGCGAAAGCGCCGGCAGAAACAGTATTGCATTTCAAAACAGGGCGGAGCAGGTGTTGATTATGGAAAGAATTGAAAAATTGCGCTTGCAGGCATTGGAGCCGAATGTCGGAGTTGAAGAGTTCTTATACTTTTTTTACAAGCGGTATTCCGACATTGCGGAAACGGACACGGCGGAGAACTATGCGTCTGCCTTTTCGTTTGCGTTTTCAAATCTAACCCCGTCAATCTCCGAGGGCGAGCTGATTGTGGGCAAGCGCTCGCCGCTTTTATCGCCGGACGCTATATCGGAGTGGCAGAATGAGTATTCAGACATAGCGAAGGCCGCTTCTTCAAACGCCGGCGGCGGTCAGGATTCGCACATGGCGATTGACTATGAGCTTGTGCTGCATTGCGGACTTAACGGAATAATTGCAAAAATTGACGAATATCTGCTTCACTGTGAAAAATCAAAGGCAGCGTTTTATAACACCTGCAGGAAATGCCTTGAGGCTGTAATAAAGCATTCCGAAAGCTATGCGGATTATGCCATGACTTTGGCTGAAGAAACAACGGATTCCCAAAGGAAAGCGGAGCTTGAAACAATTTCAAAAATCTGCAGGACAGTTCCCGCGAATCCTGCGGGCAGCTTCTACGAGGCTGTACAGGCGGTTCATTTTATCTCTCACTGCCTTTCCTTCAACCCGTTTCGCCCGGGGTGGCAGCAATTTCAGCTCGGGCACCCGGACCGCTATCTGCTGCCCTATTATCAAAGGGATATTGACTCCGGCTTAATCACAAAGGAGCATGCTCAGCTTTTGCTTGACTGCATTGGAATTCAGATAAATACGCGCGTGCCAAACGGGCTTTCGTGCGGCTACATGGTCGGCGGGCGCGACGAAAACGATGATATCGTTGCAAACGAGCTGACAGAAATGTGTATGCAGGTCGTGGATGATATCCGGCTGGTTTATCCCTCAGTCGGGCTTTGCATGAGCGAGGAAACCGATGACGCATATCTTGAAAAAGCCTGTGAAATTCTGTCACACGGCCGTTCACACCCGGCAATATTTAACGATGATATAATTACCAAGGGCTTAAAGGGCTACGGGGTGCCGGGAAATGAGGCGCACAGCTATATTCACAGCACCTGCGTTGAAATCACGCCCGTTGCTTCATCAAATGCATGGGTGGCAAGCCCATATACAAATATGCCGCAGCTTTTACTGGACAGTCTTGACAGGGAATACGGCAGCGCCGATGAGCTGCTGGCAGAAATTATCGGCAAACTTGATTCAAAAATCAAGCAGAATTTTGAAGCTGAAAACCGCTCACGCAAGGTTCGTGCCGAGCATTCTGTGAACCCGTTGCTGTCATGCTTTGTGAACGACTGCCTCCCGCGCGGGACGGACATTGAGCAGGGCGGCGCGCGGTATAACTGGATTATGCCGAGCTTCGTAGGTGTTGCAAACCTTGTGGATTCGTTTTATGCGGTTAAAACCGTTGTTTTTGAAGAAAAAGCTCTCACTGTAAAAGAGCTGAAGGCAATTCTTGACTGCAATTTTGAGGGGCACGAAGCGCTCCGGCTGCGCATATTGAACTGTATTCCGAAATACGGCAACGATATAGACGACATTGACAAATACTTCGGAATTATTACCGAGCATATTATCGCGGAATGTAAAAAGTATAACGGTATGCACACAAACGGCAAGCTCATTCCCAGCACCTTCTGCTGGATTATGCACGAGCGTTTCGGACGGCAGACAGGCGCGACACCGGACGGACGAAGGGCGGGCTTTCCTCTCGGCGACGGCTCGGGTCCCTGCCAGGGCAGAGAGATGAACGGACCCACCGCCTCGCTGCTTTCATCAACAAAATGGGAGCATCATGAGCTTATCGGCGGAGTCGCGGTAAATATGAAATTCTCCAAAAAATCGCTCGGTGCAAATTCGGTTGAGACAATGAAAAACCTTATCCGCACTTATTTAAAAAGAGGCGGCTTCGAAATTCAAATCAACGTCATAGACAAGGCAACTCTGGAAAGAGCTGCCGAGCACCCCGAGGAATATAAAGACCTTGTTGTCAGAATCGGCGGCTACAGCGATTATTTTGTGAGGCTCTCTCCGGGAATGCAGCAGGAGCTGATACTCAGAACGGAGCACACGATATAATGACGGGGAATATTTTCAACATACAGCGTTTCAGCACCAATGACGGGCCGGGAATCCGCACGGTTGTGTTTTTCAAGGGCTGTCCGCTCTCCTGCGCGTGGTGTCACAATCCCGAGTCGAAAGCAACCGAAACCGAGCTGTTTTTTGATGCAAAAAAGTGCATACTGTGCAGGGCGTGCGAGTCTGCTTGTGAAAGAGGTCTGCACAAATTTGCCGGTGAGCAGCACTTGTTTTCACGCAGCAGCTGCAATTTGTGCATAAAATGTGCGGCGGTATGCCCATCGGGTGCTTTACTCTCCTGCGGAGATACGAAAAGCTCCGATGAAATCTCGGAGATTGCTTTAAGGGATTTGCCGTTTTACGAGCAGTCGCAGGGCGGAGTCACCCTTTCGGGCGGCGAGCCGCTTATGCAGTATGAGTTTGCCCTTGAACTACTCAAGAAGCTGAAGCAAAACGGAATTCACACCGCCATTGAAACAAGCGGTTATTGTCGGCGCGATTTGAGCGAAATCAATGAATATGTTGATTTATGGCTGTATGATATCAAGCTCTTTCCCGTGAATGAGCATATAAAATTCACGGGCAAATCCAATGAAACAATCCTGAAAAATCTGTTTTTGCTTGACGGCATGGGTGCGAAAATCATCCTCCGCTGCCCGATAATCCCCGGCGTGAATTTCACCGAAAAGCATCTTCTCTCAATAGCGCAGCTTGCAAAAAAGCTCAAAAATCTCGTCTCAATCCAATTCGAGCCCTATCATCCTCTGGGAATTGAGAAGGCGGCGAAGCTCGGGAAAAAGCAGAAATATGAAAGCAGAGATTTTCTCACAAAATCGGATTTGACTTCATTGCTTGAGGACATTAGTGATAACTTCCCGGTGGGTTTTGAGGTTTTGTGAATTGACACCGTAATCTTGATAAAAGGTTACGGTCATTTTTTGGACTGAAAAGAATTTCGGGATATGTAATGCTGTTTACAAAGGCAAATTGCAATTTGACATACATAAGAGGTCATATTATGGAGAACTACAAATCTTGGAGCGAATTGAATAAACAGCTTACTGATAACCTCTGCGATGATTTTAAAGATCGAATTACATATTTTCTGACAAGGTATCATTCTGTACATAATTCTTACGGTCGGGCGGCAATTCGCCTGGACGGAAAAGAACTCGCAGCATTCTCATGGATTGAAATGTACCGT
This sequence comes from uncultured Eubacteriales bacterium, assembly GCA_964540415.1. Taxonomy (GTDB): domain Bacteria; phylum Bacillota; class Clostridia; order Oscillospirales; family Acutalibacteraceae; genus CAZIMM01. The sequence goes on from CAZIMM010000034.1 coordinate 8,873, forward strand.
CAAGAATCCGATATTTCAACTCTTTATGAAGAGGACGCAAAAAGAACATACGATGAGATGAAGGAGCAATTAAAACCCAAATGGGATAAGAATTGCGAATATTGCGAGATGGATTTTTTGAATGCTGCCTTGAAATTCCGTAACATGATGATCAAGGATGCCTTAGAATCCGAAAACTATATCATCAGAATATTTGCGATATTGGATCGGCGTATCGGCAAGAGAACTCTGAAAAAGATAAAAGAAGTCGCGGAATTTGAGGAATATCCTGCATGGGTGCGGCAATTCTACATATTACGTTTATCCTGACATTCCCCGATTTATCTGAGTGAAAAACGGGTTCAAATTGACAGAAAAAATGAACCCATTTTCAGCAAAGGGTTCATTTTTTAAAATTGCAGTCCCCTCCGTTGCCCGGCGAGGACTGTATTTTTGTGCCGTCATGAAAAGGTTTCGAGCAGGGCGACGGCTCGCAACAACAGTATTTACTACAGTCGAAAATAATTTTACTTTGCTTTGTAGAAAAACAGCTTTGCAGTGCGTCTTTCATCAACAGTTACTTTCAAGCCCTCACACATAAGCTCTTTTCCCGTCAGTTCAAAAGCAGCTTCGCCGTCAGCGTCGGAAAACTCATAAATCTTTTCGGCATCAAGCCCGAAAAGGCAATACTGTGCCGATTTGTAAGATGATTTTCCCCGTTTAAACACCTGTATGATGCCGTCATTTTTTTCCGGACGGTTATATTGCGCCGTACACCATGTATCATCGCCGCTCACAAGAGCTGTCAAAGGGTAAAAATCGCAGGAAAAATAAGGCCTGACTTTCAGATATTCCTCGCCGTATTTATTAATCCACTCAAGCTGCTTTTCGTCTTTGCCGAACTCAGTTCTTTCGGAGAAAGTATAGTTAGTGGTCATTGACGCAGAGTATGAGCTTCTTATCCGGTATACATCGCCCCACTCACGCCCGGTACCCGAGCCGGAATAAGGAAGCCATGTGCCATATGTCATGTTGTGCGTCTGATTCACCTCCGGCGCGAAATTTGCAGCGCACGGCATATCATTGCGCCACAGCGGCACCGAGCGGCGCAGAGTTTCTATATCTATACGCCTGCCACCCGAAGCGCAGTTGTCAATAATCAGATGCGGGAATCTTTCAAGCAATGCGTCCCATAAACGGTACAGTCCCGTTATGTGCTTAATCTCGGTTATTCCTTTACGGTCCTCGGCATCGTTCAACCGCCAATACATTAAAGGCCAGATGTTGAAATCCTGCCTGTAACAGTCGATGCTGAGCTCTTCGATTTTCTCCGAGAGCATATCAAAGCAATACTGCCAGGCTTCATCATTTCCGAGATTCAGGAGCAGATTGTCGTTATTGTCCAGGGCAATAAAATATTCGGGGTGTTCTGACGCAACAGGCGTATTGTTGATTACACGCTCCGGCTCAAGCCACAGCAGGAACTTCATTCCGGCGTCATTTATCGCTTTCCTGACTTCAAGAAGACCGTAGGGATGATATGTTTTGTTTACTCTCCAGTCGCCGGTATATAAGGGCCAGTCCCCTTCGAATTCATCGGGGCACTCTTTTTCGGAGCTTCCGTACCAGCCTGCGTCCATCCATATGTATTCAAACGGGAGCTTGCTTTCTTTGATTGCGTTAATTCTTTCTATTACTCCTGCGGTTGTCATTCCGCCCCAGATACCGGCACAAAACGGCGCTTGCTCAGCTCTCCCCTCAGAGCCTATGAGCGAAAAATGCCTTTTTATGAGCCTGCGCCACTTGTTTTGCGATTCATTGTAATCGCATTCATAGTTCATAATCACAATTGACGATGTTCTGATTTTCTCGCCCGGCAAAAGCTTGAAATGCGTATCCTCAATTTTGGTTTTTATATTTACGAAGTCGCTGCTTCTTTCAACCCGGCAGTTCCATTGACCCGTCCAGCCGATTGCAAAGATAACTCCCCTGCCCTGACGGTTAATATTAAAGAACGGTGCACATTGTGAATTTGCAGACCTTCCTCCCGAGGTGGAATACTCTTTTGTTTGGCCGGGATAAATATGGTTTAAATAACTGTTTGCAGCCAAATTGAGACTGTCCATATCGGTGTAGAAAGCCTCTCTTATATTTTCCGCACCGCTCGGAGCGTATATTTTCATCATTAAATCGGGATTCGGAATGTACGCAGTTTGCTTATACGGTTCATCGTGTTCAAACGGTATGTCAACATCGCAGTCATACAGCTTCGAAATTATTTTTGACGGCTGTTCTCCTGTGTTTTCAAACCACGTTACCCACTCGCAGGCATCGAAATCGGGGAACCGTTCGGCACAATTTACCACCTTTAGTCCGTCGCTTAACAGGTACTCAAAGCGGATTTTATTTCCGTGTTCTTCTGATGAAGTCTGCATTTCAAAATCCCAAATACACTTACCATTATATAAAAATGACAGGCGCTTGTTGTCTCTCAAAAAATCCATTGAATTATTCCCCCGTTTAAATTAATAAGCAAACCATCAAATAACAACTGCATTTATGTTATCACAGTCGCATTGCAAAATCAACAAAACAATTCGTTATTTTCATTGTACAAAGCTGTGCCGCGTTTTTTTGACTGTATTCACAGCTTCATAAAACAGCCTTCGATTTATTGTGAAAAGGGTATGCTCAGCGCAAAGTTCCGGGGCAGAATGCGTAAGGATCTGTCGGGGAGCGGGAATGCCCATATCAAAGGATTTTGCTTTAAATTTATACGTTAAGAGAGTCATGCATTATGCATAAAGCAATTTGTGACAGTGACGGTGAAGTCACAACACCAAAGATGCCGGGGCTTAAGAATGTGTTATGCCGGAATAAAAAAAGTCGACCGCTATTTAAAAATACTGCGGTCGGCGGGTATCGTCAAGAATTTTTTGGTGATTGATTCAGGCGCGGTGTTGCTGAAAGGTTAAGTGCTCATCTGACGAATAAGCCGAATTTTTTACCGATATTTATAATCTGTGTTAACTTATACTTACTGCATATGTAGTTGTACATAATACAGAATGCTGACAGTATCAGCGCGCATATTAATCCGCCCAATAAGCGATTGAAAAATGACTGCTTAAAAAAGTGTTTGAATACTAAGAGAATAAAATAATGGGATGACATAATAAATATTGTATCGGCGGAAATAACTTCAACAATCTTGTTTGCCGGGAAGGCTGAAAACATATAGATAAAGGATACTGAGCCAATAATCGCAAGCGGGATATATGTGAAGATATTATTATAATCACATTTCAAGACGGAGATATTATTTCCGTCGTTGAGGATTCCGGCGGCGAAGCAGAAGGCGATAAATATCAATAAAGAGACGACAGAAACAAATTTTTTATCGTATTCCTGTTTTGTATGTATATGCTCAGCCAGGCGGCGAACCAAAAACCCTGTGCCCACATATCCGAGCATGTGGACTGCCCTGACAAATCCTAAATATTGAATTGATATGTTTTGATAATTAAAAAGAATAGTCAAAATAAAGCAGGACACGGTTAACACCAAGGCAGTGATTGTCATATGGTTTTTATTGATTTTCATTGCAAAAGCAAAAGCAACACTGTCAATAAACATAGTCGGCAGAAACCATAACGGCTCATTCCACAGTATCTGTCCGTGTTGGAAGGAAAATTTTTCCGGTAGTTGTAATAAAGGAACAGGAGATAATACAATAAAAGTAATAAATGTTACTAATATGAATAATAAAAGCGGAACAATTATACGGTTTATTTTTTTAATTATGAATTTTTTAAATCCATCATCACAGTTTTTATATAAAAATCCCGAAATAATGAAAAACACTGGTACATGAAATGAGTAGAAAATCGCCTTTAACAAACTGCCTGTCGGAAGAAAGTGTCCAATACATATTATAATTATGCCAAAAAACTTTGCATAATTAATATAATCTAATATTTGTTTTACTTTTGTAGAATTCATATCAGCATTAGTAAGTTCGATAGTCACAACGGTTTTTATTCTCGTTGTTTCGGAGATTAGCCAAAATATACTTTTGTGCTACAGTGTCGATAATGCCTTTTTGTATTCCAACATACTCACAGAGAAAATACAAGAAAGTTTTTCAAGCCACAGAAGCTGGCTCTTTGTTATGTATTTGTTTGTTCCTCTTTAATGCCCGAACCGCTCCGTATCCGCAGCTTGTCTGCAAATTTCGCATAATGTCCCGCGTTCTTCCGAGAAAACTCCATGCATTGAAATTCACGGTGCATTTATTTGTGATTCCGCTGTCCTTCATGTTATTTCCTGCGCTTTTTGATTGCAACGGGGACTGCGACGGCGGCGAGGAGGAGGACGGCTGCGGCGGAGATTATTGCCGTTCTTCGCGGGGCGGAGAGAGAGGTGAACGCCGCGAGAGCGCCGAGGGTTTTGTCCGCGGCGGCGGTTGTGGCTGCAGCGGAAGCATCGGCTTGAATTGCCGTCGGTTCGTTTGATCCTTCAGAATATGTTCCTCCGTCAACGGAAACATAGCAATCGGAATATACTCCGGAGGCGGCAACGGCGCGGATTCTTGCGCAGCCCTTTGATTTTGCGGTTATCTCGCCCGTGTCCATATCAACATCGGCAATGTCCTCATCGAGCGATACGAAAAATACGCGGTCGTCATATGCGTCTGTCGGTGCAAATGAGGATGCAATTGTTGTCTTTTCGCCCGATTTCATTGACAGCTCATATTCATGGCTGAGATACTGCGCCGGGTCGTTGGACTCCGACCAGCCGAGGTTTGTAATAGTCCCCAAGCCTTTGGAATCCGCCTTTTCGGTCACCCCTTTGCCGGAAAGCGTCACACTCTGAATCTCGGTTATGTTCTTCCACCACTCGTCGGTGTATTCTTTGACTGTGTAGCCCTCGGGGAGCTTATAGTCCTCTTTTGCCCATTTTTTCCAGTCAACCCAGCTGTCAAATTCCTTAACAAGCTGCTTTTGATACTCGGATGTCTTAAATTTGTCAAATCCGGTTGCTCCGGGCTTTTTATAAAGTACGGTATTCGGGCACGGGTAATTTGTCGGCATGTTTATCTCGTTCAAGTCGATATGCATGTTATAATCAAATGCAAATGTACTTATGTTATCCGCATTGCCGGTAAAATATATGTCGCAGGGTTTGTTTGCCGCCTGATTGTAGGTCCGGTTGTTGTAATCCTCAAAATCATCGACGGTTATTGCTTTTGCATCAATAGAAACATCGCCTTGAATAATAATTGCATCGGCAGTATTTTTTAAAATGCTGTAGTTAGCAATGCTTTCAAGTGATTCCGGCAATACTAAAAGTTTTACGCTGCAAGCAGATTCATGGAGTGAATATAATCCACGGTTATGTCCTGCATATGGTGTCAGCTTTTTTAGTCCCTCGCAAAAATTAATTGTACAAATCGGCAGCTCGCTTTCCGAAAATGTAAAAAAATCAAGGCCGCCGTAAGAAATGATTTTAGTCTGAGGAGAAAAATTTATCCGAATAAGGCTTTCACTACTTGTTATAGATTCAAAAGCACCAACAATTTTTTGACCGTCAATTTCTTTGGGGATATTCAAAACGGTTATGTCCTCAGAAAAGGCTGTGCTAAAGTATGCATCCCCGGTTTCGGAATTAATTACATACTTGTACTGTCCATTTTCTGAAGTGTGTTCTTTGACAACAGGTTTAAGATATACAGTATATTCCTCCTCGGCAAAGCTCAACAGTGTTGTTACTGAAAATATCATTACAGCCGTTAATAAACCGACTGCTCTTTTTATTCCTCTTTTCATTCTTTTTACCAAGCCTTTCCACCGTAATAAAAGTCATTCGCCGTTAAATTGGTGTTTGTGGGGAAAGTTGAACCGTATAACGGCTTTCCGTATTCATTGGTATAAGTTGACGGGTCAATAAAATAATTACCGTTATATTTGATTGTCGTGTAGTGAAAAAGCGAGTGGCTTTTGCCCACCCAAGTGCTTTGTTTCAGCAATTTGCTGTCCGGATCATACTCCTTGAGATAGTTATAATAGGAATCAAGCTTAATACAGTACTTGTTTATGCTTTCTCCGTAGCCTTCGGTCAGAAGATAATAGGGAAGGAACTCTTTAGTGATTCCGCCTTTAACGCTGCTGTAGAAATCATTAAAGTATTGCTTCAACACCGATTTTGCTGCAGTATATCTTTGAATATAGAAAGAATTATTCGGAGCCTGATCTTCATAATAAGCTTGATTAGCAGCATAGTTGCTGTTGTTAGGCAAGAAAAGCTTTATGTCTTTAAACTGCAATACTCCGAGCCCGGCTATTCGTTTCATCGAACCGAAGCAAAAGCACATGCTCTCATCAGGGTGTGTTAAGTCTACCGCGTCTTTGAGCAGTTCAGTATCAGCGGTGTTTTGCCTTCTTTGCATTTCTTCTGCACCTTTTTCTCTGCTTTGCTGCTTGCCTGTGAATATCCAAACCAGCAGGTCAAAAAGCGCAATAAGTATTTTATAGCCTTCGGCGCTGCCAAGAGACTCAATTTTGGCTGTTAATGTATCGTAATAATACTCATCAATCACTTCCGTGATTGAGACAACGTGCTTGCCGCAGTCTGTCTTAAAATCGCCGACTACAAAATACATCCCGTCGTTTCCTCCGGGATTATCTGTACTGCTTCCGTGAACAGTTGCATTCTCCGAGGCAATACTTGTTGTCGGAACAATGCTTCTGTGAGCATAAACGTCGCCGATGAGATGAAAAAATATGCCGTATATAATCGTTGATGTCTTTTCAGAAATGGAGACAAAGTCTTTCGCGCCTAGCGAATAATATGCATTCATTGAAGTGTTTGCATAACTGTATTCTGCCAATGACAATTCAATATCGCTTCTTAAAAGAGCAAACTGGTCTGATTTAAAAGGAGCATTTATCAAACTTTTTAAACTGCTTTCCTTTTCATTAAGATAACTGCCATATGAAAAGCCCTCAACTCCGGTTTTGTAGCTTACTGCTATCTCAAACAAAAGCTTTGCAGTTACAATATAGTTTCCGGAACCGTGAATCAATGCACAGATATAATCGGATCTGTCCACAGATTTGCTTACTGCTTTGACTGTCAACGGAAACCTGATATTGTAATTCGTTTCATTATATAAATAATCCGCCAACCCATTATGCCCATTCGCAGACCAGCACCCCGTCACATACACATCCTCGTCCTCAAAAGTTACAGCATTGCCGCTGTTCTGAGGCGGGGTATATGTGCCATCGGTGTAGTTTGCGGCAAAGCCGTCATAGATTTGCAGGGCAAATCCGAGGTCGGGCAGACCGTTGCCGTAGCTTTCGGCATCGCCGAGATTTTTCGCCGAGGCTGCAAGCAGAGCCCGGATGAATTCCGGAGACTTTGTTTTGTCTTTTCCCCAGAGCACAGCCGCCGCGCCCGTGATGTGGGGCGAGGCAATGCTTGTTCCGCTGAAAGCTCCGTAGCCGCCAATCAGCGAGGTTGTGTAGACGTTTTCACCCGGTGCGGAGAATTCAAGCTCCTGCCCGGTTGCAGAGTTTTCCGCCTTTGTCATGGAGCTTGTGACCGAGCCGACAGCTATAACCTCATCAAATTTTGCCGGATATTCAACAGCTTCTCCGTTGCCCGCCGACGCAACCAGCAGGATTCCCGCCTGCGATGCCTCGGTGATTTTCGTTTCAAGCAGCTGCGAATACTCCGCCGCACCGAAGCTCATGTTGATGATGTCAACATCGTTTTCAATGCACCAGTCAAGCCCGGAAATTATCCGGCTGACCGGTGCTTCATTGCTTTCGTCAAGAACCCGGACAACATAAATTCTTGCTTCGGGTGCAATTCCGACAACACCTGCCCCGTCGTCCGGCGCGGCAATGATGCCCGAAACAGCCGTACCGTGACCGGTCATGTCGTCCCCCTGACAATATTCGGGGTCAACCAGGTCAATTCCACCGTACGCCTCAATCTCCGTGTAAACATCAAGCCCGGAATCAAGCACGGCAATTTTGACTCCCTCGCCGGTTTCTCCGGCACTGTGAGTAGCCGGAGCGCCCATTGCCTGAGTGCTCCAGCTCATAATATCATCCGTCGGTTCTTCGCTGCCATCCTCATTAGCGCTCATGATGATGTCTTCCTCAACAGAAAGAACATTCTGTGAGTTTTCAAGTGAGTTAGCAGAACCTTTGCTGAGCTGAACCGTCACAAGCTCGGGCTCGCCGCTCAGAACAGCCGCGCTTTCCTCACCGGAAACAAAACTGTCTGCAGCTTTGCTGCAGCTGAATTCAATGATGTACGGCGAAACCTCCTGCATTTCTGCTGCAGCATAAGACATGAGCTGCACAAGCGGAATCAGCATGGACACCGCAAGAACAGCGGACATTAATCTTTTTGCGAACCTTTTCAAGACGTCCCCTCCATTTCAAAATCCGACGACAATTCGATTTTTCAATCAGCAATGTGTAAATCAGTCAGCTTGCACGACATCTTTTTCCCTCATTTCCGAGCAGTGACGAAACACCACAAGTTCATTATACCTTTATGGTAAAAATTGTCAAGAGAAGGACTTCTATCAGAAAATCTTTTACAGTTTCAACAAAGACCGACAGCACCATTTGTAATATAATTGCAATAAGCATATTATTATTCTGTAACAAGCACCGTCATAAGGCGGCGTTTTTCTTTGGTTTCAGAAAAATAAAGCAAAATCTCGTCATAGAAACGTCGGAATTTTCTGATTTTATGAGTAATTTGTTGCACGCATGAAAAATATCTGTTATATTTTGGTTAGACACTGAAAGGGAGAGTTGCTATGATTTGCACCAAGGAGTACCGTTTGGGTTACACTGAAAAGGCAAAGGAATTTGTTTCACAGCTGACCTTCGCAGAAAAGGTTAAGCTCATTGCCGGCAACTGCCGCTACATAGACAGCATGGGCATTGGAAGCTACAACAGTTTCCCCTACGGCGCAGGCGGCTGCGAGCGCCTCGAATTCCCCGAAATGCTTTTCTGCGACGGCCCTAGAGGCTGTGTCTGCGGCAATTCAACCTGTTTTCCGGTTACCATGGCGCGCGGGGCATCCTTTGACACTGACCTTGAAGAGAGAGTTGGCCATGCCATCGGTGAAGAAATCAGAGCACACGGCGGCAATTTCTTCGGCGGAGTGTGTATAAATCTTCCGTATAACCCCGGCGGCGGCAGAAGTCAGGAAACCTACGGTGATGACGGAATGCACATCGGCAAAATGGGTGAAGCTCTTGTTAAGGGCGTGCAGAGCGAGAATGTTATTGCCTGCATAAAGCATTACGCCTTCAACAGCATGGAAAACTCCCGATTTTGGGTTAATGTTACCGCAGATAAACGCACGGAACGAGAGGTTTACCTGCCTCATTTCAAAAGGTGCATTGACGCGGGCGCGGCGGCGGTTATGAGCTCATATAACAGATATAACGGCACCTTCAACGGTGCAAACAGTTATCTTTTGCGAGATGTACTTAAAAAAGAGTGGGATTTTGACGGCTTTGTTGTTTCCGACTTCTTTTTCGGTCTCCACAACACCTCTGCGGGACTTCGCGGCGGACTTGACGTTGAAATGAATATCCGCCGCAAATACACCGTTTCAAAGGTTAAAAGAGCAATCAAAAGCGGAAAAGCCACAGTTGAACAGCTTGACGAAGCGTGCTTCAGAATTGTCAGAACTCTTCTTGCATTCACCGGCGCAGAGGATGAGAAGAAATATGACAAATCGCTCATCGCCTGCCCCGAGCACATTGCCCTTGCAAGGGAGGCTGCCGAAAAGTCAATAACTCTGATTAAAAACGACAACAAGCTTTTGCCACTTGACAGAGAAAAATGCAAAAGCATTGCCGTGGTGGGCAATCTTGCAGAGGTTGAAAACATCGGCGACTACGGTTCAAGTCAGGTTCATCCGCCTTATGTCAAAACATTTATGCAGGCGTTGAAGGATAACTATTCCGATGTTAACGCCTCGTTCATTCCAACCTCTGCGATTTCAAAAAAAGATGCGGTAATCAGGAACGCAGACGCTGTTATCATTGTCTGCGGAATGCGTCACGGCGACGAGGGCGAGTATATTTTCGTAATCGGCGGCGACCGCAAGGATTTGGGTCTTAAAAAGCGTGAGGTCGCAATGCTCAGGAAGGCAGCATCCCTCAACAAAAACACGGTTGCCGTGGTTATGGGCGGAAATGTCATCCGCATGAACGAGTGGAAGGACGGCATCAACAGCATTCTGATGGCGTATTATCCCGGCATGGAGGGAGGCAACGCCATTGCCGACATCATTTTCGGCAAGGTCAATCCCTCAGGCAAGCTTCCCTTTGCAATAGGCAAACGCGATGAGGATTATCCTGCGGTTAAGTGGATTTCACTTCATCAGCATTACGGCTACTATAACGGCTATAAAAAGCTTGAAAAGGACGGAAAGGAGCCCGATTTCCCCTACGGTTTCGGACTTTCCTACACGGATTTTGCCCTTACGGATTGCAGGCTTGCAGGAGAAAGCGACGGCAAGGCAATATTCGAGGCAAGTGTTCAGAACATCGGCGAAAGAGACGGTGCCGAAGTTGTTCAGCTATATGTTTCGTGGAACGGCAGTGCCGTTGACAGACCCGGAAAGTCACTCATGGACTTTAAGCGCGTTGAACTCAAAGCGGGCGAGAAAAAGGCCGTAACTCTTGAGGTTTGGGCGGATGAGCTTGCCTATTATGACGAGAAGAACGGCTTCACGGCAGAAGATATTTCCTACTCCGCATTTATCGGAACAAGCCACAAAAACTGCACGGAAAGCAAGATAGAGTTTGATTTTAAGGCAGGGGCATTCAATGGGAAGAAATAAAAATTTCAGGGACTCATCCGTGAAGGAAATTCTCGCGTTTTCAATGCTCCCTCTTGGTATGTTCTTCATCAATTCAACGGTTTACACGGTTTTCAACGTATACATGACGGATGTCCTCAAGCTGAGTATGACCCTCGCTTCATTCGTGATTCTCGGCACAAAGCTCTGGGATGCGGTTAATGACCCGCTCATGGGCATTCTGGTTGAAAGAACCCGTACAAAGTGGGGCAAATGCCGTCCTTATCTTATCTGGATGACTCCCCTTCTTGTGGTGTCAACGGCATTTCTGTTTTTCCCCATCCGGTTTTCCG
>CAZIMM010000035.1:0-3780 GCA_964540415.1 uncultured Eubacteriales bacterium
AGCAAGGCATAAGCAAAAGCCCCCTCAATAATGAATGCATTCATATTTTAATACTTTTTTCAATCAAAATCAATAAGAATTGCGGAAATACAATTGTTTTGTTTATTTATACAACAAAGTGTCGGTCTGCAGGCACATTTTGTCTTTTTTTAACAGCAAATCTAAAAGAAATACTCTATTTTGCGGTGGAAAAGAACAAATCAACCAATGCTTGTGGTTTTGCAGATGAAATAAATTTTTGCAATTCGCATTTCACCAGCTTTTCTTTCACTGCTTTTAATTCATATTCCGTACCGTTAAGTGCTTGTTCGAGCGTTGAAATGCTCTCGCAGCCGAAAAAGTCGCCCGTGATGCGGACATTTGAAAGCTCCCCGCCGCAAACATCAAAAGCAACCTCCGCAAAACTGTTGCCGATTCTGCCGCAGGACTTGAAGGCGCAATCCGGGTTTTCCCCGAAATTCCATTCACGAGTCAAATATTTTTCTGCTGCAAGCTCTTTTGCCTGTGCTATGTCCTCGTCGCGAAGCAAGTCCGGAACAAAACCATAACCGCAGAAGCAGTCAAAGAGCCCGTCGGAAAACTCATCGACGGTAATTTTCGGCTCAAGGAAATCGGAGATATTCGCGACCCTGCTTCTTACGGATTCTATTCCTTTATTCTTAAGCTTGTATTCGGGAGGCGTGAGAGCCTTTGAAAGAACACCGACATCAACATCAAACATCAGTGTGCCGTGAACAAGCACTCTGCCGTTTTTGACAGCAGTGGCGTTGCCGGAAACCTTGAAGCCGTTAATAAGGATATCGTTCCTGCCGGAAAAAACAGCGTTTTGTCCGATAGAGCGCAAATACTGAACCACCGGAGTCAGAAACGACTCCATGTCCGGCATACTGTCTCCGTCGGAAATATATGAAAAATTCAGATTGCCCGAATCGTGAAAAACCGCACCGCCGCCCGTCAAACGACGCACGACCTTTATTCCGTTATCCCGGACGAAGCCGAGGTTGATTTCGGCGTATGCATTCTGGTTGCGACCGATAACAACAGTCGGGTCATTTTGCCAAAGAATAACATATTTCTCCGTACGCCCCAGAAAAAGCACTTCCTCAATGGCAAGGTTGTAATAAGGATCCCGACAGGTGTTTCGAATTATCAGCGGCTTCTGCATGGGTATACCTCCGATCATATGCTATGATTTTAACATTTTGACGCAAATGATTCAATATTTTTATTGCATCTTTCCATAATTTTTGTTACAATAAACTACATACAGTTTTTTCCTAAAATAATCTTGGAGGAATTCAACAATGATTAGAAAATCAATCTCAATTTTTCTCTCGGCACTGTTGGTTTTTTCGCTCACCGCTTCATTCGCAAACGCAGAGCAGAAAAGCCCTGATTTATTTCCGCCGGTGCTTGATTCAATCAAAATAACCGATATTCATCTGCGCGACCCCTTCGTTCTTACTTATGAAGGCAATCATTATCTTTACGGTACGGGAGCTGTCGGCAGCGGGTACGGTTATTATTTCAGTGAGGACATGAACACATGGTCCGGTCCTTATTCCTGCTTTACTCCCGATGAGAATTTTGACGGCAACGGCTGCTATTGGGCACCCGAGTGCTTCAACTACAACGGAAGCTTCTATCTCTTTGCAACCTATAAATCATCCGCAACAAATCACAGAGGCGTCGGTATCTTCAAGGCTGACAGCCCCAGAGGTCCGTTTGCTCTCGTTTCCGACGGACATATCACTCCCGACGATTGGGATTCGATTGACGGCACGCTTTATGTTGACGCTTCGGGTCAGCCGTGGATGATTTTCGTTCACGAGTGGACAAGCACCTCAGACGGTATCGGCAGAATGTGCATTTCAAAGCTTTCCAGTGACCTCACAAGCTTCACAACACAGCCTGTTGAAATTTTCCGTGCGAATGACGCAGCATGGGGAAAAAGCAACAAGGTTACGGACGGACCCTTTGTTTACACAACTTCAAACAACAAGCTGCTCATGCTTTGGTCCGGTATGAGCGTTGAAGGCTACTGCGTCGGCATTGCGACACCCGGAAACGCAGACGACATCACAGCTCCGTGGGTTCAGCAGAGCGAGCCGTTCATTCAGAAGGGCGAATATTTCGGCGCCGACGGCGGCCACGCAATGATATTCACCGATGTCTGGAGCAGAGACATCATTGCCTTCCATTCTTCAAATAAAGCTCCGGACGAAAGAGTCGTTTTTGCCGAGATTATCGACACAGGAGACTCCATAAAGCTCAAGGCTGTTCAGGACACAGAGGATCATTATGACGACGGACTTAATACCCTCAAAGACAATTTGCTCAACATTATTACCACCTTCTTCAAAAAACTTCCCTCGCCTCTTTGGGAGCTTGTCAAGGGCATTGCGGTGGGTCTGTTCAATTCAATTAAAAGCCTTTTCTGATTTTCAATTAATTAAGGAGTGTTGAGCATTGAAACCCGATGCACTGACAGAATCCGGAATTATGCGTGCCTCATCCCCTGAGGAGGTCGGCATATCCTCGCATTCAATATTAAAAATGGTTAACACTCTTGAAAGCAATCACGCGGAATATCACAGCTTTATGGTTATCCGCCACGGAAAGGTTGCCGCTGAGTGCTACCGCTATCCCTTTTCGTCTGACATTCCGCATTGTATGTATTCCGTGAGTAAAAGCATTGCCGGAACGGCTTTGGGAATCGCGATATCACAGGGATATCTTACTCTTGACACAAAGCTTGTCGATATTTTCCCCGACAAACCGCCACATAAAAAAGACCCGTATTTTGACAAGACAACAATCCGTCATTTGATTACAATGACATCCGGCAAGCAACCGTCATATATGCTCAACAAGAGCAAGGGCGATTGGTATTATCACTTTGCAGATGCAAAGCGGGTTGCACCTCCCGGCGAAAAGCATTGCTATGTAAATGAAAACATTTTTATGGTGTGTTGTGCTCTGCAAAAAGTGCTCGGAAGAACTGTCAATGAGTTCTTAACAGATTATCTCTGGACTCCGCTCGGCATCGAAACACCGTATTGGGAAACCGACAAAAACGGTATCGAAGCCGGCGGCTGGGGCCTGCAAATGAGAACGGAGGACATTGCCAAGGTTGCTCTATGCTATGTCAATCACGGGCGTTACAACGGCAGACAGATTATTCCGGAGGATTGGTGTGAGCAGGCTGTTCTCAACCAGTTTGAAGTATCCAAAGGCGGAAAGCCGAGCAAGAACCCGGGCTACGGTTTGGGAATATGGCGCAGAAGCGACAACATGTGGCGATTTGACGGAATGTACGGACAAATTGCGATGTATTGCGAAAAAGAAGATCTGCTGATTGTAACCACCGCCGGAGAGACCTTCACTGAAAGAATTGACGCCGGAATGAATGAGATTGTCAACAACGGTATCATTGAAGAAGTCCCCTCTTTCGCCGGAAATCCGGAATTGACCCGTGTGCTTGAGAAACAAAAGATTGACAATATTCCGATTGCAAACATAACCTCTCCGCTTGAAAGCAGTCTGAACGGCAGAACAATCAAATTCAGACACAGTCTGTTTTCGCGCCTGTGCGGCTTCCCGCTTAGCGTTTTGCCCATGACCGGTCAGGTTATGTCGAAGGACAGAGCCGGAAATATCAATAATGTCGTTTTTATTTTTCACGGCGACAGCTGCACTTTGAAATGGGACGAAAAAGGTGCTTCAAATACTGTGTGCTGCGGCATGAGCGGCAATTTTTTGAGCTCTGACGTGTTTCTC
>CAZIMM010000035.1:3793-11439 GCA_964540415.1 uncultured Eubacteriales bacterium
TTCAACAGCGTTTTGGGTTGATGAAAGCACGCTGGAGGTTTGGATAAGGCTGATGCAGTCAACTTCAAAACGCATCTTGCGCTTCAGCTTTAACGGAAAAAAGGTCAAAATGAAACCGACAACATTGCCCGAGTTTTCAAACAATGTTGCCGGAGTAAAATCAATATTCAAAAACAGATTCAAAAGCAAAAGAATGAAAAATCTGATTGACCGGGCGCTCTATGTTGTTGAAAAAAAGTTTGAATATGTTCACATCGGAAGAATCAAGTGACTTTCTTGACTTTACAGAAGTTTTTCCAGCGTTTAATGACAGGCACGCATATTCCGCAGCCGAGCAGTGCCAGCCCGATACATATGGCAATGCAAACCGTCCAGCCGTATTTTTCGGCGGAAAAACCGAGGCCGTAGGTTGCAATGGCGCAGCCGAAATATGTGATTGAATTATACAGCCCGGATGCAAAGGAAGTTTTATTGTATTTTGCAAACCTGATAGGCACCATCGTGATTATCATATAATTATATGCGTGCATCAGCGAGGTTGTAATTGCGAACAGCACAACACACGCAATCGCCGGCAGCTTGCCCACAAGCAGCAGCACAAGGAACACCGGTGCCGACAATCCAATGCAAATGCACGCCGCAAGAACCTCATTGCCGCCGAGATACTTCCTGTAAACCGGAGCGATCACATACGGCCCCGCAAGGTTGATAATCGGAAGAATCAGTGTCACAAACACCGAAAACGACGGGCTGAGCCCATAGGTTTCGCTGATCATCGTCGGAACCCATGCGGATATCCCCTCCTTGAGCATTCCGTGAATCGCGGTTGAAATCATTATTGCAACTCCGCCCGAAATAAGTATGAGTGAAGCTGTGCTTTTGTTCACAGAATTGAACTTATTTTCGGGCTTAATGTTTTCACCGGGCTGTTCGGGTTCAACATCGGTGAGCTTTTTTGAAGCACATATGCTTGTGACAATCCAGATTATCGCGCACACAAACACGACTGCGGAGCAAACGGTGTAAATATTTCTCCATCCGAAGAACTTAAGCGAAACAGTTGAAAGCAGATATGCCGTGAGCGTGCCGACCGGCACAGAAGCCGATATGTACAGGCACCATTTGTCCCGTATTTTTGAGTTAATGACGTTGCCGTATATCCTTAAAATCGGCGACCAGAGCATCGACTGCAGAATTCCGTTGATTCCCCATACCACAGCCAGCTGAGCCGGCGTTTGACAAAGGCTCATTGCAAAATTAGCGGCAGCAGAGCCCGCCATGCCGATTGAAATCATTTTGAACGGTGACACTATGTCTCCGAAATAGCCGCTGACAAGCTGACCCGCACCGTAGCACAGAAAGAACGCCGTACCGATAAGTCCGACCTCGGATTTCAGAAAGCCATCATTCACCATGCCGGCAACCGCCGCAGAATAATTTACCCTGCCGACATACGCACAGGCATAAACCAGCCAGCATGCGGCAGCAACATAACGCCCGGTTTTTATGTCGGGAATCGTTTTTGTCACGGTATCTCCCCCTTGCATCGCGGAATAATAATATACTATTGCGATGCAAAAATCAAGTTTTTTCAGAAATGGACTGATTATTATGGATTTTCCCGCCTACCACAAGTCTCTTGAGCATCTTCATGTCAATTGCGAAAAGCCCAGGGCATATTTTATCCCGTACCACAGCGCTGAAGCTGCCGTCAAGGGTGAACGGAAAGCGTCAAAGCTTTATACTGACCTGTGCGGCGAATGGAACTTCAGGTTCTTTAACAGTTTTGAGGATCTGAGCCTTGAGCCGTTTGAATATAATGAAGACTTTGAGCCGATTGATGTGCCGCGCAGCTGGCAATCATATTGTTCCAGGCTGTATGATACTCCGCTTTACAGCAATCTCGAATATCCGTTCCCGACTGACCCTCCGCACGTTCCTGACGAAAATCCGTGCGGTCTTTATACAAAAAGATTTACACTCAGCGACGATTGCTCAAATCAAGAGCTATACATCAATTTTGAGGGAGTGGACAGCTGCTTTTATTTGTGGCTCAATGATGAATTTATCGGATACAGCCAGGTCAGCCACTGCTCAAGTGAATTCAGAATTACCGACTATGCAAAACTCGGTGAAAACAAGCTGACTGTTCTTGTTGTCAAGTGGTGCGACGGCAGTTATCTAGAAGATCAGGACTGTTTCCGCCTTTCCGGGATTTTTCGTGAAGTTTACATCCTTTCAAGGCCGAAGGCGCATATTAGCGATGTTCAAATAACCTCTGATATTATTCTGGACGCTTCAACAGCCCATGTCAAAGTCGATCTTCAGACCGCCGGTGTCCCCGTAAAATGCGGATACACTCTTTTTGAGCCGGACGGAATGCAAATCAAAAATGATGTTTCAAACGACGGCAAAATTGAATTCACCGTATGCGACGCGCGGCTTTGGAACGATGAGACACCATACTTATATACTCTTGTGCTTCAATATGAAAATGAGTTCATTCCGTTCAAGTTGGCACTGCGCCGCATTGAGATAACGAACGGCTGTGTACTTCTAAACGGTAAAAAGGTAAAAGCCCGAGGCATAAATCGCCACGATTCCCACCCGAAGCTCGGTCACGCCGTGACAATGAGCGATATGCTTGAGGACTTATATTTGCTTAAAAGAGCAAATTGCAACACAATCAGAACCTCGCATTATCCGAATGACCCGCGTTTTCTTGAGCTTTGCGATTCACTCGGTTTCATGGTTGTTGACGAGGCGGACATTGAAACGCACGGCATGGGTTATGAATACGACGACGTCTGGGACTGGCAGCGCTGGTCTCTGCTTTCAAGCTCACCCGAATGGAAAGACGCATATGTTGACCGTGCCGCAAGGCTGTATGAGCGGGACAAGAACCACGGCTGCGTCATCATGTGGTCTCTCGGCAACGAATCCGGTGCAGGCGTCAACCACAGAGCAATGGCGCAATATATCAGAAGCCGCGACAGCCATGCGATTATCCATTATGAGAACTCGCATCTGGAATTCAAGGCCGTACCCGAGGGAGAAAGCTTTGCTGACATCTCTGACGTTGAAAGCAGGATGTATGCCGGTGTGAATTACATTGACAGATACTTTGCCGAGGAGCTGTCCGACAAGCCGTTTTTCCTGTGTGAATATGTCTGCTCAATGTCCACTGGAGATGTTTACGCCTATTGGGAGCAGGTGCTGAAATATGACGGCTTTTTCGGCGGCTGCATCTGGGAGTTTTGCGACCACGCGGTGGATTTTTCTGAAAACGGCGAAAATGCAGAATACCTTTACGGCGGAGACTTCAAAGATTTTCCGAACTGCGGTGTCTGCTGTGTTGACGGTCTGGTATATCCCGACCGCCGCCCACGTCCGGGTTATTACGACATGAAACGCGTTTATCAGCCTTTTAAAGCAGATTTCACAGCGAACAGTCAGCTATGCATCGCAAATCACCGGTATTTTAAGGATCTTTCGGATATCAATGTGAAATACACTTTAAAACAAGGCAAAAAAGTGCTTGCAAGCAGTTACCTTTACAATGTTGATGTGCCTGCACAGTGCTGTAAAGTCTTCGACCTTTTTGAATGCAAGCTGTTTGACTTTACAGGCTCTGCAATGCTGACTTTGAGCTTTTTTCAAGCAGAAAAAGAAGAATGGGCTGACGTGGGATATGAAATCGGATTTGAACAGTTTGAGCTGATAAAAGATGCAGATGAAAAGCTGACTGTGCTGCCGATTGACGACGCGAGAATTGTCAAAAAGGATGATTTGCTCCCGAATTATACTCCGACTGCAACAGGTAAAGTTAATGTTTCCGAAAATCAGCGCAAAATCATTCTGTCTGCGGCGAATACCGTTGTGACGTTTGACCGTGCTTACGGCAGAGTTGAGCAAATTGAAATCGGCGGTTCTCCCCTGCTGAAATCTCCGATTGCTTTTTCTATCTGGCACGCTCCGACATACAACGTCGGCTCATCAAGACGCTGGATATCCGAGCGCTTCAACCGCATTGTTCAAAAGACATATTCCTCCGAGGTTATTGCAGGCGACGGAACAGCACGGATAAAGTTTAAGATTTCTCTCGGTGGACCGTCCACGCCGCCCGTCATACACGCGGATGTTGTCTGGACACTGGATTCGAACGGAGTACTCAGTGTTGACGTTGATTCACAGGTACGTGAAAATGCTCCCCTGCTGCCACGCTTCGGCCTGACATTTGAATTGCGTGAGGGCTTTGAAAGCATGGAATATTTCGGTTTCGGCCCTCTTGAAAGTTACGCTGACAGATATCTTTCTCAGCAGCTTGACCTGCACAAGACAACCGTAACAGATAATTTTGAGCACTATATAAAGCCGCAGGAAAACTCCTCGCATTTTGCAACACGATATGCTTCGCTCACAAACGAAGACGGGCTGACTTTGCGCTTTTCACCGCTTATCCAAAAAAGCTTCAGCTTCAACGCGCAGCATTACTCTGCGGAACAGTTGACCTGCACAGCGCATGATTTTGATCTTTATGAACACCCGACAACCTTTGTTTATCTCGATTATGCTGTGAATGCAATCAGTGAAAACGCAGAAATCGAGCAGCGCCGCAAGGGTTTGCACGCGCTGCTCGATGAAAAGCATATTAAATTCGGATTTGTTATTTCACACGTCGTTGCGGACTAAGTCCTCATAGCTTTCTCTCTTGACGATAACTCTTGATTCCCCGTCTTTGACCGCGACAATCGGCGGACGGGGAATTCTGTTATAGTTGGATGCCATTGAATAGTTGTAGGCTCCGGTTGAGAGAACTGCGACGATATCTCCCGCTTCAAGCTGCTGCACGGGGGCGTTTTCCTGAATAAGGTCTCCGCTTTCGCAGCACTTGCCTGCAAGGGTAATAA
The DNA here is from genome assembly GCA_964540415.1 of uncultured Eubacteriales bacterium. Lineage (GTDB taxonomy): Bacteria > Bacillota > Clostridia > Oscillospirales > Acutalibacteraceae > CAZIMM01. Next base: position 8,704 of record CAZIMM010000035.1, read on the forward strand.
CACTGTCGCGGGGCTGATCAGCCTTGTTTGCACAGACAATTTCATATTTTGCCTGATAGAGGATATATCTCGGGTTGTCGCCCATACCGCCGTCGATTGACACGTATGTGCGAACGCCCGGGATATTTTTCACAGCGCCCACGGTGTAAAGTGTCAGGCCGGCGGGACCGGTAATCGACCTGCCCGGTTCAATCAGAACAAAAGGTGTTTCAAGGTTATGCGCCGCGCAGCTTTCCTTGACGGCTACGCTGACCCTGCGCATGTAGTCACCATAGGGCACGGGGCGGTCACTTTCAGAGTATTTAATACCGAATCCGCCGCCCAAGTTCAACTCGCTAATAACAATGCCTGTCTCATCCCTGACAAGCGCCATAAAGTCAACCATAACCCTTGCAGCCAGCTCAAACGGCTCGAGCTCAAAAATCTGCGAGCCGATGTGGCATTGCAAACCGCACAGCTCAATGTTATTCATTCCGGCAGCTTCTTTTATTGCCTGACTCGCCTCACCTGTTTCGATTGCGAGGCCGAACTTTGAATCAATCTGACCTGTTCTGATAAAATCATGCGTATGCGCATCAATACCCGGCTTGATGCGGAAAAATATTTTCACGGTTTTGCCTCTGCTTTTCGCAACACTGTCGAGAGTTTTTAACTCTGTAAGATTATCAACAACAATTCTGCCTATGCCGTTGTCAACAGCAAATACCAGCTCGTCATGTGTCTTGTTGTTGCCGTGAAAATACATTTTTTCAGGTGGAAATCCCGCTTTCAGCGCCGTGTAGATTTCACCGCCGGACACAACGTCAAGTCCCATCCCTTCAGACTCGACAATTCTGCACATTTCAAGGCAGGACAAGGTTTTGCTCGCATAAAGCACCAAGCCGCGGCCCTCATAGTCTTCTTGAATCGAACGTACATAATCGCGGCAGTTCTGTCTGATTTTATTTTCATCCAACACATACAGCGGAGTGCCGTATTTTGCTGCAAGCTCCACGGTGTCCATGCCGCCGATGGTCAAATGACCGTTTTTATTGATGTCAATGCAATCGGAAACATACATTTTTTTCACATCCTATTTTAATTAAAGATTTTCAATCAATTCCTTGAGCTGTGAGCATCCTGTTCCAGTAACCGCAGAAAACGGAATTATCGGAACATTCGGATACATCTCGAGCTCTTTTTTTATTGCAGTTTCCCTATTGGAAAACTCGGTTTTGTTAAGTTTGTCGCATTTTGTCGCAGCAACAATAAAATTCACACCGCTGCGATGCATAAAGTCCATCATTCTCATGTCATCATCGCTCGGAGTGTGGCGCATGTCCACAAGCTGAACAACAAGTCTGATGTCTCTCCCTGAGTTGAAATAACCCTCCATCAACTCGGACCAACGGCGTTTTTCGTCAGCAGATACCCTCGCATAGCCGTATCCTGGCAAATCGACAAATCGAACTTCTCCGACACGGTAAAAATTGACAGTAACCGTTTTTCCGGGAACAGAACTGACCCTTGCAAGGCTTTTTCGATTGAACAGTTTATTCAGCAATGATGATTTTCCGACATTTGATCTGCCGGCAAAAGCAATTTCCGGCAATTGTGAATCGGGGAGCTGTTTTGATGTGCCGAATGCTGCTTCAAAAAAAGCACTTTCGTATTTAATCATACTTTATCCGCCTTACTGCAGAATTACGTTTAAACGTGATGATTTCTCAACAATCGGGAGCGCCGCATCGTGCTGAGGGACGACAACATCCTCGGTTTTCGGCAGCAGCGCGATTTTCAGCACCTTGTCAATGTTATCAACATATTCAAATTTGATGTTATCCTTGACAACACTGTCGATTTCGTCAATATCCGCACGGTTTTTGTCAGGAACAATAACAGTTTTTATGCCTGAAGTATATGCCGCCATTGTTTTTTCTTTCAGCCCGCCGATCGGCAAAACCCTGCCGCGCAGTGTTACCTCACCGGTCATCGCGACGCTTCCGTCAACCTTCATCCCCGTCAATGCGGAGACAAGAGCGGTTACGATTGTTATGCCTGCTGACGGACCGTCCTTTGGTACTGCGCCCTCCGGGAAATGAAGATGAATATCCTTTGTTTTATAGAATTCCCTGTCAATTTTCAGTGAGTCTGCCCTGCTGCGTATGCAGCTGACGGCAGTCTGCGCGCTTTCCTTCATAACATCGCCGAGAGAACCTGTCAATTCAAGCTTGCCTGTGCCGTCAAGCACAACCGCCTCAACCTCAAGCAGCTCACCGCCAACCGATGTCCATGCAAGACCGTTTGCAACGCCGACCTCAGACTTTACATCAAAATCATTTTTGTATTTCACACTGCCGAGAAGCGATTCAAGCTCAGACGCGCCGACATGCACACGTTTTTCTCCGGAGGATATTTTCACTGCACACTTCCGGCATATAGTTGCAATCTCGCGCTCCAGATTTCTTACGCCCGCCTCGCGGACATAGCCCTCGATTATTTTACGCAGAGCTTCGTCGGAAATGCGGAGCATGCGTCCGTTCAGACCGTGACGTTTAATCTGCTTCGGCACAAGATGCCTTTTGGCAATATTGAATTTTTCCTCTGCGGTATAGCTGCCGAGCTCGATGATTTCCATTCTGTCAAGCAGAGGTTGAGGTATTGTGGATTTATCGTTTGCGGTGGTAATAAACAGTGCACGGCTCAAATCAAAAGGCACTTCAAGATAATGGTCACGGAAGGTGTTGTTCTGCTCAC
>CAZIMM010000035.1:11449-12315 GCA_964540415.1 uncultured Eubacteriales bacterium
GCTCACCGTCGAGTGCTTCAAGCAATGCTGCCGAAGGGTCTCCTTTGTAGTCCGCTCCCAGCTTATCAACCTCGTCAAGCAAAATCAGAGGATTGCTGCTGCCTGATTGCTGAATCGCAGTAATTATCCTGCCGGGCATTGCTCCGATATAAGTCTTTCTGTGGCCGCGTATTTCCGCCTCGTCTCTGACACCGCCGAGCGCAATTCTCGCATATTTTCTGTTCATTGCGCGTGCAACACTTTTGGCAACGGAGGTTTTGCCGACTCCGGGAGGGCCGACAAGGCAGATAATCTGCCCGGTAATATCCGGTGCAAGAGAGCGAACGGCAATGCTCTCAACGATTCTGTCCTTGACCTTTTCAAGCCCGTAATGGTCGTCATCCAAAATCTTTCGCGCACGCTTGACATCAAGCTTATCCGCTGTGAAAACTCCCCACGGAAGCGCAAGGCATGTGTCAAGCCAGTTCCTGATGACTGTTGCTTCCGGTGAAGACTTTGCGGTTTTGTCAAGCCTGCGGCATTCAAGCTCAAGCTTTTCACGTACATTGTCCGGTACATCAAGACTTGCTATTTTTTCGCGGTAACCGTCAACCTCCTCGGCTTCCTCGCCGTCAAGCTCAACGGAAATTGCTTTCATCTGCTCACGCAGATAGTATTCACGCTGATTCTGCTCAATCTGGTCTGAAACACGCTGCTGAATGTCATCCTCAATTTCCAACAAATCTGCTTCACGCCGCAGCAAAAAACAAAGCTTCTCCATGCGCCGCAAAGGGTTCAGTTCGTCGAGAATGAGCTGTTTGTCCTCAGCATCCAATACAATGTTTCCGGCGATGAAATCGGCAAGCTCTCCTACCCTGTCCTCCGCG
>CAZIMM010000035.1:12325-19588 GCA_964540415.1 uncultured Eubacteriales bacterium
AGAACGGCTAGGACGAGCTCGGTCGGTATATTGGGTATAAAAGAAATATAGTGTTGAAAATCCTGCTTACAAACTCTGATAAGCGCCTGAGAATACTCTTCATCGTCACGCTTTATGCGTACAGTACTTTTTTGTTTAAACGCACCGACAATATACGGTTTTTGAGACACAATGCTTTTCAGCACCGCTCTCTCTGTACCGTTAACGGCAACTCTTACTATATCATTGTCCGGCACGGAAAGTAGCTGTTTCACTTTACCGATTGTACCGGTTTTGAAAAAATCCGACAGCTTTGACGGATCCTCAACACGTATATCGCGCTGACAGATGAATAATACCTCCTGGTTGTCTGCCATGGCAGCCTTCAGAGCGGCAATTGACTGCTTACGGCTGACATCGAAATGCAGTTGCATTCCCGGAAAAACTACCATTCCACGCACGGCAACAACAGGCAAATTGCATATATTTTCAACAATAATATTACTCATAAAACACTAACCTTAAAATTAAATTGATTTACATTCTAACAGACTGATACAACGCTGTCAAGAAGAAAAAAGCGGATAACTTTTTCATAACAAAAAAGATGACAGACATTATAGTCTGTCATCATAGTAACATCGAAAATTGCGTTTGTCAAACTAATGAATCAGCTGGCTTTCATTTGCAAACGCAGTTTGTCGCTTATCATTGCAATAAATTCGGAATTGGTCGGTTTTCCGCGACTGTTCAGAATTGTGTAGCCGAAATAGGAACTGAGAACATCGACATCACCGCGGTCCCATGCAACTTCTATTGCGTGGCGTATTGCTCTTTCAACACGCGACGACGTTGTTTTGAAATCGCGCGCAACAGCAGGATATAATACTTTCGTCACAGAACCCATAAGCTCCGGGTTTTCAATTGAAAGAATGATTGCGTGACGAAGATACCTGTAGCCCTTTATGTGCGCCGGAACACCGATCTGGCACATAATTTCACTGATAACAATTTCCAGATCCTTCTGCTGCTGGGGTTTTTGCTGTATGTTGCTTTGAGCTGCTGAACGTCCGGAGCCGGCAAGTTGAAGTATCCGCTGTGCAACAACATCCGGTTCAATCGGCTTGAGGAAGTAATAGTCCGCTCCGGCGGAAAGCATTTCGTGCTCAATCCTCGGGTTGTCAATGCTTGACATAATCATAACCATAGGTCTTTTGGTCATACGCAGGGTTGACATTGCCTTGAGCACGCCGATAGCATCAAGGTGTGGCATGAATGCATCCATAATCAACGCATCAGCCGCCAAATCGGACAAAGCTGAAGTAACCTCACGACCGTTTTTTGGTATCATGGTTACATCAAAACCGTAAGAGCGAAAGACGTCTGCACAGAGCGAACCAAATTCCGTACCTTCTTCAGCAAGGGCGATTTTCAGTGCGTTTCCCATATATTTACCTCCTTTTTATTTGTGATGACAATATACCATATTTTGGCATTTTTTACAAGTAGTTTCTGTAATTTTTTGGAAAAAATTAGTAAAATTCACACTATTGAAACAATTGAAAAGACCTCATCCTATCATTCAATTTTATGTGTTAATAACCGCCTTTATTCGTGTTTTTTATCTGACTTTTTTCGAGCAAAAAGTTTGACGCCCGTGCCTCAGCACGAGCGTCGCACCTTTTGCAATTTTACGCCACAGAGCTTTTTTCGATTTCCTTGACGGATTCGAGCATTGTCTGCGCAAAAATTCCGTAGCCCTGCAAGGGGTCATTAACAAACACATGGGTTACAGCTCCGACAAGCATTCCGTTTTGTATAATCGGACTACCGCTCATACCCTGCACTATGCCTCCTGTTTGTTCGATCAATCTGTCATCCGTTACTTTTATTACCAGATTTTTCTGAACTGAGTCAGTGCCGGCATATACCTTTGTGATTTCAACATCATAAAGTGTCGGCTTGTTATCCGTTATAGTTGTGATTATCTGAGCCTTACCCGTTTTCACTTCCTGCTTCATTGCGACCGGAATAAGCTTTGCATCCGGGTCGGGGCTGTCAAAAACCCCATATACACCCGTGACGTTGTTTGAAAGGAGTCGGCCCGTTGTGCCGGTGCCGAAAACACCGCACAGCTCACCCGGAGTACCGTTGCTTCCTTTGTAACAGCCTCGTATTTCTGTCTCAACTGTATCTCCGCTCAAAAGCGGCATTATTTCGCCTGTGTCGGCGTCACAGATTGCGTGGCCGAGTCCTCCGAACATACCGGTATTCCTGTCATAAAACGTTACAACTCCAACCCCTGCCGAACTGTCCCTGATCCACAATCCCGCTCTGTACTTTCCTTCTGCTGCTGAAAGAGCAGGTGTGAAATCAACTGTTTTAGTTTCGCCTTTTCTTTTGACTGTTAGCTTCAGTGGTTTGCCTCCGCAGTTTTCAAACATGAGCGCTGCCTGGAGATTTCTTGTGATTCTTTTGCCGTTGATTTGCGTTATTACGTCGCCCTGCTTCAATCCCGCTTTTTCAGCCGGGTTGATATTGCCGTTCTCGGTTGTTATGCTGTCTGCGCCTACTATCAGAACACCGTCTGAATAAATGCGCATACCGAATACGTTTCCTCCCGGAACAACATACCTGCGATTAACTACCGTAACCTTGGAATTTTTCACCGGAATTGCGTTAAGAAGCTTGATTTCGGCGTTGTACTCGCTGCCTAATACACTTCTTGTCTTTTCCGCTTCATATTCAACACTGTAAAGGTTTCCGATTGATACGCTGTCGTTGCCCGTAACAAAAAACTCGTTCGGAATTCTGAAATAGCCGAGAACAATGAGCGAAAATGCTGCGGTTGCCGCCGCGAATCCGGCAATGCTCATAATTCTGAAAAACTTTCGCATTTTCCACCTCCGATGCGGACAAGCATCCGCAACAATAATTTGTGCAATTGAATGCTTTATATTTGCGGAAAATGCAAGATTATTTGCCAAGGTTTAAAATCAAATGGTTGTATTTCATCGATTTTGTTGACTAATAATGTAATTAAGTATATAATACGTTTTTGGAGGTGCGTTATGCACAGCATATTTTTTGTACAGGTCGGTTTTGCTTTCGGGGAATCCGTTTATCTCCCTTATGCCGCGGGAACTATTGTTGCCTGCGCGCTTCAGGACACCCGCATTGCCGCAAAATACTCATTTGAGGACTTTTTGATTTTTCGTGAGCCGATTGAAGATGCCGTCAAAAAAATCGACTCTCCGTTTTTGGTTGCCTTTTCATGCTATGTCTGGAATATCGAATACAACAAAGCTCTTGCAAAAAGAATAAAAGAGCTTTATCCGGATTGTATAATTGTTTTCGGCGGACACAGTGTGCCGGAGGACGGCTCACTTTTGGAAACAGAACCATATATTGACTTTCTTCTTTTCGGCGAGGGCGAACGAACCTTTCTCCGGCTTTTGCTTGAGCTTGACGGAGGCGATATCACACTCGTGCCCAGCATGGCTTACCGTTCTCGCGGCAAAGCAGTGCTCACCGGTTGCAATGAGTGCACGGACATAGAAAACTTGCCGTCCGCGTATCTTTCAGGTGTTTTTGATGAGCTGATAAGAAAGAATCCCGGTGTTGATTTTCTTTCTGTTCTCGAAACAAACCGTGGATGTCCGAACTCCTGCAGTTTTTGCGATTGGTGTGCGGGCCGAAAGGTCAGAATGTTTCCTCTTGAAAGGGTTCTTGCGGAAATTGACTGGCTTGCGGAGAAAAAAATCGAATACTGTTTTTGCGCAGATTCTAATTTCGGTTTGTTTGAAAGAGACAGGGTTATTGTTGACCACCTTGTCGAATCAAAAAAAAGAACAGGGTATCCAAAGGTTTTCAGACCGTGCTATGCTAAAAACAGCGAGGACACCGTTTTTGAAATTTGCAGCAAGCTCAACAAAAACGGCATGGACAAGGGCGCGACAATGGCTTATCAGACCTTGTCCGACGACGCTCTTAAAAACGTGAACAGAAAGAATCTGATCCTTGAGCATTTTTCTGCACTGATGGCAAAATACTATGAGGCCGGAATATCAACGTATTCCGAACTCATTCTCGGCTTACCCGGTGAAACCCTTGAAAGCTTTTGCACTGGTCTGTGTCGTTTGCTCGACGCGGGTCAGCACAATTCCATCAGTGTTTATTACTGTGAGATTCTTCCGAATTCCGAGATGTCCACTCCGGAATACATCGAAAAGCACGGAATTGTCACAGGCAAAGTACCCTTCAACCACATACACAGCGACCCAAAGAAAGACGGCGGAGTTGAAGAGTTTTCGCACATTGTTGTGCAAACGGACACCATGCCGCGAGCAGACTGGATTAAGGCAAATCTTTTTTCCGTTTGTCTGCAGGCGTTTCACAATCTCGGTCTTCTGCGATGCTTTGCAATTTATTGCCGTTATGAACTTTCAATGAGCTATATAGTCTTTTATTCTTCACTGCTCAGCTTTATTATTGACAACACAAGCGGAAAAATCAATTTGATTTTCAAAACAATTGAGCAAAGACTTTCATGTGACACATCAAATCTGAACTATGCGAATCCGTTGTTCGGCAACACAAGTTGGTTTTTTGAGGAGGGCGTCTTTCTCGAGTGCTTGTACAACGCGGATATATATACAAATGAAATCATGCCCTTTATTGATGCTTTGGGAATTGACCCGAAAATCAAGGAAGAGCTCTGGCGATATCAGCAGCTTATCCTGCGCCGTCCGTTCAATGCTAAGACAGTGGATGACTTCACATATGATTTTCCGTCATTTTTTGCTGAGGTATACTCAGGCAAGACGTGTTCACTTGAAGAACGGAGCTGCCGTGTTTCTGAAAATGTTGAAAATGACTTTAAAAGCTGGGCGGATTTTGCTCGCGAGATTGTCTGGTACGGCAGACGTACAGGTGCACCGCTGCTGACCGGCAACCGAATAAAGACAGAGTACTCCAAACCATAAATAATTTCCCGGGAAAGGAACTGTTATAAAAATGAAAAAATTTTTAAGCGTGTTTATCTGTGCGGTTCTCATTGTTTGCGCGGCATTTCCGGCTTTTGCCGCATCTCAGATTCCCGAAAAGCCTTACGACAACAGCAATTTCTACACCATGGGAGATTACACCGTTCATTACCGTGTGCTTCCCTCCACCGGTGAAAGCAAAGGCAGAGTTCTGTTAATTCACGGCTTCACTGCATCAACGGAGACATGGATGCCTGTGGCAGAAAGGCTTGCGTCCGACGGATTCTCCTGCGTGCTCGCCGACCTGCCGAATCACGGCTATACAACCCGCGAAAACGATCAGGTTCAAGAAATCGAACGCGAGGAGCTGATGGTCGGTTTAATGCAGAGCATCGCTCCGCTTTCCGAATGGAGTGTTGCGGGCCACTCAATGGGCGGCGCAGTCGCTCTGAACATTGCGGTTGCACACCCTGAAATCAAATCACTTATTCTCTGCTGCCCGGCAAATCTCTCCGGCGGCATATTTGACCTAATGGCAAAGGCTCCGACCCAAGTCTTCGGGTCACTGTGCGATTCAATAATCAAGCTCATGTCCGGCTCTCCCCTGCTTGTGCGTGCCGCACTTTGGGCGGCATCAGCCAACCTTACATATGCAAAGAACTTTGAAATCGGCAAAATTCTGGATCCGCTTGCCGTTGAGGGCACGGGGATGGGCATTGCTTACATGTTAAAGCGCGCTCAGGCAGTTGATACGAATGCCATCGGAAAGCTGAAAATGCCGATTCTTCTCATTTACGGCGACTCCGACAATGTTGTTTTCGGCAAAATGGAAAGGGAAATTGCCGACGCTTTGCCCCAGGCAAAAAGGTACACCGTTTCCGGCGGAGGACATCTGCTGCTTGAAACTCACGCTGACATTACAGAATCTCTAATGAAAGATTATATTTAACGGAGAATTAAAATGAAAAAAGCACTGTCAGTCATTCTTTGCATCAGCGTTTTATTCTGCTCCTTGCTGCTTACGGCAGCATCGCAGGGGCAAACAGATTATTATATTAATAACCCGTATTCTTCTGTTGATTTCAACACATTTAACCAATACAAAACCGATTTGCACTGCCATTCACTTGTCAGCGACGGCGGCAATCAGCCGTCGGAAATGATTGAGCGGCATTATCAGCTCGGGTATGATATTATGGCGCTTACAGACCACGGAACGGTTGACCGCGGCTGGGTTGATGTCAACACGGTGCCTGTTATTTCGCTCATCGGCAAGGTCAAAGCGGACGACCTTTCGCTCACTGTTCAGGGCCTGACACAGGAAAGGTACAACGTCATTGCCTCCGGCTCAGACAGAAATTCCCGCGGTATGCTTCGCGTGCCGTTCGGAATTGAGAACAATCCGACTTCATTTAATAACACTCACGTCAACAGCTGGTTTGCCGACATCAACAACGCAAACCTGGGCGGTACGAGTGATTATGAAAGTGTTCTTAAATCAGTTCAGCAGGCAGGCGGGATTTGTGTTATTAATCATCCGGGTGAATACACAAGTGCCAAAAAAGAAAGTGACCCGGCGCTTGCATATAACAGCGATTACAGCTATTATTTGAACAAGTTCACGAGTCTGCTTTTGAAATATGACGCTTGTATCGGAATTGACATAAACAGCAAGGGTGATTCCCGCACAAAGAATGATCGCAAGCTTTGGGACATTCTCCTTCAAAGCTGCATTCCGCACGGCAAAAACGTTCTCGCAATTGCAACGAGCGATGCGCACAATCTCAACATTGTTGATTCGGGTTTTTCAATCATGTGTATGCCTGAAAACACGGTTGAGGCACTGCGCAGCTGCATGGAAGGCGGTGCATTCTTTGCCTGCAGCAGGTATATTAAAAACTCGAAGGAGCTTGCTGTTCTCGCCAAAGAAACCGGGCTTTCTCTTTCAGGTGAGTGGGAGGCTAACAAAGAGCTTGACCCACCAAAGGTCACAAACGTAGTTGTTGACAACGCAGAAGACAGAATCACACTTTCCGCACAGGAAAGCAGAACAATACACTGGATTGCTGACGGCGAGGTCATTGCAACCGGTACCTCAATTGACCTGAATGATTATGAGGACAAAATCGGAAGCTATGTCCGCGCAGAGGTGTTCGGGGACGGCGGAATACTCTATACACAGGCTTTTACCCTTGATTATGACGGTGCTCCGCAGGCAAAAGATTTCAGCGGTTTCTTCGATTTCGGTGTGCTCGTTTCGCTGCTGAAGAACGGTATTCTTGTTTTGTGCAATGCAATT
>CAZIMM010000036.1:0-13417 GCA_964540415.1 uncultured Eubacteriales bacterium
AATTATATCGTTTTAAGAGTTCAAACAGCTGTTCTTCGCATATTCGACCGATGGGCGTGAGATTGGTTTTTGTTTCGGCGGGAGCAAGCCCCCGCCCCACTCTGCCCGAAACCGGAACGGTGCTGTATGTATTTGCGGTGATGAAATAATATCCGTTTTGGCTGTAATCATATTTCTTTAGCCTTGGGTGCTTCCGCTTCGGCAATTCCGTCTTTGCATCGCCTTTCGTAAAACACAAATAACCTAATTAAAAACTTCGATTTGTCTGTCCGGCAAATAAGAATTTTGAAATATGAACTGTACCGAAAAAACAGAGCAGTTTTATACTTTCTTCCGTGTCAGGAAAACACCGACGATTGCTCCTATAAGGATAATCGGTGCCAACCTGACAAACAGCCATTCAAATGTGTGAAAAGCTACTCCGACAACTGCGGTTTCAGGGTCACTGTAATCCCAACTTAAATAAGGACTATTTGATGCAATTAAAACCGCAGAAACAATTACTATGACCATACACAATGAGATAAGCAGCCAATGAAGTATTTTTCGTCTTGTTGCCATCCTTTGTGCGAGCTGCAAGTTTATTATCTCGAGTTTTTCGGAAATCACTTTTAAATCATCAACCTTTGACTCAACAACAGTTTCTCCAAGCAAAGTGCTTACAGGTGTTTCAAGCACTTCCGATATGGAGATTAACATATCCGAATCGGGAACCGACAATCCTTGCTCCCATTTAGAGACTGTCTGCCGCACCACATTCAGCTTGACAGCGAGTTCTTCTTGCGAAAGCCCTTTTGATTTTCTGATTGCTTTTATGTTTTCTTTTAACATAGACATGTTCCTCCTGTGTTTTTGATGAGCCTAATCTACACCAAAAGTGCCCATTGCCTCAAGCAACGCAAGTTAACATCCCATATTTATGCGAGTTGCAACATCTATTAACATTTCAAATGTCTGATTTCAAAAAGTGTCTTGTGCGGAACTTCAGAGCTTTTGCTCCCTGACAATTTCCGGTTTGCCGTTCAATTAATAAGCAGTATAGCATATCTTTGTGCATGTTTCAATTTCAATCGTAAGAATTTCTTATGTGATATTAAATCGTATCATCATCGGTATGGAATACGAACATCAAGCGAACTTCAAAAGCTCGTCCCGACAAATCTGAATTTGTGCATCATTCCGCCCATTTGATGGTTGTATCTCACAATCAGATTCCGTTTTCAGCGTAGGGCGGGGGCTTGCTCCCGCCGCTGCAAGAACTGACCTCACACCCATCGGACGTATATTCGAGAACAGCTGTTTGAACTCTTAAAACGATATAATTATGTAAAATAATAAATGTGATTATGCTGACACACATACACGCTATCATTGTTCTGACCTTGAAAAACGGCGGGAGCAAGCCCCCGCCCTACTCTGCATTTTAATCCACAACTCAAAACAACTCCCGATTTTCTGCTCAGAATATTATACAAGCTTTTCTGTTTTCCGGTGCTGGCGGTATACCCGGCAAAATGCTTATAGCCTTTCTCGGGCAAATGCCATTCTGCACAGCGGCAAAACCAATGCTGAAGTTAAAAAGCACCTGCAGTTGCCCAAAGGCTGAACTGTGCCACGGGCGGGTTGAACATCAACGCCGCCCGTGGCGTACATTTATATAATTAAACAATTCATGTTATCAAGGTACTTCAATGAAAAGTATCGCAACGGCAGGATTGACGGCAAGGGCGGTTTATCTGCAAAATCTTTGAGGATGCACAAAATCATTATATATCAGACATTGAAAGAGGCTATGAAAAACAAGCTGATTGTAAGCAACTGTTGTGATTTGGTCGTGCTGCCCAAATTGGAGCGATATGACTACAAATTCTACACGCAGGAACAGCTTGACACATTATTTGAAAGTTGCAAGTCTGAACGCCTCTACCCTCTGATAAAAACAACCCTTGTGTATGGACTGCGCAGAAGTGAAGTTTTGGGACTAAAATGGGATAGCGTAAACCTTAATACAAACACTCTAACAATAAAGCATACCGTTTCAAAGGTGACAAAAACCATTGAAAAAGACAAAACAAAGAACGCTTCAAGCTACAGAACATTTCCGTTAATTGAGGAAGTGAAGCAGTTTGTCATTGCAGCACAGGCAGAGCAAGAGCGAAACAAAAAGCTTTTCGGCAAAGAGTATGTTGAGAACGATTATATTTAAGTGGGACAACGGTGTGCCGTATCCTCCCGATTACATCACAAAAAAGTTTTCAAAGATACTCAAAGCTCACGATTTGCCTGCAATCAGGTTTCACGATTTACGGCACAGCAGCGCAAGCTTTCTTATTGCACAAGGCTTCACGCTCAAAGACATTCAGGAATGGCTCGGTCATGCGGATATTCAAGTTACAGCAAATGTTTACTCGCATTTGGATATAGCGAGAAAGAACAAGCTTGCAGAAGCCATGACAAAGGTTTGAGGTGTTAGAAAAAGTGTTAGAAAGCACGAAGACTACAGAAAAAGCAAAAAAGAAAAAGTCCCGTAGTTGGCTATACTACAAGACTTTTCAATGGTCGGAGTGGCGAGACTCGAACTCGCGGCGTCTTGGTCCCAAACCAAGTGCCCTACCAACTGGGCCACACCCCGGAATATTAAGTTGACAGTTGAAAACGGAAAGCTGAAAGATATTTGCGGTTATCAATGCGGTCAAATTAATGCCAAATGCATAATTCCAAATATTAATTCCAAATGCATGATTCAACATGCAGAATGTTGAATGATGAGTGCTGCGCACGTTTGCAATAACTGTTTGCGGGTGTTCCGCCCGCAATTTTCATTCATCATTTCAAATAACACAATGCGATTTCAACGGACTGCACACTCCCGACAAGCGCTATGACAAAAACAGCCGCAGTCAAATGATTTTTTCTTGGGACAAACAAGCTTTTGCCGATTTTGCATAAGATGGTGAATACAGAATATGTCAAGATTATTGTGCATATTAAACTCACATCATCCCGGAAACATGCTCTCCTCAGCAGGCTGCGAAACCACAGCTCTCCTGAAATCGGTTCATGAAGTTTAAGCAATTTCATATGGAACATATCACAAAATCAAAAAAATGTCAAGGGCGGCACACATACTTTCGCAGGCGATTTGCATACACTTGACGCGAAAAATACCGGCCGAAAATGAAAGAAAAACCGACGCAGAACTCATGTCGGGGTTTGCTCATTCTGCTTGCCTGCTGCAGCGAAAGAAATTTTTTCAAAAACCGTTTTTTGTCTTGACAAAGCGTTGAAAAGAGTGTATAGTATCCCCAATTGAAAAATAAATGCAATGACGGAATTATGCGTTGTTTGTGTTATTTCAGAGAATCGGCGGCCGGTGTGAGCCGATATATGCAAACAGTTGCAGCCTCGTTCCCGAGCAGGATCCCGGAATGCTGTGCTTTGCGCAGTGAAGTAAGGAATCACGGCTTGCCCCGTTATCATGGCAGAAGGCTTGTTTGAGCCTTGCAGAGCGGTCGCTTCACGCGACAATCCGGGTGGTACCGCGGTAAAATGATTTTTATCGTCCCGGGGGCAGAAAAATGCCCCCGGGCGTTTTTTTGTAGTTTCCGATTCTAATTCAGGAGGAAAGTATTATGAAAAAAATTAGCATTGCAGACACCACCCTGCGCTGTGCGGAAAACGGCAAGGGTGCGTCACTTAGTTTCAAAAACAAGGTTGAAATTGCAAAACAGCTTGACAAAATCAGGGCTGATGCAATTGAAATTGCGCCGAATGTTGATGATAAGGCTGATGCTCTCCTCGCAGGAACAATCTGCTCGGTTGTCAAGCACAGCATCATTTCGGCAACAGTTTCGATGAATGTCAGTTCAGTTGAGAGCACCTGGAACGCCATCTCCCGCGCGGAAAAGCCGAGGCTTCACGTTATTGTTCCGGTGTCGCCTGTCAACATGGAATACCATTGCAAAATGAAGCCCGACAAGGTGCTTGAGCTCATCGGTGAGCTGATTTCGGAAAGCGTGCGTCTTTGTCCCGACACCGAATTCACCGCCGAGGACGCAACAAGAGCCGAGCCGGAGTTCTTATACACCGTGCTGAAAACCGCAGTCGCCCACGGTGCAAAAACCGTGACACTGTGCGATTCCGTCGGGGTCATGTTCCCGGAAGAATTCCGCGCTTTTGTTGAGAGCGTTTTAGCCAACGTCCCGGAGCTTTCGGGTGTTACACTTTCAGTTCAGTGCGGCAACGAAATGGGGATGGCATCCGCGTGTGTCTTTGCCTCAATCGGTTTGGGTGTTGCACAAATCAAAACCGCAATAAACGGTGTTTCCGCACCGACACTTGAAGAAATTGGCCATGTTTTCCATCTGCGCGGAGACCGTCTTGATGTTGAGTGCTCACTGGGACAGACGGAGCTTCACAGAGCTGCCAGACGTATTGAGTCCTTCGTCGACGGACACCGCAGGGAAACAAACATGTTTGACTCTGTCACCGATACAGAGTCTGTACCTGATATTGTGCTTGATAAAAACGCCGACATCAGCGAGGTGTGGAAGGCTGTCCGCAGCCTCGGTTACGAGATTTCCGACGACGATCTGGGCAAGGTTTATGAATCCTTCGTCCGCGTCGCGCGCAAAAAAGCGGTGAACATCAAGGAGCTTGAAGCAATCATTGCAAGCAGCGCCATGCAGGTTGAGCCGACGTTCAAGCTCATAAGCTACGTCATTACAAGCGGCAATGTCCTTACACCGATGGCTCACATCACCCTTGAAAGCCACGGGGACACTCTGCAGGGCGTGAGCGTCGGGGACGGCCCGATTGACGCTTCCTTCTTAGCAATTGAGCAGATTATCGGCCACCATTACGAGCTGGATGATTTTCAGATTTTGTCTGTCACACAGGGACATGAGGCGGTCGGCGACGCACTTGTCAAGCTCCGTTCAAACGGTTTACTTTATTCCGGCAAAGGAATTTCAACCGATATTATCGGTGCCAGCATCCGTGCCTATGTCAATGCCCTGAACAAGATTGTCGCACAGGAGGGAAACTGATGAAACTTTCGTTTTCAACAAACGGCTGGAACGATTTCAGCTTTGAACAATATTGTGATTTTGCCTTTGAACACGGGTTTAGCGGAATTGAAATTCACGACATCATGCAGGAAAAGTATGTCGGCGAGGGTGCGCCCTTTCACAAGGCGATGCTCCCCCGCACTACCCGCAAGCTGGCAAAGATGAAGCTGGAAATCGCGTGTATTGACAGTGTTTCCAACCTCGGTGATCCTTCTCTTGTGGAGGCGAACCGTGAATCGGTGAAGGCACAGATTGAGCTTTCTGCAAGAATCGGCTGCCGCTGCATTAGAATTTACGCCTCTGCGATTGACGGCATTGAGCTTTCCTCGCAGGAGGACGCCGTGCGTGCGGTGCTCGATTTCTGTGTTCCCGCGGCGCAAGGCAAGGACATTGTTCTTGTGATTGAAACAATCGGGATTTATGCCGACACCTTTCGCCTGAAGAACCTGCTCGACAGCTATTCCTCCGACAATCTCGGTGCGCTGTGGGATTTTCACCATCCCTACCGCGACTGCAATGAAAAAGCCAAGGATACAATCAAAAATCTGGGCGCATACATCAATCACGTTCACATTAAGGATTCGGAAATTGTTGACGGCCTTGTGTCCTACTGTCTGCTCGGCGAGGGAACAATGCCCGTTGCATCAATGATGAACGCTCTTTATTCCATCAATTACGACGGCTGCTGCTCGTGTGAGTGGCTTCCGAGCTGGTCCGATGTTTTTGACGATGCCGACATTGTCTTCCCGCATTTTGTCAACACAATGGATTGCTACAAGCCCGTGCGTTTCAAAAGAAGGCTTCAGGACAATGTCCGCCACACCGGAAAGTTTGTCTGGAAGAAAGACGAATTGATTGACTGCACGTTTCCCCAGGTGCTCGACAGAATGGTCGATGAGTTCCCCGACCAATACGCTTTCAGATACACGACTCTTGACTACACCAGAACCTATTCCGAATTCCGGGATGACGTGGACACCTTTGCACGTGCGCTGATATCTCTGGGTGTAAAGCAGGGCGACCATGTTGCCATCTGGGCTTCAAACGTTCCGCAATGGTATATTACCTTCTGGGCGACAACAAAAATCGGCGCGGTTCTGATTACGGTGAACACGGCGTACAAAATCCATGAGGCGGAATATCTTCTGCGTCAGTCTGACACCCATACCCTTATAATGATTGAGGGCTACCGTGATTCGAATTACAGCGAAATTATCAACGAGCTCTGTCCGGAGCTTGCTTCGTCAAAGCCCGGCAAGCCCTTGCACAGCTGTCGGCTTCCGTTTTTGCGCAATGTCATCACAGTTTCGTTCCGGCAAAAGGGCTGTCTGACATGGGAGGAAGCAGTTGAATATTCAAAAAAGACACCGATTGAGGAGGTTTGGCGCAGAGCAAGCGCCATTGACCCCAACGACGTCTGCAACATGCAATACACCTCCGGCACAACCGGCTTCCCCAAGGGAGTTATGCTCACGCATTACAACATTGTCAACAACGGCAAGTGCATCGGCGACAGAATGGATTTGTCCACGGCCGACCGCATGATGATTCAGGTGCCGATGTTCCACTGTTTCGGCATGGTGCTCGCAATGACGGCAACCATGACCCACGGCGGCACACTGCTGCCTTTGCCTTACTTCTCACCGAAGCCTGCGCTCGCGTGCATAAATCAGGAGAGAATCACCGCCTTCCACGGAGTTCCGACAATGTTCATTGCCCTGCTCCAGCATGAAGATTTTCCGAAAACGGACTTTTCATATATGCGCACAGGCATCATGGCAGGCAGTCCGTGTCCGGAGCCTGTTATGCGGGACGTTGTTGAAAAGATGCACATGAGCGAAATTACAATCGTTTACGGCCAGACCGAGGCATCACCCGGCTGCACAATGAGCAGCACGCACGACCCGCTCGACGTGAGAGTTTCGACCGTCGGCAGAGCAATGCCGGAAATCGAATGCAAAATCATTGACCCCGCGACGGGCAAGGATTTGCCGAACGGCGTGAACGGAGAGTTTGTTGCCAGAGGCTACAACATCATGAAGGGCTATTACAAAATGCCGGAGGAGACCGCCGGTGCGATTGACTCGCACGGCTGGCTGCACACCGGAGACATTGCCTGCCGTATGGAAGACGGCAACTACAAAATCACCGGCAGACTCAAGGACATGATTATCCGCGGCGGAGAGAACATCTATCCGAAGGAGATTGAGGAATTCATCTACACTCATCCCAAGGTCAAAGACGTTCAGGTTATCGGAGTGCCCGACGAACAGTACGGTGAAGAAATCATGGCATGCGTCATTCTTAAGGACGGTGCGGAAATGACCGCTGACGAAATGAAAGCGTATGTGCGTGACCATATGGCACGGCACAAGGTTCCGAGATATGTCGATTTCCTCACCGAATTCCCGATGAACGTCGCAGGAAAAATCAGAAAAGATATTATGCGTGATAACGCGGCTAAAAAGCTCGGCATCAAAAAGTACGACACTATTGTCACACAATGAGCCTTGCCGAAAGGAGAACAAAATGGACAAAAAGCTCGTTACAATGGACGGCAACGAGGCAGCGGCATATGTTGCCTATGCCTTCACAGAGGTTGCTGCCATATACCCGATAACTCCGTCATCACCCATGGCGGAAAAAACCGACGCATGGTCGGCAAAAGGCAAAACAAACATTTTCGGTCAGCCGGTCACGTTGATTGAAATGGAATCCGAGGCGGGAGCGGCCGCGGCTGTACACGGTGCGCTTGAGACCGGAGCACTCGCCTCCTCCTTCACCTCCTCGCAGGGTCTGATGCTGATGATTCCCGTCATGCACCGCCTGTCGGGGCAGCGCCACCCCGCTGTTTTGCATGTTGCCTCAAGAACAGTGGGCACACACGCGTTTTCGATTTTCGGCGACCATTCGGACGTTATGAACTGCCGTCAGACGGGCTTTGCGATGCTCTCCTCCGGCAGTGTACAGGAGATAATGGACCTCGGCGGAATTGCACATCTTGCCGCAATCAAATGCAGGATTCCGTTCATGCACTTCTTTGACGGCTTCCGCACCTCACACGAAATCGACAAAATCGAGCAGATGGATTACTCTGTCTTTGATGAGCTTCTTGACAAACAGGCGCTCGCGGATTTTCGCGCACTTGCACTGAACCCGGAGCATCCGATGCTCCGCAGCACCGTGCAGAATCCGGACGTTTATTTCCAGGTGCGCGAATCAAACAACACATTTTATGACAAGCTACCCGGCGCAGTCGAAGACTACATGGCGAAAATCAGCGCGATAACAGGCCGCGAATATCATCTATTCAATTATTACGGCGCTCCCGACGCACAGGAGGTTGTCATTGCAATGGGCTCGGTGAGCGGCACAATCAGGGAAACCCTCGAATGCCTCGCCGCCCAAGGGCGTAAGGTCGGTTTTTTGCAGGTTCACCTTTACCGTCCCTTTGCAGTTGAGCGCTTCCTCTCTGCCCTGCCCGAAACAGTCAAAAAAATCACCGTGCTTGACCGCTGCAAGGAAGCCGGTGCACCCGGCGAGCCGCTTTATCTTGATGTCTCCTCCGCCATTCTTCATTCGGGAAAAAATATAACTGTTCTCGGCGGCAGATACGGCCTTTCTTCAAAGGACACGGACGTAGCTCAGATTAAGGCAGTTTTTGACAATATGGCGTCAGATAATCCCGTCAACGGCTTCTCTGTGGGCATAAACGATGATGTGACACATCTTTCCCTCCCTGCTGATTCCTCTTTCAGGCACGAGCAGCCCGGCGTTGTCAGCTGCAAATTCTGGGGCCTCGGCTCGGACGGCACAGTCGGTGCAAACAAAAACACCGTGGGCATTATTAACGATCATACCCCGCTTTATGCACAGGCATATTTTGAATACGACGCGAAAAAATCCTTCGGAGTGACCAAATCGCATCTCCGCTTCGGACCTGATCCCATCAGCTCGACATATCTTGTCAAGAGTGCCGACTTCATCGCCTGCCACAACGAAACATACATCAGGCAATATGACATTGTCAGCGAGCTGAAGGAGGGCGGAACCTTCCTTCTCAACTGCACATGGGCGCCCGGGGAACTGGAGGAAAAACTTCCTGCACAGGTGCGCCGTATTCTCAAAAACAAGAATATCAATTTTTATATTATAGACGCCACGGATATTGCTCTGAGTCTCGGGTTGGGCACTCATGTCAACATGATTCTTCAGGCGGCTTTCTTCCGCCTTGCAAATATTATTGAGTGCGACGAGGCTGTCGGATATATGAAAGCGGCAGTCAGAAAGACCTACGGCGCAAAGGGCGAGGACGTTGTCAACAAAAACCTTGCCGCCATTGACGAGGGAATTGCGCGCACGGTGAAAATCGACATTCCGGACAGCTGGGCGGATGCTGTTGACGCACCTGCCCCGGACACATCCGGATTGCCCGATGCGGTGAAAAATCTGCTCATACCGATCAACGCCCAGAAGGGTGACGATTTGCCCGTCAGCGCGTTCAAAGGGTATGAAGACGGGCGCATTGACATGGGTCTGACTGCCTATGAAAAACGTGCAATTTCAGTCAAAGTTCCGAAGTGGAATGCGGAGAAATGCCTGCAATGCAACCAGTGCGCCTTTGTGTGCCCGCACGCGGTCATCAGGCCGTATCTTCTGGACAAAAATGAAAAAAGCTCCGCACCCGAAGGCTTTGTCACCGTGCCCGCAAAGGGTGCCGGCTCGGGTTATTTTTACAATCTCTCTGTCAGCGGGGCGGACTGCACCGGCTGCGGGTCTTGCGTTGAATGCTGCCCCGCAAAAGAAAAGGCAATCACCATGGAGCACTTTGACCCCGACGAGGCAGACTTGACCGGTTGGAATTATGGCCTGTCATTAAGCGACAAGGGCGATGTGTTCGACCCCTACACAGTCAAGGGCAGTCAGTTCCGCACTCCCCTGCTCGAGTTCTCAGCCGCCTGCGCGGGCTGCGGCGAAACACCTTATGCGAAGCTGCTCACTCAGCTTTTCGGCGACAGGGTTTATTGGGCGAACGCCACCGGCTGCACACAGGCCTGGGGCGCTCCGATGCCGGGCATACCCTACACAACAAACAAAAAGGGCTTCGGTCCCGCGTGGTCGAACTCGCTGTTTGAAAACAACGCCGAGTTCAGCCTCGGAATGCTCCTGTCCGTGCGCCAGCAGCGTGAAGCGCAGAAGCTCCGCGCGAAAAAGCTTGCCGCGGACTGCGACAACGACGCTGTGACGGGTGCCGTCATGGAATGGCTTGGAAGCTTTGACGATTTTGACGGTTCACGCAAAGCCGGCGACAAGCTGTGCGAGGTTCTCACGCAGTGCGCTGACAGTCTGTCGGGTGAAAAGGCAGAGCTTGCGCGCGAAATTCTCCGCTGCCGCGACCAGCTTTCCAGAAAGACCTTCTGGATGTTCGGCGGCGACGGCTGGGCATACGATATCGGCTACGGCGGACTTGACCATGTTATCGCAACAGGCGAGAACATCAATGTGTTCATTGTGGACACCGAGGTTTATTCCAACACCGGCGGCCAGTCCTCAAAGGCAACGCCGATAGGCGCGGTTGCGCAGTTTGCGGTTTCCGGGAAAAAGAGCAAAAAGAAAGACCTCGGAGCGCTGATGATGACCTACGGCAACGTCTATGTCGCACAGGTTGCCATGGGAGCGGACCGCAATCAGCTGATAAAGGCGGTCAAGGAGGCGGAGAGCTACAACGGTCCGTCCGTCATCATTGCCTACGCCCCGTGTTCGGCACATGGAATCAAAAACGGCATGAGCAAGGTGCAGCTTGAAATGAAGCGCGCCGTGCAGGCGGGCTATTGGCATCTTTACCGTTATGACCCGCGCAGCACCGAAAAGCCGTTCACTCTCGATTCTGCAGCGCCGTCACTCAACTTTTTTGATTTTCTGCGCGGCGAGGTTCGCTATCAGTCGCTCACCGGCACCTTCCTTGAAAACGCCGCCGAGCTGTTCACAATTGCCCAGCGCGACGCGGTTGACAAATACGACAGGCTGCTGAAACTGGTGAAATAACTTAAGGTATAAAATATTCAAAGCATGTGCCGCAGCTGTCGGGTGAAGTTTTCAAGACGTTATTCGCTCTGTCTGCGCACAAAATGAACAAGGGGCTGTATCAAAACACCGAAAGAGGTGTTAAGATGCAGCCCCTTGTTCTATGTCTGATTTGCGGCAGGCAATATTAAGAATAAACCTCAGCTTTTCGCTGCACCCTTGCTTTTTTATACAAACATGGCAATCGCGCGTGAGTTCTTAAATCAATCCGAAAAAGACGCAGATATTTTTTCACTTATTTCTGATATGTAAAGTTTTTGTTGAGATTATATGAAAAGCCTTTGACAACGTTCATCTTTTTCTAATATTTGTCCCTTGAAAAAAAGCAGAAAAGACTATAATATATATATATACATCTTAATATATGTTTTGTGCGATAAATTACGGGAGGATAAGTATAATAATGCGAAAATTCAAAGGCACTCTCAGTGTTCTTCTGGCAGCAGTCATGCTTGTTTCATTGCTGCCTTGTGCGTTTGTTTCATCAGCAGAGGGTGGCTACACCCTCAACAAGGTTGATGACAATGATGCGTGCAACCTTGATGTCTCGTTCCCGGTGAGCACCTTAAGTGACGGTGAGATCTGGGTCAACAAGGCAGTTTCACAGGATCAGATTGACCTGACAAAATTTGACGGCACACCCTACACAGGTGATATTGCACAGGCACTGTCTGTCGGTGATGACGATGACTTTGTTGTCTCCCTCATGGCAATGGCGCAGTCCTACAAAAAAATCACCCAGTCGAGCGAAAGAAAAAAGATTAACGTTGTTTTTGCCATTGACGTTTCAACGTCAATGTCCAACAATATGCTCACAGGTGTCGGAACCGCCACAAACAAACGCATCAATGTTCTCAAATCGGCCGCAAACGCCTTCATTGCCGAGCTTGCCGACATCGGCGACAATACAGAGGTCAACCTTGCAATGCTCTCCTACATGGGCTCCGCAACAACAATATTCAACTGGAACCGTATGAGCAACCAGGCAGAGGATGCTGCCGACCTTGCAGAGGCATATAACGCAATTTCCAACGTCGATAAAAGCGGAACAAAATATTATCACGCCGTCGGCAACACAAATGCTCAGGCAGGTCTTTTCCTTGCAAATTATCTTTACACCACCGACACTGTTTCCGGCTATCCCGCGAGCATCAACGAAAAGGACACACAGAACTTCCTGATTTTTATGACGGACGGCGGTCCCAACAGATATTTTGACAGCGAAGCAAACATGACCGTCACCACCTCATCAGGCGGATTTCCCAGACTGCCCGGTGAAAACTCAACCGGACTTTCAAGAACTATCAGCAACACGGACTACAGAAAGCTTGCCGCTTTTAAGGCGCTTGAGCAGGTTGAAAAAATCAAAGAAATCCCCAACGTGACGTTCTATTCACTCGGTTTGAGCGAATGGTTCACGGGCGAAGCAAGCAATTCACGCTTCCCCACCGCTGTTAATTTTCTCAAGCTTTGCGCCGGGGTCGGCAACAACATTGTCCCTCTTGAGACAGCGGAATCCCTTTTGGGCAATGACGTTCCGGACGGCTGTATGCCCGGACAGTGTCCTTCTTTCCCGGTGCTGGACCCTGAAACTCACCGGCAGTCAAACGGTACTTACCTCATCAAAACCAACAAAAGCAGCACTTACTACTCTACCCTTGAAAAATTTGAAGCTGCTTATATTGCAGCGTTCGGCGATTACGACACACGTGCAGCACTCGGCATTCCGGCAATTGACAATGATATTAACAGCTCCATCACAAACTACTACGCCGGCAACACCTCGGAAAAGTTCAACGCTTCGTTTGACGATATAGCCTATCACATTTTGATGTCGATGGGGCATTATGTAACCTCCGTTGAAAACGCGTCCGCCGCCGACACTTCCGGCTATGTTTTTCTTTCTGACCATCTCGGCGAATACTTTGACCTCAGTTCAATCCACGGTGTTCTTCACAACGGAACGCTATACACCGGCAAGGAGTTTGCTCAAAACTTTTCAACAACCGACTGGATTTATGATGATGACATCATTTATGATTCATTCCGCCATTCTCTGAACAGCAGATGCCGCATTCCCACAGACAGCAAAACGCTTTACAACGTTTTTTCCGGTGCAATCGCCGCAGGAACAATTTATTACAACAGCGACGATGATTTTGACGGTTCGCTTTACTGGTATTGCGATTCCGACCGCAATTACCTCGGAACGATGTTTAATCCGGACGGCACGCTGACCATGGCTGCTGCGTACAGTGTCGGGG
>CAZIMM010000036.1:13427-19450 GCA_964540415.1 uncultured Eubacteriales bacterium
CGCCGCCCGCAAACGCCAGATATCTCGTGCAGTCTTACTTCACCTGGGGTGCGGCAAACGGTACAATCGTTCCGGATGCCTCTATGTTCTGCTTAACGGTTGCCTACTGTCATGACCTTCTGAACGGCACGTCCTTCATGTATATGGACATACCTGCTTCTCTGATTCCGATGCGTGATGTTGATGTTCATGTGGAAAACGACCAGACAGTCGCGTACGTCTCGAGCTCAACAGAGCCGATTGCCCTGATTTACGGTGTATCGCTGCGAGAGAATCTGACAAATGTACGCGACGATTACCCGTACAAAAACGGCAGCCTCTGGGATTTTTACACGAATGCGTGGGAGCCCGAAAATTATCCCGGGAGCATACCGACATATGCCGAGTATTCTCCGAACGCCGAAAATCCATATTACTATAATCAGTGCGACACTCTGATTTATGTCTATGACGCCGGCACTTCCTCCTATGTTCCCGCCACATCATATGACGTAAACACAGAATACTATTTTGCAAACACGCATTACGACGAAGACGGAATTCACACAGCTTTTATTAAGCTCGTCAAAAATCTGGAGCATTTCGGCACAGGCATTTCTGCCGACAGCTTTCTCCATATCGGTGACGACGGCAAGCTTTACAAAAATGAAGGTTCGCCGAATGTTACAAATTTAAACACGCTTCATGACCTGAAAACCGATTTTGCAGAGGGCAACGCAACGGGCACCGCAGACTACTACAAAAAGGTTTTCCATAATCCGACAGTTGAGGAAGCGAAGCCCGACAACGCCGTTATTGCAGACGATCTGAAAACCCTGCTCGGCAACAACGGCAAGCTCTCGCTGGATGTTGCCACCATTAAACTTACAAAAATCTGGAACGATGCCGGCAACGCACTGGCTCTGCGTCCGTCCGGCGTGACATTTGACGTTTACCGAGATGGCTTGTTTTTTGAAACAATCACAGTCAATCAGGCAGATTGCACAGTCAGCGGCAACAAATGGGTGTATGAATATCAGGTTCCGTTCGGTTATGACTATACAGTGAGAGAGAAGCCTGTGGATGGCTATGTCACAACCTACAGCGAGGACACCTTCACCGTCACAAACACTTCCCTTGTTGAAAACACCGTTGTGCTGGATTACGGCCTGCCCACGACGATTGACCTGCCGTCATCCTTTGGCAGCGTTGAGGTTGCCGACATCACTCTTGAAGACGACACTCTGAATTTCGGCACAGCCTCTCTCACTTCTTCAAACGATCTGCTCTACACTCCCTCCTCAACACAGTGGAACGGATATGACACGGTGAATTACACCGTTACACTCAAAGGTGACGAGTCCGCAAAGATTCCCGGCAAGGTTCACATCATGCCGGCAACAAATGTCTGTTTTGAGGAAAACTTCATCTCCTTCAACAACGGCGGCACTGCACAATGGACGCAGGCAGGCACTCCCGACACCTCAGCCCGCCAGGACGGAACGGACACCTATGTGTTCGGCTTCGACTCCTCCTACGTTTCAAACACGTCTTACAGCAACGGCTCGTCAAAAAAGGTCTCCGTCGGTTCTTCGGATTCGACAGTATGGCCGACCGCAACCTTCACCTTCTTCGGCACGGCAGTTGACATCATTTCCTACACCGGAGGCGGAACAGGCCTTATGGCTGTTTCCGTCACAAACGCCGATACAGGTGCGAGAATCAAATCCTACGCCGTCAACACGGTTTATGAAGATGCCGGAGCTTACGGCGACATTTATCAGATTCCCGTTCTGCGCTGCGATATGGCGGCTTACGGGCATTACACCGTCACAATCACAGCTGCGTACTCTCCTTACTTTGACCGCTACAACCGGGGCTCATACGATGTTTATCTCGATGCAGTGAGGATTTACAATCCCGCAGGCACACAACTTGCCTCCGGCGCGATTCACGACAAATATCTCGCACTCGATGAACTGAACCCGGTCTACAGCCAGCTGCGTGACGCTCTGGTTCACAAAGACGACGGCTTCGCTCTCGACGACACCACATCCGGCATTATGTATGTTGCAAAGGACAGCATTAATCCCGATAAGACCGGAGGCATCATTGACGATTTGACATCGGCGCTCACCGACTATGCAGAGCGCGGGCCCAACCACGAGGTCTATCTCAAAAATACAAATGCCATTGCTTTCCGTCTGACAGATTTTGAATCAAAGTCAATCCACATCAGTGCAAAAGCACCGGATTGCGACGGAAAGCAGGACAGCGCGGTGCTCACCGTCAACGGTCAGCTTGTCGCGCAGGTCAGCAGCGCAACAGAGCAGTATTACGACATCACGGATTATGTCCTGCCCTCCGGCATTGTTGTCATAACAAACTCCGGCAACAACATTCTTTCGCTTGTCAACTATAAGATTATCGGCGGAGAACCGGAAAAACAACAGATTGTTTCCGACAGCTTTGCTCTTGAATCGGCGGTTGAAATTCTGACCGGCAATGACGGGCCGTCACAGGCCTTTGAGCTCCCGGATTCATTTGTTATCCCGTCCGTTCTCACCTACACGGGCGGTGAATACAAGTTCAACCTCACTCTCGACTCCTCGATTTTCTCTGTCGGCAAAGAAAACGGACACTGGGTTGCACACGCCGTTGTTGACATCACCGACAGCCAGATTCAGCAGGCTGTTGATTCAGCAGGCATCCGCGCAGCATATACGGCAAAGGACGAGCAGCTGAGCGTGACAGTTGAGTGGAATGGTTCAGAGTGGGTTGCACAGGAGCAGAATTTTGAGTTCGTTTGCACTCCGGAAAATGTTTCGGAATCGGAAGCGACAACAATCATACGCATCATAATCAACTTTTTCATAAACTTTATAAAGAAATTTCTCGGAATTGCATAACCTAATCTCAAAAGTCTGAAGGGAGATAAAAACATGAATGAGCAAAAACTAAAATATGAAAAGCCATCGCTTACTTCTGAAAGCTTTGAGATTGAGGACACTATATGCTCCGCCTGCGGCACAAAGGCAACCTTTGAGCAAAACAGCTGCCCTGTCAATATCCCGGGGCTCGGAACGGTCTTCAATATGGACACCGGCTGCCAGTTCGACATTGACGTAAACATCTGTTACCACATTGCCAACCCCGGAGAAAATGTATTTTCCTCGAATATGTGAATTTTAACAAGGGTTACACTTCGGGAGACTTTTTGAAGTGTGACCCTTGCGTTCGGTTATAATATAATGAAAAGCATGTACACAGTTGCAAATGTAAACATTCTCATTGACAGCCATGTTGCACTTTCGGAGCATGGCTTTTCGAGTTTATTTGCGGCGGACGCCGATGCTGTCCCGGACTTTGTTTTCACGATATTCAGTTGCCGCTCGCTGCCCTATGCAGATTTTCCGGATGACAGCATACCGAATCAATCGGCCTTGAGTGTGACCGAACAATACAGAATTGACCGCTGCGGGGACTTTGTTTGCACCACATTTTTCAGCCCGAAAAGCGGAGAAAAATACATGCAACTCATTTCGACCCCCGGCAGTCCGAATTTTGAAGTATATCTCGCGGACAGTGAGCTTTCCTGGGCGGCAGACATGTATTATCTCTGGCCGGTTCTGAATTTGCAATCGCTTCTGCTCAAAAAAAACATGCTGCTCGTTCATGCGGCATACATTGAATATCAAAACACCGCCATGATATTCACTGCTCCCTCAAGGGCGGGAAAGACAACCCAGGCAAAGCTCTGGAGAGACAACCTCGGCGCAAGGATAATCAACGGCGACCGCGCTGTGCTCTCCGTAAGTGAAAAAAGCTGCGTTGCTCACAGTGTTCCGATTTCGGGCACATCGCGGGACTGTGTAAATGCCTCTTTCCCCGTGCGTGCCATCGCAGTGGTTTCAAAGTCGGGTGAAAACAAGCTTAAGCGGCTCAACGCCGCCGAAGCGTTCAGGGGACTGATTGAGAACTCCGCATTCAACAAACGGTCTTCCGATGAGGCATATGCTGCCTTTGACATCGTTTCGCAGATTGCGGACAGTGTGCCCGTGTTTTCTCTTGAATGTCTGCCGGAGCGTTCTGCCGCGGAACTTCTGCTCGGCAGTCTCTGAATAATTTGCAAAGGACGGTGACGGTATGCCGGGAATTTCAACTGAACCTCAACAGCTGCACAGGCTGTTTCAAAAAGCTTCACAGCTCGGCACTCCGTTCAGCGGCACGTTTGAGCTGACCGCACGGTGCAATCTTGACTGCGGAATGTGCTATATTCATCGCCGTGAAAACGACAGCGCAGCACTTGCACTCGAGCTTCCCGCGTCAAGGTGGATTGACATTGCCCGTCAGTCCGCACAATCGGGCACGTTGCTGATGCTCCTCACAGGCGGCGAACCGTTTGTTTATCAAGACTTTTTTGAGGTTTACGACGCCTGCCTTGAACTGGGAATGCTCGTTTCAATCAACACAAACGCAACCCACCTTACCGACAGTGCAATTGAACAGCTCGCAAAGAATCCGCCCACAAGCATCAACGTTTCGCTTTACGGCGCATCAAACAAGGCCTATGAACGCCAGTGCGGCGGCACGGGGCTTTTTGACAGAGTGACCGCCTCAATAATAAAACTGCGTGAAAGCAACATCCAGGTGAAAATCAACTACAGCGTCACCGATTGCAACAGTGAGGACATGAACGCGATTTTTGATTTTGCCCGTGAGAACAAGCTCAACGTGCGTGCGTCAACCTATATGTTTCCTCCTGCGCGCGCCTGCGGCATCGGGGACTGCGATGTCTGTTTTAAGCGGCCGGACGCACGGTCTGCCGGGCAAAACAGCGCCCGAATTGTCAGAACAAGGTATCCGGACGACGCCTTTCTTGAAAGCGCGGCACTGATGCGAATGCAGGGCGAAATGAACGGTGAGATAAATTCCTGCATTGAACGCAGCGGCTCACAGGTTGTCTGCCGTGCAGGCTCCTGCACCTACTGGGTGACCTTTGACGGCAGAATGCTCCCCTGCGGAATGATGAGCAAGCCCGGCGTAAGCCTTTCGGACAACAGCTTTTCGGACGCCTGGGAAAAAATCAAAGCCGACACTGCAAAAATTGTCCTTCCGGAGAAGTGCAAGAGATGCGATATCCGCTACGCCTGCGAAATGTGCGCCGCCTCATGCTCTGCCGAAACAGGCAGCTTCGACGGAGTGCCGGAATACCAGTGTGAGAAAACGAGGGCTTTCATCGAGGAAATGAGCAGACTTGAAGCTGAGACTAAGGAGAAAAAACACAATGAAGCTGACTGACAATTACAAAGCACGTGAAGTTATGGGAGAGCTGCTGCTCATCCCGTTCGGCAATGAAATGACTGTGTTCAACGGAATCAAAACACTTAACGGGGTCGGCAGGCTGATATATGAGTTTGCTGCAGCAGGAGCGGACACCGAAAAAATTGTCGCCGAAATAACCGCGGTTTACGACTGCACACCGGACACCGCCCGTGCCGATACGGAAGAGTTTCTCGAACTCATGCGCAAAGAGAGAATCATTGAGTATTGACAGCCGCATACCGCTGTTTTTCGATACAAATAAAAATCCCACCGGTGCACGATTAATAAATGCACCGATGGGATGTTTTTTTATTGACCTGACTTACAGAATTTCGCCCATAAGGCCCGGGGTTGCACCCGCGGCGTTGGACTCGTCCGTGTCAATGTGCATGGCAAGAGCAAACTTCGGGCTGACTCTGACCACAACATCACCGAATATCAGCGAACGGTCTGCTGTTTTTACCTCGACTGAGACAATCTGCTTGTCCTCAATGCCGTATTTCGCCGCATCCTCGGGAGTTGCATGGATGTGCCTCTTTGCAACGATAACGCCCTCAGAGATTTCAACCTCGCCCTTTGGTCCGACAATTTTGCATGCTCCGCTGCCCGCAATGTCACCGCTCTCCTTTACGGGAGCGCTGATACCGATTGAGCGCGCGTCGGAGGCGGAAAGCTCCACCTGGTTTGCAGGTCTGATGGGGCCGAGGATGGAAACAGCG
>CAZIMM010000037.1:0-18612 GCA_964540415.1 uncultured Eubacteriales bacterium
CTCTGTCACCGGTTCCTCGTCCGCGCCCGTTTTCAGACGCAGAATCCTGAGGATGCCGTTGGTTGAGGCGGAGAGCATCCAAACAAGCGGTTTCATGAAAACTTCGAGTCCGCCGATGAAACCCACACCGAGCTTTGCAACCGACATGGGGCGCTGCATTGCAATTCTCTTTGGTACAAGCTCGCCGAAAACGAGCGTGAAATAGGAGAGAATGAGCGTGATGACAATGACGGAAACGGTGTCCACCGCCTTAACGGACAGCAGGGTGAAGCCCCATTTGTTGACAACAAGGTCAACCAGCCTGTCTGAAAAGTTTTCCGCCGCAAAGGCGCTGGCGAGGAAGCCGGCAAGTGTTATGCCAATTTGGATTGTTGAAAGAAAGCCCGACGGCTGGTCAATAAGCCGCATCATTTTTTCGGCTTTTTTGTCTCCGTCCTTTGCGAGCTTACTGATTTTGCCTGTGTTCAGAGAGAGTACGGCAATTTCCGCGGAAGCGAAAAATGCATTGATGAGAATGAGTATTACCTGAAGCAGTAGCTGTCGCCCCAGTGGGTCCATTAAAAGTATTCCCCCTTAAGGAATTAAATTTATTTTTTTATATTAATACGGACAAAAGCTGTCCGGATCATCTGACAATATAGTTTGCGATGTTGGATGAGTTGATTTCCGACGGGTTAAATTCCACAAAGCCGATTTCGGTATACCTGCTTTCAAAATCTTCTATGAAGCTGCTGTATTCCTCCCGTGACACCGGAGAATAGTGCTCGCAGAAAACATCATCACATTTGCCGGGACATTCTGCCGTGCGCTCATAAAACAGGGCGTCATCTTCGCTTGCTCCGGGTAAAGTGAGGCTTGAAAACTCATTGACGAAGCTCCACGAATCGGAGGTGAGGCGAAATTCTTCACAGAAGCTGAAAGCCCCGTCTGAATTTGTCATCGAATTTTCAATGCCGATACAACCGTCGGACTCTGAAAAATACAGTGTGTCGTGAACCGTGATTCCCTCCGCTGTGAGCGCTTCGGCGGCAGAGTTTGAATAACCGACGGGAAGGTAGTTTATGCCGCGGCAGCAGATCATTTCCGGCACACCGTTGCCGTCAAGGTCAAACAGTGCAAATTCATCCGCTGTGCCTCCGAGCTGCGGAACATCCGCAAGGAAGGAAACATATGCATTTTCCCAGCCGGTTGAAGTTGCATCCGGACTCTCGGTTATTGCGAATATCGGGTGAATTTCCTCGGCCTTTTGGGTTGTCGGCGATGCAGAAGTTGTTTGAGCTTCTTCCGCCGTTGTCAATGAAACCTGCATATCTCCGCAAGAGGAGAACGCAATCAGCATTGAGACGGCGGCGGCAAGAATCGCAGTCCTTTTCATCATTGCAGCATCCTTCCTCGTTTATACGAGTTCAGGTTCGTAAATTGCTTCGGTTTCGCGTCCGAGCCACATATCATCGAGCTTTTGCCCGGCGAGACTTTCGATTTTTGAGCGTTCCTCCGGAGTCAGTGTGACCTTTCCGGTTTCCTTCTTTTCGGTAATCGCGCGCTTGATAAGCTCATGGTCCTGCTTTGTCATTTTGTATCTGAAGATATCAATGTAACAAATAACTGTCAGCACAATCGGCACAATCGCATAAAGCAGACGCAGCCCGAATTTGGTTTGCGCGGACTGCTCGATTCGCAAACCCTGCTTTGTGACGCCCGGAGTGAAGCCGAACGAGTCAAGCATAATGCCGCTCAGGCCGGAGACAAGGCCGCTGATTGTCTTTTTGACAAAAGAGCTGAACGTCGCAATTACGCCCTCGCGGCGCATGCCGGTGATCATTTCGTCCACTTCAGTGACATCCGGCTGGACGTTTGTGACGGTGAAGCCCGGGCCGGAGAAGCCGAAGTTGTAAAGAACGGTGCTGAGCATAATTATGAACAGCGGAGTTTTTGCGCCGACAAAGAGGTTGACTGCAAGGCCGAGAATCATCAGGGGGGTCAGCAGCTTGCCGCAGAACTGCTTGCCGCGGCGTTGGGTGAGAGCGTAATTCACCGGGAAGCCGCTTGCCTCCGCAACGCCGGCAATCGTGGCGATGATGTTGTATTTTTCCTCGCGGCGCGCAACATAGCGGACAAATTCCTGGTTTGTGTTTGTGTAAAAGCTTTTTGCAACCATGTAGGTGGCGCTCATGGCGAAGTAGCGGCGGAACGCCTTGTTTTTGAAAACAGTTTTGTATTCGTTGAAGAACTCGGCGGCGTTAAACGGGCGCACAGGCATTGCCAGCGAGCTCTTTTCTTTTGTTGTGAAAAAGGTTATCAGCAGGGGCAGCGAGAACCAGAGACACAGCACAAGTCCGAGCAAAATGAATTTCGGTCTGGCGGCGGGCGTGAGAGCATCCATGTTGATGAAGCCCAGAGTGATTGACACAAGCGCAAACGAGGACACCATGCCGACCGAGTTCATAATGTAGCCGACCGAGGAATACTGAGTGCGCAAAAAATACTGGGGCGCGATTTCGGGAAGCATCGCTGTGTGCGGCACGCAAACGAGAGTGTAGGCAGTGTTGAAAAGCATATATGCGATGATGTAATACAGCATCACGACGGTGCTGTTGTCGCCGGAGGAAAGGCCGAACGAGTTCCACAGGCAGAAATACGAAACCGCCATGGGAACCACGCCCCAGAGCATATATCGCCTGTGCCTGCCGTATTTTGAACGTGTACGGTCTGTGATGAGCCCCATTGCAGGGTCTGTCACGGCGTCCCAAACCTGGGCGAACAGCACGATGATGCCCGCCTGCTTTGCGGAAAGCATTTCAACCTCGACAAGAAACGAGCGGAAATAAAGCGCAATGATGTAACCGCTGCCGCCGAAAAGAATGTTCGCCGAATTGTAGCCGAGCATGGGCAGAATTGCGTCCTTGAAGCTGCCTTCCACGCCGATTGCCTTTTTCAGTGTGTTGCCGATTTTTTGAAAATTCACGTTTTTGCTCCTCAATGCCCGTTGATGACCGCAAGCATGAGCGGGTTCACGGGGGCGTAGTTAAAATATATTTTATATGCATTATTCTAATTTGTCAATGATAAAAATCAAAAACAGCCTGCGCTGCCGCTTTTGACACTCCCTTGACCTTTGACAGCTCCTCAACCGACGCTTCTTTTATCGCCGTGATGCTTCTGAAGCTTTTGAGCAGCGCTTTTGCTCTGGCTTCGCCGATGCCGTCAATTTGGGTCAGACTGCTGGCGATGCCCATGCTGCGGCGACGGCGGTGGTAGCTGACGGAAAAGCGGTGAACCTCCTCCTGAATTGAGGAGACAAGAGTGAACGCACGTCGCTTTGAATTGATTGCAATTTCGGCGCCGCCCGTTGTGACGGCGCGCGTGCGGTGATGGCTGTCCTTGACCATTCCGAAAACGGGAACGTCGATTTTCATTTGCGAAAGCACTGCCGAAACCGCATGAACCTGCGCCTGCGCACCGTCGAGCAAAAGCAGGTCGGGCAATCGGGCAAAGCCCTCGTCACCGTCGCCGTCAAGATAGTGCTGCATACGTCTGGACACTGCCTGAGCCATTGACGCGCAGTCGTCCTGCCCTTCGAAGTCCCTGATTTTGAAGCGTTTGTATGCCGACCTGAGCGGCTGACCGTTTTTAAACACCACCATACCAGCGACATTTTCACTGCCCGCCGTGTGGGAAATATCGAAGCTTTCAATGTATTCGGGGGGCTTTGCAAGGCCGAGAAGTCTTGCAAGCTCGTCGAGAGCGGCGGTGTCGCTGCCGTGTCTGCCCAGTGAAAGAGCAAGGTTTTCGGCGGCGTTTGAACGGCACATTTCAAGCAGTTCCTTTTGCTCTCCGCGAGAGGGAAGGTTCATTGTCACCCTGCGTCCCGCTTTTTCGGAAAGCCAGTCGCACAGCAGTTCGCCGTCCGTGACCTCACCGTCAACGGTTATCCTAGGGGGCACTCTGTCGCGTATTGAGTAATATCCGGCAAGAAGCTCATAGCGCGCGTCCGGAAGATTTTCCGGAGCATCAAAGAGAAAGTGCTCACTGTCGCAAAGCTTGCCGGCCGAAAACCGCAGCACCATCAGGCACGCCTTTTCCTGCGAAAGAGCAAGTGAAAAAACATCCTGCTCCGGCACGGAGGCGGACACAACCTTCTGCTTTTCTGCGACTCTGTTGATGGCGGAAATTCTGTCGCGGTATCTTGCCGCTTTTTCAAACTCGAGATTTTCGGCGGCGTTGTCCATGAGGGTCTGAAGCTGTGAAAGAGTGTTTTCTCCGCCGCCCTTCAGAAACGCGACGGCGGAATCGAAAGACTCCTTGTAATCGTCATATTTTATTTTGCCGGCGCACGGGGCGGAGCATTGTGAAATGAAAAAGTTGAGGCAGGGTCTGCTCTTGCCGCAGTCCCGGGGAAATTCCTTGCCGCACTGAGGCAGACGGTAAATTTTGTTTGCATCGTCCACGGACTGCCGAACGACAAACGCACTTGTGTATGGGCCGAGATATTCCGCGCCGTCGTCCTCCCTGCGCATTGCGGAGCAGATGGAGCCCCAGCCGTCATGAGAGATTTTAATGTAGTGATAACCTTTTGCGTCCTTGAGCAGAATGTTGTATTTCGGGGAGTACCGCTTTATCAGGCTGCACTCAAGCACAAGGGCTTCAAACTCGCTGCCGCAGATGATGAAATCAAAGTCCGCAACGTGCTCAACCATGCTGCGCACCTTCGCAGTATGGTTATGAGGAGAGCCGAAATAACTGCTCACCCTGTTTTTGAGCGCCTTCGCCTTGCCGACATAAATTATTTTACCCGTTTTGTTTTTCATCAGATAAACGCCGGGCTGTGTCGGCAGGGACATTGCCTTTTTTCGCAGGACGGATAAGTTTTCATTCATCGGATTTCGTCAGCACTGCCTTTCAGGTGTTCGCCTTGTTTTTGATTTGCTCCCAATATCTTTTTGCCGTCTGCTCGTTCTTATTGTTTGCGAATTCGTAGTACCGCTTTTCGCCAAGTGCGTCCGGCAGATACCTCTGTGCGACATAATGATCGGGATAATCGTGCGGATAAAGATAAAACTGCCCTTTGTGCTCGTTGTCCTCTCCGTCAAAATGCTTGTTCTGCAGAGTGCGCGGTATCGGGCCTGTCCTTCCTGCCTTCACATCCGCGAGAGCGGCGTCAAAGGCAAGATAGGCGGAGTTCGACTTCGGCGATGTGCACACGAGCACAACCGCGTCGGCAAGCGGTATTCTCGCCTCGGGCAATCCGACCTGAAACGCGGCGTCAACCGCCGCCTTGACAATCGGAATAATCATCGGATAGGCGAGCCCCACGTCCTCGCATGCGCAGACCATGAGCCTGCGACACGCGCCGGGCAGGTCTCCCGCCTCGAGCAGACGTGCGAGATAATGCAGAGCCGCGTCCGGGTCTGAGCCGCGCATGGATTTCTGAAAGGCGGAGAGGATGTCGTAATGCTCGTCTCCCGCGCGGTCATACCTCATTGCGCTGCGCTGTGTCAGCTCTGTTGCCGAATCAAGGGTGACAAGTCCGCCGTCCGCGGACAGAGCGCAAAGCTCAACAGCGTTCAGGGCCTTGCGAACGTCCCCCGCGCAGCCCAGAGCAATTCGGCTGACAACGCCGCTCTCAAGCGTCAGGTCAAGGCCGTCCTCGCGCCGCAAAAAATCAAAGGCGCGTTCAACCGCAGGTTCAATCTCCTCGGGTGTCAGTGTCTTGAACTCAAACACCGTTGAGCGGCTGAGAATTGCGTTGTAAACGTAAAAATACGGATTCTCCGTTGTTGACGCAATGAGAGTTATCGAGCCGTTCTCGATGAACTCAAGCAAGGTCTGCTGTTGCTTTTTGTTGAAATACTGGATCTCATCAAGGTAGAGAAGGATGCCGTTCATTCCTCTGAACGTTCCCGTGTCTGCAACAACCTCTTTGATGTCCGCGGTTGACGCGGTTGTGCCGTTGAGCCTGCAAAAATGCTTGTCTGCCTGCGCTGCGATGATGCCCGCAAGCGTCGTTTTGCCCACACCGGAGGGGCCGTAAAAAATCATATTGGGTATCTCGCCCTTTTCGATTATGCGCCGCAGGGTTCTGCCGGGTGCGAGCAGATGGCGCTGCCCCGCAACCTCGTCAAGAGTTGTCGGGCGCAGTCTGTCGGCAAGAGGCTTCATTTAAAAATCAACTCCCGAGTTTTCTGAACCGCTCTGCGGTTTTTGCATTGCAGACAACCTTGTATTCAAGCACGGCGGCGCAGGCGAGTACAATGCCCAGGACCGGAGCAATAACAAAATACAAATCCTTGAAGTAGCCCACTGCAACAACCGGGAGAATTGACAAAGGCATAAAACCAAGCGTGGTTATCATTGTTGCGGTGCTTTGCTTTATCGGCACAATTTCACTTGACCATTCGAGCATCGGAAAATGGAGGTTGATAAGGATTGCACTGAATGCGCCGAAGGCGCAGCAGACGAGCGGAATGACAAACATCATGACCGTCTGAAACGCAGTGAAATCAAAAGCAAAGAGCATGAGCACGCAGGCGAGTACCGTGGGCGGCACTGTCACGGTGAAATTCATCAGCACTTTTGAAAGCAGAACGGTTTTCGCATCAACGGGCAACACCTGCAGCTGCCAGAGATTTTTCCCTTCGAGAGAAATCGAGCAGGCAGCGGGCGCGGACATATAGATGAAAAACGCAAATGCAAACGGCATGATACGGGTGATTGAGGCGGAAATCGTCGGGTCGGAAATCATGCTTGCGAAGCTTCCCTTGCCGAGCAG
This sequence comes from uncultured Eubacteriales bacterium, assembly GCA_964540415.1. Taxonomy (GTDB): domain Bacteria; phylum Bacillota; class Clostridia; order Oscillospirales; family Acutalibacteraceae; genus CAZIMM01. Next base: position 6,770 of record CAZIMM010000037.1, read on the forward strand.
TGCTGCCCCGCACACGAGAAGGAGCATAATCATGCCCACACCCATATTCATGAAATAGTTTGTTGAGGAGAAAAACTTTTTGATTTCCTTTTTGTAAAGCGCGGAAAGCTGAGAGGAACGCACGGCGGCGGAGGAGACAAGTTTGTAGTTCGAGCGGGTGCGCTTCGCCGTAATTGCGGAGTTTATGGATTTGAGTTTGACACCGATTATGAAAGAGAAAACAACGAACAGCGCAACGGACAAGAGAATGAACATCAAAAGTGAGCCGAAGCTGCCGTTGCAGAGTGCGGAGGTATACCAAGCTGCCGGGAAATAGGCGGTTTTTATTCCCGCCGTCACTCCCTGTGCGGCGAGAGCAAACTGCTCATTGACAATGTTCTGAGAGGAAAACGACAAAAGCATCACCGCAACCAGGAGAAGAACAGACAGAATCGTCTGTATTCCGCCCGTACGCTTGAAAAACGTTGAAGCATATGCAACAACAGCGCCCAGCAGTGCAGCAATGACAATCGGGATGAGCGGAACAAACGGAAGGCTGATTAAAAAATTAACCCAGAAAATCACTCCCGCGCCCGCCTGGATTGAATAAACCACAGCCATCGGCACAAGAAGAAAAACAACATACATGGCGGTGATAGAATAAAGCAAAAGTATTCTGCTTGCCGCAATCTGTGCAGAGGTCACGGGGAGAGAGGCAATTATATCAAAGTCCTTAAAGCCGTACAGTGTTGTGCTCGCACGGTATGCCGTGAAGAAAAGAGCAATTGCAGAAGCGGCGATGAAAATAATCGGGGGCAGCATATCGAGCCTGCCGATCTGCTTGAACGAAAGTGACATCATCAGGCTGTACTGCGCAGACATATACAAAAAGGCAAGGCAGGAAACCGCGGTTACTCCGAGCACCTTTCTCGCACGCTTTTTTTGTGTGTCATCCTTAGAATATTTGACCGCATTCATCCCGAAAAATCCGAGAAGCTGAACACGGAAAAGGAGATATACGTTTTTCACGATTCTGTAACCTCCAGAAATACCTCCTCAAGACTGAGGCTGCCCTTGACCTGCTCGATTTCGCCGCAGGCAATGAGCTTGCCCTGCTTGATGATGGCAATTTTGTTGCAAAGCTTTTCGGCAACATCCAGAACGTGGGTGGAAAAGAAGATTGCACTGCCTGTTGCGCAAAGCTCCGCCATAAGCTCCTTGAGAATGTGCGATGCCTTGGGATCAAGCCCCACAAAGGGTTCGTCAAGCACCAGAAGCTTCGGATTGTGGGCAAATGCGGCAATCAGCGCGAGCTTCTGCTTCATGCCGTGGGAGTATGAGGAAATGAGGTCGCCGAGATTCGGCGTCAGTTCAAACAGATCACCGTATTTTTTGATTTGTGCCATTCGGGTTTCCGCCGAAATTCCGAAGATATCGCAGATAAAGTTAAGATACTGTATGCCTGTCAGATGGTCGTACAAATCGGGGTTGTCGGGGATGTATGCAGTTATCTTTTTGCACTCTATCGGTTCTTTTGCAACCGATCTGCCGTCGATAAAGATCTCTCCGCTTTCAAAGTCCAGAGCGCCGACAACACAGCGAAGTGTTGTTGTTTTGCCTGCGCCGTTGTGGCCGATAAAGCCGTAAATGTCTCCCTTTTCAACGTGCAGCGTCAGGCTGTCCACGGCTTTTGCGCCGCCTTTGTATGTTTTGGTCAGATTTTCAATGCGAAGCATGATAGCACCTCCATAATATTAATTATTTCGGCTAACGGTTTTATCAACCTGCCGCTCCCGAAAAAATTTCCTTGAACTTTTTTGCGATGATTTGCTTGAGTTTTGCCGATGCCAATTTGCACAGCAGCTTTCTCTGTGTCGGAGACAGGAGCTCGTTTTTCCCCTCAAACGATGAAGGAACGAGATTTTTCAGCCCCGGTGCGAATTTTACGAAAGCGACGGTCACACTGTCTGATACGGTTTCGCCGGAAACGAGTTTCACGGTCGCCGTTATCTTTGCCCTTTGATTAAATGAGGCAAGGCAGCGAACCGTGCCGTCCGAAACCGTGACAAGCGGATTTGAGCTTTTCCACGATACGGACTTTAACCCTTCGCAGGAGCAGCCGAGAGTCAGTATCTGAGCGGAATACCCCGAATAAACCGGGGTGAACACCGCCACGGGTGAGGCAAGCGGAAAGCCGTTTTCGTCTGTTATAGCAACCGCTCCGGCAAGCTCCCCTCGGTATTCATTGACTGCCGGCACAAGACTGCTGTCCGGTACCGTTTGCAGCCAGGCGATGTATGACTCCGCGCCGTGAGCGCGCATAATCTGTGAGCCGACAGATTCCTCGATTAACGGTGACAGCTCCTCGAGTGTGAAATATTCGGCAACCTGCGGATAGCTTTCAAACACCTCCGCGAGCATCGCCTTCGCCTCGTCCGGTGAGAAAATGCCGGTTGCGAAATACAAAATGATTCTGCTGAAAACGGGATGAACAACTGAAAGAATCAGCTTGTTTATCGCCGCCCCGTAATCTATCCGCCCGGAGAGAAGCTCACCGACGGTTTTGAAAAAACCGGAGGGGGTTATCGTGCTGTTCAGGTTGTATTTCTCCCGAAGATTCTGCGGTATCAGGTCGCCCAGGTTGTATTCTTTGTTGATGAACCCGCTGATGCTGCCCTGTGAGGCGTAATTGACCATGCGTATCATGTTGCGGGTTGTTTCGGGGCCGTTTTCGTAATAATCGTATGTTGAACCGCCGGTCAGCCTTGAAAAGCAGCTCAGCAGTTCATCGGCATAAACGCTCTTTTTTGAGCCCTCAACAACTGTCGGAAGGCTGAAGACCCTGCCGTATTTCCAGTATCCCCACTGCGGAGGAGGCGCATAGGTCACAAAATCCTCCGGGTTGACAACGTTGAAAATGTTCAGATAAAGCTCGGACTGCGTGTTGTCTCTCGTCGTAACATTCGGCGTGGCATAGGTGTATGCAAAAATATCGGACGGCTGTGCGAGCACGGCCGATTCGTCGAGCTTTGCGGCAACCAGATTTGCAACGGCTGCCCCTCTGCTGTGCCCGACAATCCAGAATTTGAAGCCGTTTCTGCGGTCAAGCTTTGAGGTGTAGCTGTCAATCAGCGTCATCACACCGTTTGCCGCGGAAAGAAAGCTCTGATGATAATCTCCGGTGCCGATGTTGAAATTCCCAAGCCACTCCTCGCCGTTTGTGCCGCCCAGACCGACGAGCACCAGCGTGTATTCTTCGCCGTTGAGCGTCAGCTTCTTTGAACCGAGAGCGCAGCGGATGCCGTCTTCATTGTAATCGGAATTGGAATATTCTTTGGAAAAATACCGGTTTGCGAAGCCCATCCTGCCCATCGCGTCCTCTAAAGTCCACGAGGAATATGCGCAGGAGCTGAGCACGCTTGAGGTTTTGCACAGCTCGGAGTTATAACCGTAAGAGCTGCTGCCGAACCAGTCCTCGGAAAGCTTAACTGTGATGTTGCGTATCCACGCCTGCCCGGGCAACGGGTCGGTTAAGCAATAATAGACAGTATATTCATCGGCATTTCCGGCAGCCGAAACCGAAGCGGTGCTGTCGGACAGCGGCGTAAGAAACGCCAAAGTCAGGCAGAGCGTCAGACAAATGATTTTTATGGTTTTTTTCACAACGCATACACCGCCGCGGTATTTATTTGTCCTTTTCGGTTTTGCCGCTGCCGTTATCAGGAATTTCGCGTGAAATCAGAAGACCCGCCGCCGCCGCGCCTATGACAGCAAAAACCGGGTTCAGCCCGACCGCCGCCACAAGCACGAACGAGCAGATCGCAACAATGATCTGCCACGGCTTTTTGAAATTGCTCTTTGCAAGCTTGACAATCGCCGCGAGGATGAGCGCCGCAACCGCCGCTCTGATTCCGATGAATGCGTGCTGAACCGCGGGCAGATGCGAAAACCTGCTGAGAACCGTCGCCACCGCGACAATGATAATCAGTGACGGCAGAACAACACCGGCAGTTGCCATAATTGCTCCGGGAATCTTCGCACGTTTGTATCCGACAAAGGTTGCCGTGTTGACTGCGATTACACCGGGTGTACACTGACTCACGGCATAATAGTTGAGTAGCTCCTCGCGTGTTACCCACTCTCTGTGTTCAATCAGTTCCCTTTCAAGCATTGGGAGCATTGCCAGGCCGCCGCCGAAGGTCAGAACACCGATTTTCATGAAGGAAATGACGAGTCTAAACAGTTCTTTTATCATTCAAGCACAGCTCCGGTGGTTCCGGATGTTACGAGCTTTGCGTAGCGTGCAAGATAGCCGGTTGTGATGCGCGGCTCACGGGGCTTCCACTCTGCGCGGCGCTTTTGCAGCTCATCATCCGAAACGAGAACATTTATGGAATTTGAGTTGATGTCGATGGAAATCTGGTCGCCTTCCTCAACAAGGGCTATCGGACCGCCGACAGCGGCCTCGGGTGAAACGTGGCCGATTGCCGCGCCCCTTGTCGCTCCCGAAAATCTGCCGTCGGTGATGAGCGCGACGCTGTTGCCAAGGCCGCTGCCCATGATGGCGGAGGTCGGGTTGAGCATTTCCCTCATTCCGGGTCCGCCCTTCGGGCCCTCATATCTGATGACGACAACCTCTCCTGGGTTGATTTTGCCGTCGTAAATCGTGTTGAGAGCATCCTCCTCACAGTCAAACACCCTCGCCTTGCCGGTGTGGCACATCATTTCTGGTGCGACGGCGGAGCGCTTGACCACGCTGCCTTCAGGTGCGAGATTGCCTCTGAGAACGGCTATGCCGCCCGTTTTGCTGAACGGATTGTCAACTGTGCGGATGACGTCGGTGTTGAGGATTTCCCTGCCCTCAATGTTTTCGGCAACCGTCTTGCCGGTGCAGGTCATGAGATTTGTGCTCAGCAGTCCGAGCTTTGCAATCTCGTGCATAACTGCCGGGATGCCGCCCGCCTCGTTGAGCTCCTCAATGGGCTGGTCGCCCGCGGGAACAAGGTGGCAGAGGTTCGGAGTTTTGTCGGAAATTGAGTTTGCAAGTGAAAGGTCAAGCGTGAAGCCGCACTCGTGGGCGATTGCCGGCAGGTGAAGCATGCTGTTTGTGCTGCAGCCGAGAGCCATGTCGATTGTCAGCGCGTTGAGAAACGCTTCCTCAACCATGATGTCGCGCGGCTTGATGTCTTTTTTGACAAGCTCGACAATCTGCATGCCCGCTTTTTTCGCAAGGCGAAGCCTCTCGGAATAAACCGCGGGAATCGTACCGTTCCCGGGCAGACCCATTCCGAGCACCTCGGTCAGGCAGTTCATGCTGTTCGCGGTGTACATTCCGGCACAGGAGCCGCAGGTCGGGCAGGATTTCTGCTCGTATGCGCAGAGCTGCTCATCGTCGATTTTCCCGGTGCGGTATTCACTCACTGCCTCGGATATCGTGGAGAAGGTGAGCTTCTTTTTTTGCATTCTGCCGGCGAGCATAGGACCGCCGCTGATGAAGATTGACGGGATGTTCGTCCTCGCTGCTGCCATGAGCAGGCCGGGAACGTTTTTGTCGCAGTTGGGCACCATGACAAGGCCGTCAAATGGATGGGCGGTTGCCATCGCCTCGGTGGAGTCCGCAATCAGTTCCCTTGTGACGAGTGAATATTTCATGCCCTCGTGACCCATGGCAATGCCGTCGCAAACAGCAATAGCCGGAAAAACAATTGGCACGCCGCCCGCCATTGCAACGCCCTGCTTGACGGATTCAACGATTTTGTCAAGATTCATGTGGCCGGGAACAATGTCGTTCTTCGAGCTGACAATGCCGATGATGGGCTTGCCCATATCCTCCTGCGTGAGACCCAGAGCATACAGCAGTGCGCGCTGCGGCGCTGCGTTTATTCCTTTGGTGATTATGTCGCTTCTCAATTTGTATTCCTTCTTTCAAAACATAAAAGGTAGCATTATAACAGATAACATTATAGCAGAAAAAATCCCTAAGTCAAGGAAAAAAAGTTTATATTAAAGTGATTGACATTAAGATGATTTTGTGCGAAAATAGGCTGTGTTTGTATTTTGGAGTTGACATTATGAAAATCCTTGCACTTGAATCTTCTGCGGTTTGCGTGAGCGCGGCAATAATGCTTGACGGCGCGCTTGTCGGCGAGTTCTTTGCCGAAAGTGCGCTGACCCACAGCAGAACGCTCCTGCCCGCCGCCGAATGTGTGCTGAAAAACACCGAAACGTCCGTGGAGAGCATTGACGCTTTCGCCGTGTCCTGCGGGCCGGGTTCATTCACCGGAGTACGCATAGGCGTCGCCGCTGTCAAGGGCATGGCTTTTGCCGCGGGCAAGCCCTGCTTTGCGGTGTCAACGCTTGAAGCAATGGCATGGAATCTTGCAGACCTCCGCTGCACGGCGCTTTGCGCAATGGACGCGCGCCGCAGCCAGGTTTACGCTGCGTGCTTTTCATGCGGGAACGGCAAAATCGAACGCTTAACGCCGGACAGCGCTCTGCCCGTCAGCGAGACGCAGACTCTCCTCGCAAACGCGCACGGCCCCGTTTTCATCGTCGGGGACGGCGCTCAGCTGTGCTTTGAATACCTTCGGGAAAGGCTTGACGGAATATCTCTCGCCCCCGCAGGACTGCGTTCTCAGCGCGCCTCCGGAGTTGCAAGAGCGGCGTTCGCAATGCCGCCGGAAAGCGCCGTCGGAGCGGATGAGCTTGCAGTGTCATACCTGCGCCTGTCTCAGGCGGAGCGCGAACTGAAAGAGAGAAAAATCAGACAGTAATAACCGAAAGGATGTTGAATATGATAGCCCTGGGCGCAGACCACGGCGGCTTCGAGCTGAAGGAAGCCATCAAAAAGCACCTTGAAGAAAATAACATTGAATACCGTGACTACGGAACCTTTACACCGGAATCGGTTGACTATGCCGGCATTGCACTGAAAACGTGCACCGGAATCAAAAACGGAGAGTGCTCACTCGGCATCCTCTGCTGCGGCACCGGTGTGGGAATATCCATTGCGGCGAACAAAATCAAGGGAATCCGCGCCGCGTGCTGCTCCGACACCTTTTCCGCAAAATACACCCGCCTGCACAACGACGCAAACGTGCTGTGCATGGGCGGCAGAGTCGTTGGAGCGGGTCTTGCCTTCGAGCTTGTTGATGTGTTTTTGAGCACCGGCTTCGAGGGCGGACGGCATCAGCGCAGAATCGACCAGATAACAGAGCTTGAGAAAGGATGACCTCACAATGAAAGTATTGCTTAAACAGGATGTTAAGAATCTCGGCAAAAAGGGAGAGGTGGTCAACACCTCCGACGGTTATGCGAGAAATTACCTTTTCCCGAAGGGCCTTGCCGGAGAGGCGAACGCACAGGTTATGGCAGAGCTGAAATCGAAGGAGGCCGCCGAAAAACGCCGCATCGAGCTTGAAAAGGCCGCCGCCGTTGAGTCGGCTCGCGAGCTTTCGGGCAAAACCATCAAAATCAAAGCAAACGCCGGACAGGGGGGCAAGCTTTTCGGCTCTGTCACACCCAAGGAGGTCGCAGCGGCAATCCAGGAGCAGTTCGGCATTGAGGCCGACAAGCGCAAGATTACCATGGAGGACATCAAGGCATACGGCACGTTTGAGGTTGAGGTCAAGCTCAATCACGGAGTGACGGCAAATATTTACGTCTGCGTGGGCGAGGAATAATATGGCAAGGGACGGCTTTTCAACAAATTTCGACAGCGAGGAGCTGCCGTTCAGCCTTGAGGCTGAGCAGGCGGTTCTGGGCTGTATACTCATTGACGCAACATGCCTGTCACAGGTGACGGTGATTCTGCGTCCGGAGTATTTTTATCTTCCGCAGCACCGTGCGATTTTCAGCACGATGCTCATGCTCGACATGAACAATCAGAGTGTGGACGCTTTGGTTGTGCTTGAGCATCTCAAAAGCGAAAACGTTTATGACGACGCCGGCGGAAAAACATATCTTTACCAGCTCGCGCAGGTTGTGCCGAGCGTTAGCAATGTGGAATCCTATGCGAACATAGTGCGCGAGAAATATTATGTCCGCACCCTCATTTCCACAGCGCGCGAAATGATAGACTCGGCTCAGGCTCAGCAGGAGCGCGCCGATGTCATTCTCGATTCCGCAGAGCAGAAAATTTACGATATCCGCAGGGGAAAGGACACCAACGCACCGTCGAAAATCGGCGACATTCTCATCGGCGAGGTGCTTGACAGATTGCGCCAGCTCTCGTCCTCCGAGCGCGATAAATACAAGGGTGTGCCCACCGGCTTCACCGATCTGGACAAGGCTGTTTCGGGGCTCAACCGTTCTGACCTCATCATCGTCGGAGCACGTCCCGCAATGGGCAAAACGAGCTTTGCGCTGAACATGGCGAGGAACGTGGCTGTTGTGGGCAAGCGCAAGGTGCTGATGTTCTCTCTTGAGATGACGAAGATGCAGCTTGCGCAGAGGATACTCGCAACCGAGGCGCGCGTCAACGTTTCCAAAATGCGCTCCGGCGAAATCGACGACTCGGAATGGGACAGGCTGGGAGTCGCCACAGGCGTGCTGAACAAGGCAGAGCTTTATTTTGACGACACCTCCGGCATAACAGTGCCTGAAATGAAATCCAAAATTCGCAGACTCGGCGGAGTTGAGTGCGTGATTGTGGACTATCTCGGACTGGTGCGCTCGGCAACCAAAACCGAAAACCGCGTGCAGGAGGTTTCCGAAATCACAAGAAGCCTCAAGCTGCTGGCAAAGGATCTGGACATTCCCGTTGTCGTCTGCTCGCAGCTTTCCAGAGCCGGAACAGAGGGCAAGGGCAAGCAGCACAGACCGCAGCTCGCGGACTTGCGTGAATCCGGTTCTATCGAGCAGGACGCTGACATAGTTCTGATGCTGTACCGCCCGAATTATTACGCCACTCCCGACAGCGCACCTGCAATGACGCCGGAGGAGCAGGAGGAATACAACAAGGCGGAGGTCATCATCTCCAAAAACCGCCACGGCCCGACAAAGACGATTGACCTGCACTGGAATCCGGATTTCACGCTTTTCACCACACCCGAAAAAATAAGACGGGATATGTAAATGACTCAAAAGGTTATCGAAACAATCAAGCGTTGCCGTATGCTGTCTCCCGGAGCGGCGGTTATTGCCGCGGTTTCCGGCGGGGCGGATTCGATGGCGCTTGTTTCATTGCTCAACAGCATAAAGGACTCTGCGGGCTTCACCCTCTGCGCCGCTCATGTTGACCACGGCATACGCGGCGAGACGGCCGAGAGGGACAGACTGTTTGTTGAGAGCCAGTGCAAAAAGCTCGGCATCGCTCTGCATGTTCTGTGCGCAGACGTTCCGGCGCACGCAAAGGAAACGGGGCTCGGGCTTGAGGAGTGCGGCAGAAAAATACGCTATGAGTTTTTTGCCTCAATCAATCCCGATGCGCTCATTGCAACCGCCCACACGCAGACCGACAACATCGAAACCGTGCTTTTCAATCTCACCCGCGGGTCGGGGCTGAAGGGTCTGTGCGGGATACCGCCCGTCAGGGGCAACATCATCCGCCCTCTCATTGACTGTTCAAGGGCTGAAGTTGAGCAATACTGCGCCGAAAACGGCATTGAATATATCACCGACGAAACAAATTTTGAGAGAGAATTCAGCCGCAACAAAATCAGGCTGGACGCGGTGCCTGTGCTCAGAGAAATAAACCCGGGGCTGGAGAACGCTTTTCTCCGCTGCACACAAGCCCTCACCCTTGATGAACAGCTGCTTTCGTCGCTTGCGGAGGAGCTGCTTGCCGAAACAAGGCTTTCCGGCGGCTGGAGTGTTTCCGGCTTGAAAAAAAGCCATCCTGCGCTGATGCGCAGAGCGGCGGCACGAATCATTGAGAGCGAAACGGGAATTGCACCGGAGGAAAAGCACATTGCGGCACTCTGCTCGGTCATTGTCGGCGGGGGCGCGGTGCAGGTTTGCTCCGGCGCGTCGTTTGTCTCGCAAAGAGGTTTGCTCCGCAAAATCAGTCCGTGCAAGCCGGTTGCTGCACGGGAGGTGACGTTCACAAACGGAGTTTTTTCCGGTGAAGAACTGAAAATTGAAAAAAAACAGACGTTTTCTGAATTAAGTACACAAAAAATTCACAAAGATATATTGGCGAATCAATTAGATTATGATAAAATTGAGGGTAATCTTTCGTTAAGAGGAATTCTGCCGGGCGATGTTTTTCGTCAGAACGGCAGAGGTGTGACGAAAAAGCTGCGCCGGATTTTCAGCGAAAAAGGAATTCCGGCGGATTGCAGAGGCGCGGTTGCACTGCTTGCCGACAGCGGCGGCGTAATCTGGGTTGACGGCATCGGCGTATGCGAGCGCTGCGCCGTGACCGAGCTCACAAAAACATTTTTGATAATTACAAAAGAGGACGGGTAAAGATATGATAGAAATTGAAAAACTTGTGATTTCCGAGGAGGAGCTTAAAGAAATTGTCACGCGGCTGGGTGAGCAGATAACCAGAGACTATGCCGGCAAAAAGCTCTTGCTCGTAGGAATACTTCGCGGTTCATTTGTTTTTATGGCGGATCTGGTGCGCAAAATCGATCTGGACTGCTGCATTGATTTCATGTGCGTTTCAAGCTACAGCGGCACCGAGACCACCGGAAGGCTGCGAATTGAAAAGGACCTGACTGATGACCCCTCCGGGATGGACATACTTTTTATTGAAGACATCCTCGACACCGGAATTACTCTTCACGGAGTGCTGCGCCACCTGCACGACAGGGGAGCGGCAAGCATCAAAATATGCACACTGCTCGACAAGCCGTCCCGCCGCAGGGCACCGATTGAAGCTGAATATGTCGGAGCAGTTGTGCCGGACGAGTTCATAGTCGGCTACGGCCTTGACTTCAATCAGAAATACCGCAATCTTCCTTATATTGCTGTTCCGAAACTGCACGATGCAGGCAACCAATAATGGATTTTGGAGGACAATGAATTGGACACAAAAAAGCTCAAAACGCTGATACCGTATGTGCTCATTCCGCTGGTTATCATCCTCGGAGTGACTTTCTTTACCGGCACTCAGAAACAGGATAAGACGCTCTATTATGAGGTGGTGTCCCTCTTCACGGAGGACAGGGTCTCGGAGTATTCACTGAATCTGAGCAGCGGCGCTCTCACATACAAGCTCAGGGACGATGCGAGCACAAAGAAGTACACCGTCCCGAACGTGAACATTTTTCTTGAGGATGTTCATGAGCACGTCAGGGAATATAACGATGCAAACCCGGAGACTCCGGTAAAATTCGATTATCAGGAAGGCTCCTCCGGTTCGTGGCTTCTCAATGTTCTTCCGACATTTCTGATTATGCTCATCATCGGCGGCATGATGCTGTTCATGGTGCGCAGAATGAGTCAGCAGGTCAGCAGCGAAAACAACCGCACCCTCAGCTTCGGCAAGGCGCGCGTTAAACAGGGAAAGGACGAAAAGAGAAAAACGACCTTTGACGATGTTGCCGGAGCGGATGAGGAAAAAGAGGAACTGAGTGAAATTGTCGAGTTCCTCAAAAGCCCGGTCAAGTTCAATGACCTCGGTGCCAGAATACCCAAGGGCGTTCTGCTCGTGGGCCCTCCCGGCACAGGCAAAACCCTGCTTGCAAGAGCGGTTGCGGGCGAGGCGGATGTTCCGTTTTTCTCGATTTCCGGCTCTGACTTTGTTGAAATGTATGTCGGCGTGGGCGCTTCGCGTGTGCGCGACCTTTTTGACCAGGCAAAAAAGAATTCCCCGTCAATCATTTTCATTGATGAAATCGACGCTGTCGGCCGTCACAGAGGCGCCGGCATGGGCGGCGGGCACGACGAGCGCGAGCAGACGCTCAACCAGCTGC
>CAZIMM010000038.1:0-18573 GCA_964540415.1 uncultured Eubacteriales bacterium
ACAAAAAACGCACAAGTGTGCGGAAAATTCAGCATTTTGGGCGTATGGGGTTCGACTATCTTTGCCCTATGTTTTGCCGGGCAGTTTTGCATCTGTCCGGCAAATTGATTTTCAAATTTGAATGCGGGGGCTGAAAATGAAAACTGTATTGCAGACCTCTCTTGCAAAAATTTTCCGTGATTCTCAACCCGACGGCATCGTCCCCGGGGGCTTTTCCATGCTTCTCAATGAGCGGCTTTGCTTCCAGCTTGCGGTGCTGCCGGAGGCTGACGGCGAGCTGAAAGTGACGGTTGACGGCCCTCTCTCCGGTTGCATTGAGATGAGCTGCGTTATGCAGATTCCCTCCGGGCTACCCGCATACGAAAACCATGATGACGATGTAATACGCTCTTCTCCCGGGCTGTATCCGGACTGTCTGCGCCCCGCAAAGCACGGTTTTCCGTGTGAAAAGGGCGTCTGGCAAAGCGTGTGGTTTGAAATTGACCCGGACGGCAGATATCCCGCGGGAACATACACGCTGTCAGTTACTGCGGCTGACCCAGACGGCAGCGACACAAAACAGCTCTTTATCAAAATCATCAATGCCTCACTGCCAGAGCAGGAGCTGATTTGCACCCACTGGTTTCACTCCGACTGCATTGCAACTCATTACGGCGTTCCGGTTTTCAGCGAGGAATACTGGCTTCTTGTTGAGCGCTTCATGCGTGCCGCAAACCGCCACGGAATCAACTTCATTCTCACGCCGCTGTTCACGCCGCCGCTTGACACCGCCGTTGGCGGCGAACGTCCGACGGTTCAGCTCACCGAGGTGACGGTCACCGGTGAGGACAAGTATTCCTTCGGTTTTGACAACCTCAACCGCTTTGTTGACCTAGCGTTGAAATGCGGGATGAAATATTTTGAGATGTCCCACCTGTTCACACAGTGGGGAGCAAAGCACGCGCCGAAAATCGTTGACTGCCGCGGTGAGCAGCTTTTCGGCTGGGACACCCGCGCAAGAAGCAGAAAATACAAGGCCTTCCTTACACAGTTTGCCGCCGCTCTCACGGAATTTATTGACAAAAAAGGAATACGTGATAAATGCTTTTTCCATGTTTCGGACGAGCCGGGCATTCTGCAGCTCTCCTCCTACGGCTATGCGGCGAAGCTTGTTGAAAAGCTGTTTCCCGGCTTTCGGGTTATCGATGCGCTGTCGGACTATGAATTCTATCTCACAGGCCTTGTCAAAAACCCGATTCCCGCAACAAACCACATCAAACCCTTCCTCGGCAACGTGCCGAAGCTCTGGACATATTATTGCTGCGGACAGTATGTCGACGTTTCAAACCGCTTTTTCTCCATGCCGTCCTACCGCAACCGTGTTCTCGGAATGCAGCTTTACAAAAACGACTGTGAAGGCTTTTTGCAGTGGGGCTACAATTTCTGGTATACCCGGCACTCGGTGCGCAGCGTTGACCCGTTCACAGAAAGCGACGCGGGCGGAGCATTTCCGTCGGGTGATGCCTACCAGGTTTATCCCGGAACAGACGGCGAACCCTGGATTTCCCTGCGCTTCAAGGTGTTTTTTGACGGATTGCAGGATATGCGTGCGCTCCGTCTGCTTGAAAGCCTGATCGGCCGTGAAAAGGCGCTTGCTCTGCTTGATGACGGCCTTGAGCAGCCGCTTGCCTTTGACCGGTATCCGAAAAGTGAAAAAATTCTTCTTGACAAGCGTGAAAAAATCAATGATGCAATTGAAAAATGTTCCTGAACTGCAACAGCTTTTCTGTTTTAAACCGCACGTTCTGCAAACAATAATATTGTAGCGTTGTTATTAAAAAAGTTACAAAACGATTAAATTTTTATAGGATTTACCCTTTTCAAAGTGTCGATACAGTGGTATAATATACTTTATATTAAAAGAACATTTAATTCAATTGTTATATTTCCGTTTTTAAATAATTTTGCGGAGGTAAAATCCTTAATGAAAAAAATAGTTATCAAAGGTCCTTGCCGCCTGTCCGGTGAAGTCACTATTGCGGGCGCAAAGAATGCCGTTGTTGCTATTATTCCCGCAACCGTCCTTGCAAAGGATGTTTGCAGGATTGAAAATATTCCCGACATAAGCGATGTTACAATGATGATCGGCATTCTCCATCACCTCGGCGCGGGAATCAAGTTCATCAACAAAAGCACAATTGAAATTGACACTCGCAGCATAAATTCCTACAAGGTTCCCAATGAGCTGACAAAGCATCTTCGTGCGTCTTATTACCTTATCGGCGCCCTGCTCGGCAGATTCAACCGTGCAATGGTTGCAATGCCGGGAGGATGCGATTTCGGCGTACGCCCGATAAATCAGCATTTGCGCGGCTTTGAGCTGCTGGGTGCCGAGGTGTCAATCAAAGAGAACGCAATTGTTGATGCCGGCGCCGATAAGCTTATCGGCAGCGCGGTTTATATGGACAATGTTTCCGTCGGAGCAACAATTAATGTTATGCTCGCATCCGTCAGGGCAAGGGGACTCACGGTGATCGAAAACGCCGCTAAGGAGCCGCACATTGTTGACCTTGCAAACTTTCTCAATTCCATGGGTGCCGATGTCAGAGGCGCCGGCACGGACGTTATCAAAATCCACGGGGTGGACGAGCTTCACGGCTGCACCTACAGCATTATCCCGGACCAGATTGAGGCGGGCACATATATGGTTGCCGCGGCTGCAACGGGCGGAGACGTTCTGGTGAAAAACGTCATCCCGAAGCATCTTGAGGCAATCACAGCAAAGCTGGTTGACACAGGAGCGACGGTTGAAGAATTTGATGAGGCTGTCAGAGTTATCGGCCACGGCAGACCCGGCAAGTGCACAATCAAAACAATGCCGCATCCCGGCTTCCCGACGGATATGCAGCCGCAGATGGCTGTTCTTCTCTCGATTGCAAACGGGACAAGCATCGTTTCCGAAAGTGTTTGGGACAACCGCTTCAAATATATCGAACAGCTTGTGCGCATGGGCGCAACCGTCCAGGTTGACGGCAAGGTTGCGGTCATTCAGGGTGTTGAGTCGCTCAAGGGCGCACCCATCAGGGCGGATGACCTTCGCGCTGGTGCCGCAATGCTCATTGCCGGACTTGTTGCAACCGGCACAACCGAGATTGAAAACATTTCTCATATTGACAGGGGCTATGAGGACGTTGTCGAGAAGCTTTCCGCACTCGGGGCGGACATCAAAAGAATCGACGTTATGGCTCCGAACACGGCTGAATTGGTAGGTTGAATTCCGTTTATGGCTCGATTTTGTTCATTGTTTTCCTCCAGCAGCGGCAACTGCACTTATGTGGGTACCGCACACGGAGGCATACTTATAGATGTCGGCGTGAGTGCGAAGCGCACCGCGCAGGCGCTTGATTGCATCGGTGTTTCTCCCGAAAACATCGGCGCAATTTTTGTTACCCATGAGCATACCGACCATGTCAAGGGTCTGCGTGTGTTCACAAAGCAGCATCCGGTTCCCGTTTTTGCAAGCGGCGGAACGCTGAGAGCGCTTGAAGAATCCGACTGCTTTGAACCGGGAACTAATGTTATGCAGCTTGAAGGTTCAACTGAGGTTATGGGAATGTACATACGCGCATTTCACACCCCTCACGACAGCCGCGAGAGCGTCGGTTATGTTATTTCAATGCCGGACGGCAGGCGGATTGCCGTTGCAACCGACCTTGGGACAGTAACGCCGGAGGTGGAAAGTGCGGTTACCGGCTGTGACCTGGTTCTGCTTGAATCGAATCACGACAAAAACATGCTCATGGCAAATGAAAGATATCCTTATCAGCTCAAACGGCGCATTCTCTCTGATGTGGGGCATCTTTCAAACAACTCGTGCGCACAGCTTGCCTGCAAGCTGGTCAGCGAGGGAACAACGAGGCTCGTGCTCGGCCATCTGAGCCATGAAAACAACTATCCCCGCCTCGCTTATGAGTGCACCGGCACAGCGCTGTCCGAACAGGGCATGAAGCAGGGCAACGACTATCTTCTGAGCGTTGCCGGAAGCGACGAGATGAAAATGACGGTGATGTGAATGCTGAATGTCAAACTGATTTGTCTGGGAAAACTGAAGGAAGATTATTTGCGGCAGGCGTGCGCGGAATATGCAAAGCGCCTTGCCGCTTTTTGCAAGCCGGAAATAATTGAGCTCACTCCCGCCCGTCTGCCCGAGAAACCGTCCGCCGCTCAGATTGAAGCGGCTCTCGCGGCGGAAGCAAGGCTTATTGCGGCAAAAATCCCGAGGGATGCCGCTGTATGCTCGCTGTGCGTTGAGGGCAGGCAGGTGTCCTCCGAGGAGCTTGCAAAGCAAATTGAGTGCTTTTCAATGGCAGCGGGCTGTGCGGTTTTCATCATCGGAAGCTCTTACGGACTTGACCCGACAATAAAGGAGCGCTCCGCGCTGAAGCTGTCCATGTCGCGCATGACCTTCCCACACCAGCTCGCCAGAGTAATGCTGCTCGAGCAGCTGTACCGCGCATTTGAGATATCCTCCGGCGGAAAATATCACAAATAAATCCTGAATATCTGATGCAGTTCACTCGCACAATTGCAGCGGCATGGCGGACGCCGAAAAACCTCCTGCTGCCGGAGAAACCTCACTTGACGCATACGCAGAAAAAAAGAAGGCGAACAAATTTCTTTGTTCGCCCTTTTTTGTGTAAGCTTTTTCGTTTGACAATCCTCTCGACTGCAATACGAATTTTTAAGGAAATGCTTACGAAGCTGTTGTGGTGAGGTTATCAGCTGCGCCCTGGAACAATGCTCTGATTCTGGGTCCGAGAAGTACCAATGCGACGATAACAACGATAGCGATAAGGCCGATAATAAGACCGTATTCAACCATGCCCTGACCATCTTCGTCTCTAAGCCAATTCATCATGATACATTAACCTCCTCTTTAAAGAATTTATGTAAGCCGAATCTAATTTTGCAATTAATTATGATGCTGTTGTGGTGAGGTTATCAGCTGCGCCCTGGAACAATGCTCTGATTCTGGGTCCGAGAAGTACCAATGCGACGATAACAACGATAGCGATAAGGCCGATAATAAGACCGTATTCAACCATGCCCTGACCATCTTCGTCTCTAAGCCAATTCATCATGATACATTAACCTCCTCTTTAAAGAATTTATGTAAGCCGAATCTAATTTTGCTGTTAATTATGAAGCTGTGGTGGTGAGGTTATCAGCTGCGCCCTGGAACAATCCTCTGATTCTGGGTCCGAGAAGTACCAATGCGACGATAACAACGATTGCGATAAGGCCGATAATAAGACCGTACTCAACCATGCCCTGACCGTCTTCATCTCTGAGCCAATTCATCATGATACATTAACCTCCTCTTTAAAGTATTTTATGCTGTTGTGGTAGTAAGTACATCTGCAGCGCCGGTATAAAGATTTCTGATTCGAGGTCCGAGGACAACCAGCGCAACGATTACGACAATTGCGATGAGACCAATGATAAGACCGTATTCGACCATACCTTGCCCATTCTCATCTCTGAGCCAATTCGTCATGTTGCCATCCCCTTTCCTTAGATATATTTTGCTTAAATTACGATGCTGTGGTGGTGAGGTTATCAGCTGCGCCCTGGAACAAGCCTCTGATTCTGGGGCCGAGAAGTACCAATGCAACGATAACGACTATAGCGATGAGGCCGATAATAAGACCGTACTCAACCATGCCCTGGCCGTCCTCGTCTCTGAGCCAATTCATCATGATATTTATCCTCCTGTTCTGAAAAAGTTAAATTCATTTATATTTCTCGCTACGCGAGTAAATATCTCAATTACATTGCGAACAAATAGTTGATTATCATTTGTCCGGGAACAAGGATTGCCGAAACCGCACCGAGCGAAATGAACGGACCCATGCAGGTTTTTGTTTTCAATCCGCCCTTCTTTGTTATGGAAAGGAAAAGAAGGTAAATCAGAAGTGCAAGCGCTTCGACGATTGAAGCCTGAATGAAACCGTAAAGTCCGAAGCAAAAACCGACCATCGCACTGAGCTTGACATCCCCCGCGCTGATGAAAACGCCGAAAAGAGAGGGGATAAGGTAAAGTCCGAAGCCGACTGCAAGACCGATGACTGCGGGGAGGGCTTCCTCCATGATTGTTCCGCCGCGAACAAGTGACGTTATGATTCCCGCTGCTTTTGTTATCAGCATGAGCAATAATAGCTCATTCGGAATCTTCCTGATTGCGATGTCGACAACGGAAATGTTGATCAGAGCTGTTATGTAGATTACATATTCCGCACGGATCAGCGGATCCGTTACCCTTGCGAACATAACCGACATCACACCGGCCGAAAGAGCCATCCACAAAACGAGAACCAGGGTGTTATCTATTGATTCAACCTTGAGGTAATCGTCCGTTCTCTTTTTCACCTGCCAGATTGCAACCCGATGAAACGAGAGACCCATGAGAAGCCCGATCAATGCGCCGTAGATACTGTCAAACAAAAGCAACACCCCAAATCTTTATTTCGGAGTCCGCCGAAGTTTTTCGGCAACGTCCTTTTGTTAGCTCAATGTTAACACGGGAATTGTGCAAAGTCAATAGTTTTTTTGAATGATTTTCCAAAAATATAGAGCTATTAAACTAAATTTCCAATTTAGATTTATTCAGACCACAATATTTAGCGATTTGCTTCAAATATTTACCATTATGTACAATATATTGTATGTTATAAAATGTTGGAAGTATTTTAAATTATTTTGGCGTGTACGCTCGAAAATATAACAAAACATAACATATGACACCCTGATATAACATTATAACATCAAAAACATAACACTATTGTTAAATCTGCTGAGCTTCCTCTTTCCTGTTTTTCGGCTTTGCGGTGTCCGTAAAGGGGTGTTTTTTCGCTTCGTCGGGCAGAGTTAAGCGGATTCCCGGGCGGCTTTCGGCTGTTTCCGGCTCGGAGGACAGTTCACCGGGGGCCTCCTCTTCTTCGGCTTGAGTACCTTCGCGGCGGTAACCGTCCAGGCGTTTCTGCGCCGCGGCGTTACCCTGCTCCGCAGACAGTTTGTACCAATATATTGCCTGCTCCTCATCTTTTTCCGTGCCAATACCTTTTCGGAAGCAATGGCCGAGACTGCATTGACCTATTGCATCGCCCTGCTCTGCAGACTGTTTAAACCAATAAAATGCCTGCTTCTCATCTTTTTCCGTGCCTATGCCTTTTCTGAAGCAATAGCCGAGACTGCATTGACCTATGGCATCACCCTGCTCCGCAGACAGTTTATACCAACAGAACGCCTGCTTCTCATCTTTTTCCGTGCCTATGCCCCACATAAAGAAATCGCCGAGAGTCCATTGGCCGGCGGCGTCGCCCTGCTCTGCAGACATTTTAAACCAACGAAATGCCTGCTCCTCATCCTTTTCCGTGCCTATGCCGTGTTGAAAGAAACAGCCGAGATTGAATTGACCTATGACATCACCATTTTCCGCAGACAGTTTATACCAATAGAATGCCTGCTCCTCATCTTTTTCAGTGCATATGCCGTGCCGGAAGTACCAGCCGAGCTTACATTGACCCGCGGCAATGCCCTGCTCCGCAGACTGCTTAAACCAATAGAACGCCTGTTCCTCATTTTTTTCCGTGCCTTTGCCTTCACACAAGCACCGGCCGAGATTGAATTGACCCGCGGCATTCTCCTGCTCCGCAGACTGCTTAAACCAATATAATGCCTGCTCCTCATCTTTTTCCGTACCTATGCCTTCACACAAGCAATAGCCTAAATTGCACTGCCCTGTGGATTCACCACGCTCCGCTGACAGCTTAAACCAGCGGAATGCCTGTTTTTCATCCTTTTCTGTTCCTATGCCGTGCTGGAAGCACCAGCCGAGATTGCATTGCCCCGCGGCATAGCCCTGCTCCGCAGACAGCTTAAACCAACGGAACGCCTGTTCCTCATCTTTTTCCGTGCCTATTCCGCGCAGAAGGCAATCGCCGAGACTGCATTGCCCCGCGGCATTGCCCTGCTCCGCAGACTGCTTAAACCAACGGAACGCCACGGCCTCATTCTTCGGAACAAGCCGTCCCGTGTGATTCAGCCACCCGAGAATGAATGCAGCGGCGGGGTTTTGCACCTCCGCAGCCTTTGAGAGAATATCCAGAGCACGCGATATGCGCGGGGAGGTGTTGAGCATTCCTTCGTCCCACGAGACGCTGTTCCTGTCTCCTATTGTGAAAATTGCATTCATTGCAGTGTCAAGCACATCATAAGCAACCCCGGTGTTTCCCGCACTCATCGCCTGCGAAGCATAGAGGAAGCATATGTTGACATAGCTCATCAGGCTGCTGCTGTTTGCCGCGTTTCGGGTAAGATTCAGGGTGTCAAGCTCATATATTGCTTGCAGCAGCTCAGTGTCCCGGCAGGTGTCGTCAACATCACAGCTTGATCTGCCGAGAATGCTGATGTTCACTCCGTTTTTGCGCGCATTCCGCACTGTCTTGTAGAGCGGAGAGAATTTCTCCTCCGGCAGGAGCACGGATATTTCCGCAAAGGGCTGCGCTTCGGCGGCATCACCGGGTATGTCATCCTCAGTGTTCGCGGAAAAGAAAAGGTGTTCAATGTCAGCACACGCAAGGGCTTCTTTTATGCTTTGCAGCGAAACGGAATTGCCCCTGATGTCGAGCGCGGAAATGCTGTCGGGTGAAAACGCCGCGAGCACTTCTGCGGAGTCCAGCCCGTTGTCAGAGAGATCAAGATATTTTTTCTCGCGAAAATCGGCAACTGCCTCCATGCAAAGCAGGAGCTTCCCGTTGATGCGAACCGTTTCAACCTCCGGCAGCAAAAGCAGCAGCTTGTCCAGCTTCTGATCTCCGATTGTATAGCGCAGCTCGTGCTTCACGGTGACCGAGTTGATGAAGTCCGCGCTGTTTTTAAAGTCCAGAACCTGTGTGTACTTTTCAAAAACGCCCTGCAGATAAAGCAGCGGCATGGGAGTTGCGCTTTGCTCCGAAAGGCAGCTGTTTCTTTCTTCAGCGGAAACCTGAAAATCAGCCAGGAGCTCCGCCGCCAGCCGCCAATAAATCATGTTGTGGATGAATTCATAGCGCGGGCCTTTATTTTTTTCATGCTCAGAGCCGTCAATATATTTGAGAAGCCTGCGGGTGGTCAGGTTTATTTCCGAGAATATGACATCATCCGTGTCGTTAAGTGAGGCTGCGATTTCGTTTTTGATGTCCGAGCGTGAAACAAACCCGACGTGCTCCTTCATCATGAACCTCGCCGCCGCCGTGACAAAAACCATGCCGGACGTTAAATATCTGTTCTCCGAAACAGCGTCGTTCCTGTTTGCAAAGCTTTTCAGATACAGAAGATACTCTTTTTTCAGATAAGCTGTTATGATTATGGTGAGTATACGGTACAAATCCGATGTAACAATCTCGTCATCCGTCATGCCCGAAAACAGCTCCGATGTCCAGGTGACAATGAACGGATATTCAAAAACGGAGGAGTGATTGTCATGCATGAAGGAGGTAAGCCTTGATTTGTTCTGCCGCCTTTCGTGTGGTTTTTCGTGCTGAATGCGGCTTTCGTTTTTGTAAAGGTTCACCGCCTGCTTCTCGTTGAAGCCGCAGATTTCCCACAGCATAAGCTCCGAGCCGTAGTAAAGATTTTTTGAAAGCAGACGGCCGACACCGTCGGCAAAGATTTCCGGGCGGGAAGATATGACGATTTTTTTGATTTTCTTTTCTCTTTCCAGGCTGTTTATCAGTTCATCCAGCACTTTGTCCGGAGAAGCGTCACCGCCGGAATCCGGTGCATCCTTCCCGATGTGCAGACAATTCAGCTCATCAAAGCCGTCGATGAACACCGAGAAGTTTTTATCCTTGTTTTCGGAGATCTGAGCCTTGATGTCCCCGATTATATCTTCCATGCCGGACAGAATCGGAACCTTGCAATATATCACCGAATAATCCGACAGCGTTTTTGCGCGAGTTTTATAGATTCGTTTTCTCGAACGGTAAGCAAGCTGCTGCATTAATGTGGATTTGCCGATGCCGGAAGAACCGACAATCAGCAGGACGCGGCGGCTCTTTGTCCGCTTCAAAAATTGCCTGCAGGTGCAGCTTTCTCCCTTCCCCTCCGGCGTAATCTCGAGCATCCGGTGAGGGATATAGCCGGTGAAGCGGCGGCGGAACTCCTTGCTCACAGCTTTGCTTGTGACGTTGGGGGATATTTCACGGGCAAGAAATTTGATGAAGGTTCTTTTGCTCAGGTTTCCTGCAACCGTAAAAAAGGTCAGACAGCCGCTGATAAGAAGACCGATTGCGCCTATAATCGTGTCGATATTTTTGATATAATCAATAAATCCCATGATTTATCCTTCTTTTCATTAAAAATAAGGTCTGTCCTTCCGGCACAGAGCAAGGGTTTCTTCAGCAGGCGCGTTGTTTATGTTTTTCCGTCCAATTTATAAAATGATATCATGCTGCGGAACAATGTGTCAACCCATTTTTCCGTTATTCCGCTTTTTTCAACGCTTTTCGCGGCACTGTTCTGCCGGAAGCAAAAGAAAACCGCACCGGAAGCACGTTGCCCCGATGCGGTCTGTTTGCCTGATTATGTAGTTTTATTCGTTGAAATAAACAACCGAATTTGTCTGCGCCGATTTAAAGATTGCCTCAACCAGACCGATGAGCCTGATTTCCTGCTCGTGAGTGATGAGCGCCGACTCCTCACCTTTAATGGCTTTGACAACATTGCGGTAAAACTCCGCCCAATCGCCTTCGGGCTTCGGAAGCGGATATTCCTTTATGGTGTCGTCCTTGCGCGGAGCCATGGTCTTTGTCAGCCCCACACCGGCGACAACCGGCACAGCATCGCGGTTTTCCCAATCCGACACCATGACAATTTTACCGTTTCTGTCCCAGTCCTCAATCACGGCCGATCCGTTTACGCCGAGAATATACCAGCGCGGAAGGCTGATAAAGTTGTTTGTTGCAACCTCAACCTCCCAGTTAAGGTCTCCCTCAAACTTGGCGATAACCTTAAAGCCGTCGTCACACTCCTCGTTGGTGACATCCGTAAGCTGGGCATAAACGGAGATCAGCTTCCTACCCTCCATCATCATGAGCATCTGGTCGAGCAGATGAATGCCCCAATCGAGCACCATGCCGCCGCCCTGCGCCTTTTTGTTGCGCCAGTCGCCCGGGATGCCCCTTGAGCCGTGAACGCGCGACTCAATGTTGAAAACGGGGCCGAGCATGTTATCATCATAAATCTGCTTTGCCGTAAGATAATCCGGGTCCCACCGCCTGTTTTGATGGACGGTGAACAGCTTTCCGTTTTTGTTTGCACAGTCAATCATGTCCTGCAGGTCCGCAACGGTCATTGTTACGGGCTTTTCGCAAATGACATTCTTGCCCGCGTTGAGCGCGGCAATGACAATTTCCTTGTGAACATCGTTCGGAGTGGCAACCGTCACGAGCTGAATGCGCTCGTCCGCAAGCAGCTCCTCGCGGGATTGAAAGGCGTGGATGTCCGCATCCTCCGCCTGCTCGAGGCGCTTTGGGTCAATGTCGTAAATACCGATAAGCTCAAGCTCCGGAATTTTCAGGGAATTGATTACATGGAAGTTGCCCATTCCGCCGTAGCCGATAACAGCGAAGCCGATTTTGTTTGTTTTCTTCATATCGTTGCCTCTTAATTATGATGATTTTATTTGTATTATTTTCAAACCAATGAAACGCTCGGTTCTTACGCCCACCACATGTCGCAGACTTTCTCCGAGATAACAACGCTCTTCAGCAAATCCACAGCCTTGCGCAGGCCCTCGTTCTGGCTCATGAGCGAATCCTCGTGCTCGATGCTCAGCGCGTAATCGTAACCGACAAGGCGCAGATTGCTCACGATGTCCTTCCAGTAAGCCTCGTCATTGCCGTAGCCCACACTGCGGAATATCCAGGAACGGTTTATCTCGTCGCTGTAGGGCTTGGTGTCCAGCACGCCGTTGACGGCAATATTGTATTTGTCGAGCTTTGTGTCCTTGGCGTGGAAGTGGAAAATCGCATCTCCGAGCTTGCGGATGCACGCGACGGGATCCATGCCCTGCCAGATGAGGTGGCTCGGGTCAAAGTTTGCTCCGATTTCCGGGCCGACTGCCTCGCGCAGGCGCAGAAGGCTTTCGGTGTTGTAAACACAGAAGCCGGGATGCAGCTCAAGCGCGATTTTGTTGACGCCGTGGGACTTTGCAAACGCAACAAGCTCTTTCCAATAAGGAATGAGGACCTCGTTCCACTGCCATTCGAGAACCTCGCTGAAATCGTTCGGCCAGGGGCAGGTCACCCAGTTCGGATGCTTTGCTCCCTCCCAGTCGCCCGGGCAGCCGGAGAAGGTGTTGATTTGGTGAAGTCCGAGCTTTTCGGCAAGGAGAATTGTGTTGCGGATAACCTTATCATAGCCGGCGGCAACTTCCTTGTCGGGATGAACGGGATTGCCGTGACAGCTCAGAGCACTGATTTCCATGTTGTATTTTGCCACGGTGCTCTTGAATTCCGCAAGCTTTGCGGGGCTTGCAAGCAATTCCTCCGGATTGCAGTGAGCGTTGCCGGGGAAACCGCCGCAGCCGAGTTCAATCATCTCAATACCGAGAGAGCTGAAATATTCGAGAGCCTTGTCAAGCTCAAGGTTTGCCAGAAGGCAGGTAAATACTCCGATTTTCATGATGCCGCTCCTTACATAATGCTTTGCAGATATTTATAGCTGCGGGTAATATCATCAAGTCCGCAGGGCTCCGGATTGTCGTTTTCCACAACAATCCAATCAATGCCGATGTCCTTTGCCGCACGGATAACCGCGGGCACATCGCAATCGCCCTCGCCGAGAGCCTTGGGCGTGCCGTCAATGCCGTCCTTGACGTGAAGAAGAACGATTCTGTCCTTGTTTTCGGTGATGAAGCTGTAGTTATCCACACCGGCGCGGTAACTCCAGTAGGTGTCGACCTCCACATAGCAGGCGCTGAGCAGCACGTCAATCGGGCGAACGCCGCCGACATCCTCAAACTCATGCGTATGGTTGTGGAAGAAGACCTTCATGCCCTCTTTTTCCGCCGCGGTGTTGCCGAAGCAGAGAGTGCCGGCTGTTTTTATGAGATCCTCGGGTGTGCCGGTGGGGCCGCCGCCGACACCGATGCACTTCATGCCGAGCGCCTTGCTGTAGGCAAGGGTGGAGGATATGTTCTCGCCGTTGTAGCTGTCAACTCCTATGTGCGTGCCGACAGCCGTAAGTCCCAGCTCGTCAAGCCTCGCCTTGATTGTTTCGGCGGGAAGTCCGAAGTAACCGGCGAATTCAACGCCCTCGTAGCCTATAGCCCTGACATCGCCGAGAATCTTCAGCATGTCGTCACCGTTTTTTATATGGTCTCGCACGCTGTAAAGCTGAACTGCGATTTTCATAAATATTTCACCTTTCCGAAATCAGAAATTTATTCGCAAAGCATCATGGGCTTTATGTATTTGACAGTGTATTCAACGCCTTTGTCGCCCAGCTCTCCCCTCCAGGTTGAGGAGTGCGGCTCGATGGCAAACGTGCCGTCGTAACCGTGCTTGTAGAGCAGGCCGAAAAATGAGCGCCAGTCAATCATGTCAAGTCCGGCGGGCGGGTCATCAACGTGCTCACCGTTGACATTGAGTGTGCCCTTGATGTGAACATGGGCAAATCTGCCGCCCCATTCCTTAGTTTCGCCGAGATAATCGCCGCTGCCCTCATTGATGCAGTGGGTCGGGTCGTATTTGATGCCGAGCTGCGGGATGTGGCCGTGAATGAGCCTCCATGTGACCGGCTCGCAAACATAGTTGTTCCAGCGGCAGTTGTATGTTGCAACGGTAACGCCCTTGTCGGCGGCGTAATCAACAAGCCCCTGAAGATATTTTATCGCGGCGGACACGTTGGCATAGAAAGAAATCTCCTCAACATAGTTGACACCGGTGTTGAAGACCTTGCAGCCGAGCTCCGACGCAATGTCAATGAGAGCGCGGCTCACGGCGACTTCTTCTTCAATCAGGCTGCCGTCCTTCGCAACCTTGTCAGAGCCCCAGCGTCCCATTGAGCCGATTGCAACACCGTACTTTGCGATGTTTGCCTTGATTTCGCCGACATCCTCCTTCAGATCCGCAATATCGTTGCCGACATTGTAGCAGATTTCAAGGAAGGAAAGCCCAAGCTGCGAAGCACGCTTGAAGGAGTCCTCGTCATAGCTGTAAATTATTCCCAACTGCATATATGTACCCTCCGTTTTCTTTAGTCTATGTATACCGGCTTGCCCGTTTTTGCCGATTCGTATATCGCCTCAAGGATCTGCGTGACCACCATTGCCTGTTCGGGCTTTGTTTTGACCTCGGTGTCGTTGATAACGGCATCAATCCAAAGCTTTGCCTCAATCTCGTGGGGTTTGCCCGAGCCGTTGCCCTCAAAGAAGGCCGCTCCGCCCGCGTCAAAGCTCGGAGTTTCGATTATCTGACGGTTGTGCTTGACGTAATTGAAGCGCAGACCGTCGAGCATATCCGCTCCCGCCTTGTCGCCGCAAAGGGTTGTGATTGCCTCGCGCGGGTCGGCAATGTTCAGCGCCCAGCTGGACTCGAGAATGATTGTCGCGCCGTTTTCCATCACGACAAAGCCGAAGGCGGAATCTTCAACCGTGAATTTTTCGGGGTCCCATTCGCCCCAGGAATTGCCGGCCTCGCGCTGCTGGCCGAGCTTTTTGTATGTAGTGCCGACAACCATTTTCGGCTTGTAGTTGTTCATCATCCAGAGGGTAAGGTCGAGCGCGTGGGTTCCGATGTCGATGAGCGGACCGCCGCCCTGCTCATATTCGTTGAGGAAAACACCCCAGGTGGGGACAGCGCGCCTGCGCAGAGCGATTGCTTTTGCAAAATAAATCTCGCCGAGCTCACCCTCGTCGCAGCACTGCTTCAAATACATTGAATCCTCTCTCCAGCGCTGCTGATAACCGATTGTCAGCTTTTTGCCGGTTTCAACGGAAGCATCATACATTGCCTTTGCCTCGGCATATGTTTTTGCCATGGGCTTTTCGCACATGACATGCTTGCCTGCGTGCAGAGCGTCAATGGTGATGAAGCTGTGCGAGCGGTTCGGAGTGCACACATGAACAACCTCGATGGACTCATCCTTGAGCAGCTCTTTGTAGTCCTCATAGACCTTTGCGTCTTCTGTGCCGTATTCTTTCGCGGCTTTTTCTGCTTTTTCGGGAATAATATCGCAGAAAGCCACCATTTCAACCTCATCAAGAACGCTGAGCGCGGGCATATGCTTTCCGTTTGCAATGCCGCCGCAACCGATAATGCCGACCTTGACCTTTCGTGCCATTATATCAATCCTTTCATCTTTTTGCGGAAACGGATATCCGAAACCGCCATAACCCATCTCTTATATTATATAATCTCAGTTTCAAATTGCAATTGTGGGTTTCGTAAATATTGAGCACAAAATATTGTGCATTTTTTACAAAAGTTCGACATTGACCGTCTGTGCGTCCGTGGCATCAAGATACACGCGAATCTTCTGCGTTCCCTTGCCCGTGCAGGTGAATTCGTAGCAGCAGCGCTCAACTCCGGAAATGTCGTTTGCGAAAACCTTCTCGAACTGCGAGACGCTCAGATGTGAGGGAAGAAGACCCTCGGCATAGGCCCGTGTCACTGTCTCTTCGGGCGGAGTGCGTCCGGCAGTGTCGGTGAGAAACGAGCGTGCGTCAAAGGAGGTCACCGTGCCGGTATCCATGGAAACGCCGATGTGAACGGCACAGTTCAGGTTCAGCCAGCCGTCATTCAGACGGGAAACGTATTCCAGCTCACAAATGCCGTTTGAGCTTGAAACGGTGTGAAGACGCACACCGTCAAAGCCGCGCGAAACAAGAAAATTGCCGGCAATGTCGGTGGCGGCGGATTCGTCAATTGTCAGCTCTCCGGGAATATAGGCGCTCGTGTAGGTGCACACCCTGCCGCCCTGCTTTGCAACCGTCACCAGACCGCTGCCCGCGGAAAAAGCGTACCGCTCGGGTGCGACCGTGATGTCCTCGCTTTGCGTGAGCGCTTCCTCCCCGATGCCCAGAAATTCTGCCGCTGTTTTTCTTGCCGCAACGCGTGTCACTGACTTGCCGACGGGCACAGCCGCCGAGCCGCGCGCTTTTTTCGGCGCATAGTCCGGAAGAAGTCCGGAAAGCTCCTCCGGGTTGCCGTCAACGGCTGTTTTCAACAGATTCGCCGTGTCTGAAAAGTCATTTGTGTTTACAACGCTTCCGCCGATTATTTCGCGGCACTGCTGCTGCACTGCCGCAAGAAAGCCGTAAATTCCCTGCCCCGCTTCCTGCTCGGAAAGGCAGAGCTTCAGAATTGAGCAATCCGCGAAAATCTCGGTGCAGAGCCATTCCCTGGCAATGCCTTCGCCCGTTGAGGAGAGCATTGTCAGCTTGCTTTCGAGCCGCTCGAGCGCCGCCTGCGTTTCGGTTGAAACGAGACTGCGGGAGTGCGTGTAAAGCAATTCGGATTTACGGTATCGTCTCTGCGCCGTAATCGCATATGCTGTCGGCACAATCACGCCTGCGAGAAAAAAGCACAGCAGTTTTATGCCTGTGCGGCGTTTATGAAAAAAATACATAAATTATCCTCCGTCTGTCTTGACTTCATGTTGCTTTTAATTTATTATACTTTGTAAGATTTGAAATATTGAGAGGGAAAGTATGTAAAAACCTGCCTGAAGCGCTGCGGCAAACAATATTTGGTTTTGCCGCATTCAAAACTTTTTCTGTTGCGAACAGCTTCACCCAATACAGACGGATTTAATCGAGCGCGGCAACGGAAAACTTTGCAGGTATTTTTTGCAATGAATAATTTTAGGGGGACATATAATGGATTTCAAGAATTCGCCGTTTATGTATTATCTTGCGGCGGGAATTGTATTGTTCGTTGTCGGGCAATCGCTTTTTTTCCTGATAAAAGCATGGAAGCAGGGTGTGAAGCTCGGCATCAGTAAGGACACCCTTCGTGACACCGTGACCTCCTCCGCGCTGTTCACAGTTGCTCCGGCGCTTGCAATTCTCGCAACGGTCATTACACTTGCGGGTGCACTCGGACTGGTGCTGCCGTGGGTGCGGCTATCGGTCATCGGCAACCTGACATATGAGGCAACCGCCGCTTCCGCCGCAATGGAGTCTCTCGGGCTTCCTCCCGGCCTTGCCGAGGTGACCTCTCCCAAGGCGTTCGCCGCAATTGCATGGGTTATGACAATAGGCAGCGTTTTTCCGCTTGTTCTGCTTCCGATTCTGCTCAAGCCACTGCAGAAAAAAATCGGCAAAGTGACCGGCGGCATCAGCCGCAAATTGCAGGATACTCTCTCCTCAGCCGCGTTCATCGGGCTGATTTCCGTTTTTGTCGGCAGGGCAATCATCGGCAGCGGCGACGCCACCGTTCAGGGTGACGGCGCGGGTGTTATGTCGGTGCTCGTGCTCGCAAGCGCAATACTGCTGGTGGGAATTTTTCAGCTCATATGCAAAAAATTCAAGCTCAAAAGGCTTGAGCACTTTATCATGCCCGGCGCAATGCTCGGAGCTATGGCTCTGGCAATACTTTTTGCCGAGGTGCTCCCGGAAAGCCTTGTTCTTTATGAGTGGAGATATTGAAAAATCTGAGCCGAAAGGATTGAAACTGCCGAAATGAAAAAGGACAGAACATATTTTGACCGAGTACATACCTGGGGAAGAATATCCTCGCTCAGCGCTCTTGCTGTGCTGCTGTGCTTCCCGCTGTGCATCTGCATTTATTTTGACGTGTGGCCGGAGCTCAGGCCGGTGATGAAAGGCCTGCTCGCCGTTGTGCCGCTGTTTTATGTGACGGGAATAATCGAGGTTGTTGCCTACGCGCCTCTGCTCGGCGCGGGAGGAACATATCTGAGCTTTGTCACGGGCAACATAACAAACCTCAAGCTGCCGTGCGGCCTGAGCGCAATGGAGAATGCAAATGTTAGGCCGAACACCGAGGAGGGAGAGGTCATCACAACCATTGCCGTGGCGACATCCGCAATTGTCACAACAGTTATCATTGCCTGCGGAGTGCTGCTGTTTTCCCCGCTGCTGCCGCTCATGACGGCCGAGGGTTCGGTTTTTGCTCCCGCCTTCAAGCAGGTTATGCCGGCGCTGTTCGGCGCTCTCGGAGCGGGCTATTTCTTCAAGCACTGGAAAATTTCAATCGCTCCTGTGCTTGCAATGGTGATTGTGCTTTGCTTTGCCGGAAACCTCTCCGCGGGGAACCTGGTTATCGTCGGAGTTATCGTGTCGATGCTCGGCGCTTATCTGATGTACCGTTGGGGCTGGCTCGGCAAGGATGACGAGGAGCAAAGCGCCGCCTGACAGTCGCTTGTCCGGCGCACATACAGTTTTTTGCAAACAAAGCGAACAAATTTTAAAAAAGGTCTTGCTTTTTGCCATTCAATCGTGTATAATAGCGTTCGTTCCGCACACGGTACGGACGTTTAGCTCAGTTGGTAGAGCATTCGCTTGACGTGCGAAGGGTCAGCGGTTCA
>CAZIMM010000039.1:0-18571 GCA_964540415.1 uncultured Eubacteriales bacterium
ACAGGGAATCGGTAGAAAATACAACAATAACGTCAAGCTCGTCCTTGTCTGCGGAAATTGTAAACGTGAAGTGGGTATCGGTGAAATCGGAAAGCTTTTTAATTTTTGCGATAAACGCGGAAAGTGCTTCATAATCGCGCTCGCCGATTCTGAGTGTGGCGTCGACAAAAATATCAGTTATGTCGTGATTTCCCGCGCAAATTCCGGCAAGAAAGCCGAAGAAAGCGTCATAGCCCTTGACCCCATAGGCGTCTGTTGAGGTGAGCCTCGCTCTGTAGTTGACATTGTAAGTAAGTGCCTCACCCTTCTCGATACAAACAACATTGCCGTTTGAAGTGTCAACGGCGGAATTCACCATGTCAATAAGCTTCTTTGTTTTTCCGGAGCCCTTGTGTCCCAAAATAAGATTAACCAATTTGTTATTCCTCCGTAAATTATATTTCAAACAGGCAGATTACTCTGCCTGTGCGAGCCGTGCTTCAAGCTCCGCCCTCATGCTTTCGTAGCCGCTTTTGCCGAGCAGAGCGAACATATTCTTTTTGTAGCTTTCAACTCCGGGCTGGTCAAACGGATTGACCCCGAGGAGATAGCCGGAAATTGCGCAGGCTTTCTCAAAGAAATAAATCAACTCGCCGAGTGCAAATTCATTCATTTCCGGAAGTTCAAGCACAAGGTTCGGCACCTCACCGTCGTTATGTGCCAGAAGAGTTCCCTCGAAAGCTTTGCGGTTGACATAAGACACTGTTTTGCCTGCCAGGAAGTTCAAGCCGTCAACGTTTTCGCTGTCCTCCTCAATGACAACCTCTTTTTGCGGTTTGTCAAAGAAAACGACGGTTTCAAACATACAGCGCACACCGTCCTGAACATACTGACCCATTGAATGCAAATCGGTTGAGTAAATTGCCGAAGCCGGGAACAAGCCCTTGCGGTTTTTGCCCTCGCTCTCGCCGTAAAGCTGTTTAAACCATTCGCACATCATAGTGAACGACGGTTCATAGCTGCATATCATTTCAATGCTCTTTCCGCTTCTGTAAAGCAGGTTGCGGACGGCGGCGTATTTGTAGCAATCGTTAGTGTCAAGGTCGGACGAGGAATATTTTTCTCTTGCCGACGCAGCACCGCTCATCAAAGCGTCAATGTCAATGCCGGCGCAGGCAATCGGAAGCAAGCCGACAGCCGTAAGGACGGAATATCTTCCTCCGACATCGTCCGGCACAACAAAGGTCTGATAGCCTTCAACTGTCGCAAGCCCCTTGAGAGTGCCCCTTGCCTTGTCGGTTGTGACATAAATGCGCCCTGCCGCCTGTTCCTTGCCGTATTTTTCCTCGAGAAGCTTTTTAAAAATTCTGAAGGCTACGGCGGGCTCTGTAGTCGTTCCGGATTTGGAAATGACATTTATAGAAAAATCCTTACCCTCACAAAGCGAAACAAACTCGGAAACCGCAGTTGAACTGATGGAATTGCCTGTGAAGAAAATCTGCGGAGTGTCCTTTGCAAGCAGATTGTAGTTTGAGGATTTGCAGAATTCAATTGCCGCACGTGCTC
This sequence comes from uncultured Eubacteriales bacterium, assembly GCA_964540415.1. GTDB lineage: Bacteria > Bacillota > Clostridia > Oscillospirales > Acutalibacteraceae > CAZIMM01. The sequence goes on from CAZIMM010000039.1 coordinate 1,546, forward strand.
CGAGGTATGAGCCGCCGATACCGATAACAATAAGAACATCCGAATCCGAGCGGATTTTTGCGGATGCTTTTTTGATTGCTTCAAACTCGGCCTTATCGTAATTCACCGGGAGGTCAAGCCAGCCGGTGAAATCACTGCCGGCACCCGTTCCAGAGTGGAGAGCCTTGTGTGCCGCCTCAACCTCAGCGCGAATTGAGTTCAAAGCCTCCGGTGATGCCGATTTGCCTGCATATGATGAATTGAATTTAATTGACATAAAACAACTACCCCTCAATATCAAGTATACTCTTAATTATTCTACTTGATTATCTCGGTTAATGCAAGCATAATGAAGATTTTTTTTAAAAAATTTTGACAATTGAATGTTTAATACGCGCTTTCTTTAGTTATTGACAATATCAGTCTTCGCAGCACCTCAAAAAAGCTCAGTTTATCTATTTGCTCCGGTGCTGTAATATTGTACTGTGCCAGGGTTTCTCCGTCAAGCGTCAGAGTAACACTTCCAAGAACCTGACCCTCTTCAACCGGTGCCTCCACATCTACGCAAAGCTGAATATTCTGCTTTATGTTTTTTTCCTCTCCCCTTTTGACAAGCAGCGGAGAGGTTTTCGGCACGGCGGGAGATATCTTCTCACTGCAGCCGTTGAGCACGGTGACGTCGGTTATGAGAGATTTGTCAATTTCGGGTGTGACTGTTACATAATTTGCAAAGCCCCAGTTGAGCATCGCCTTTGCAGTGCCGAAGCGGTCATCACTGTTGCCGGAACCCATTACAACCGCAACAAGGTGTGTGCCTTCACGCTGTGCAGAGGCGGAAACGCAGCAGCCCGCCTTTGCTGTTGTGCCGGTTTTCAGCCCGGTTGTGCCCTGATAGAACCGAACCAGTTTGTTTGTGTTGACAAGCTCGGTTGCACCGTCTCTGAGGGAGTCCATCCATACGGTGGTATACTTCTTTATCAAATCATATTTCAGAAGCTCAACAGACATAAGAGCCACGTCATATGCGCTGGTGAGGTGCGTTGTTGTTGTGTCGTCAAGCCCGGTGCAGTTGTCAAAATGAGTGTCGTTCATTCCGAGCTGTGCCGCGCGCTCGTTGAGCATAATGATGAAGCCCTCCTCACTGCCCGCAAGATGCTCTCCCAGGGCTTCACAGGCATCGTTCGCGCTGGCAATTGCTGCGGCGCGCAGCAGCTCGTCAACCGTCATCTGCTCGCCTTCCTTGAGCCAGATTTGCGAGCCTCCCTTCGCCGCGGCGGTGGGGGTTGTGGTGACGGTGTCCGTCAAGCTCATTTTGCCGGAGTCAATTGCCTCCATAATCAAAAGCAGGGGCATGATTTTTGTCACGGAAGCCGGATACAACTTTTCGTGTTCTTTGTAAGCTATAAGCACTTTGCCGGTGTTAACATCCATGAGTACGGCTGATTTTGCCTTGATTTCTACGGGAATCTCAGTTTTTTCTGTTTCGCTTTGCACGGCAAACGCCTGCATGCCCATTGACGCGGACAGAATGACGGCGCAAAGCAATATTACAAATATGCGCTTCATAATCTCACCCTTTCTCAAACAATTCAATTCAATTATATTGCCGAAAGACGCGAGATATGTTATACTGAACATTAACGATTTACATGCTCCGGAGGTGTTCACAATCAAGGTTTCGTTATTTACACTGGGCTGCAAGGTCAACAAATACGAAACGCAGGCAATCGGCGAGGAGCTTTTGCGCAACGGCTTTGAGCTTGCCCTGCCGGGCGAAAAGGCGGACATTTTTATTGTCAATTCCTGCACCGTCACCGCAGAGAGCGACAGAAAGACACGTCAGGCTGTCCGCCGCTTCAAGCGGATGAATCCGGACGGCTGTGTTGTGCTGACCGGTTGCTTCCCGCAGGCGTTTCCTGGGAAAGCAAAGGAGCTTGTGCAGGCAGACATTGTCATCGGAAACGGAAACAACTCTCAAATTGTTTCGAAGCTCAACGCATATTTTAACTCCGGCTCGCACATTTTCGATGTTCGTGAACACATGAGCGGTGACACCTTCGACGTTATGAACATCAGTGCCTTCAACGAGAGAACGCGCGCATTTGTAAAAATTGAGGACGGATGCAACCGCTTTTGCTCATATTGCATTATTCCCTATGCCCGCGGACGTGTCCGCTCAAAGCCTTTGCCTGAAATTGAAAAGGAGCTTGCGGTTCTTGCGAAAAACAAATACCGTGAAATTGTGCTCGTGGGCATAAACCTTTCGGCTTACGGAACAGACATCGGGTGCAATCTCTGCGACGCGGTTTCGCTCGCCTGCTCTTTTGACGGAATAGAGCGTGTCAGACTCGGCTCTCTTGAGCCGGACCATATGACCGACGAAATGATAAACAGCTTGAAAAGCTGTGAAAAGCTCTGCCCGCAGTTCCACATTTCACTTCAAAGCGGCTGCGACGCAACTCTGAAGCGGATGAACAGGCACTATACGGCGGACGAGTATTTCACGCTGTGCAGCACTCTGCGGCAGTCCTTTGATGACTGCACTCTGACAACAGACATGATGGTCGGGTTCCCCGGAGAAAGCGACAGTGATTTTGAAGAATCACTTGCGTTTGCAAAGCTTGTCGGTTTTGAAAAGATTCATGTTTTCCCCTATTCTCCGCGTCCCGGAACAAAAGCCGCCGAATTCAAGCCGCAGGTGTCCGCACAGAAAAAAGATGAACGGGAGCACCGGCTGCTCGACACCGCCGCAGAAATCAGAGAAAGGTTTCTGCTCTCACAGGTCGGCAAAACCGTTTCCGTATTGCTCGAATCAAAGGAGAAAGACGGCTTTATCAGCGGATTTACGGCGAACTACACACCGGTATGCGTCCCCGCCGACGAGAGCTTTTGCGGAAGAACCGTAGAAGTAAAAATTACAGCCGCCCTCAAGGACAGCTGTACGGGAGTTATTCAACAATCATTTTAGCGGTCATATCCGATGCACACGGAATCGGTTGAGGCATGCCCAGAGCGGCAATATCCGTTGCCCTGCATTCGAGAAAGAAAACGCGTTTTGCCTCATCCGACATATTTCTTACCTCGGATGACCTCATCAACACTTCGGCGTTGTTTTCGCTTATTATTCCGAGCAGCTCACGGCCGCGGCCGTTGAAAGCGAGCGGTCGGATATACGGCGGCTTCCCCGCACCGTCCTGCGCCTTTATTCCCAAAAAGCAGCTCATCACAATTCGTCTGATTCTGGCGTGAGTGTATCTGCGCGTTTTTGCCAGGGCGTACAGCTCATCAAGAGTTGCGGCATTCCGCGCCGCCTCGAATATTCTGTTTTCCAACCCCTCGAACACATCGGGGGCTTTTTTTATTGCCTCTGGCGTGGCACAGCGCATTGCGTAAAGCACCGCCTTTTCCAGCCGCGCGGTTTTTATCGGAGCTGTACCGTCTTTGATGCATTCCTGCAAAAAATCTGTTGCGGTTTCGGGCATATACTGTGAACAGTCAGCGCCGGCATAAACAGCCTTGCGGATTTTGGATGCACTCGCAAATCCGAGAGAAGAATCGTCCGAGTCATGATGTGCTCCGCTGCGCTTCACGGTGAAAGGTGTTATTCCGCAGTTTTCAAGTGCTTTGATGTATTCAACCGCAAGCGCGTTGTTTGACCCGGAAAGCACATTGCACAGCTCGGGATAAACCGCGAGAACCGCCTTTTCACGGGCGGCGGCAAAAGTCATGCCCTCGGCGAGGAATCCGCCGAGCAGTTCTTTAACTCTGCTGTCGCTGTCCGCAGCGGCGGCAAGCTCAAGCAGGCTCACATCGCCGCACTCGCTGCCGAATGAAAGCATATCCGCACAGCCGGAGGCTCTGATTATTCCGACTGCACCGCGAGCAAAAGTCTGCGCATTTGCCATTGACCAGGGAACAGGCAGTTCGACAACAAGATCCGCCCCGCATTCGAGAGCCGTATGTGCACGGGCAAACTTCGTCTGCATCGCCGGCTCGCCGCGCTGGACAAAGCTGCCGCTCATCACAACCATGATGTGAGTAGCTCCTGCCCTGCGTGTCTGCTCAATGTGGTAAGCATGCCCGTTATGGAACGGATTGTATTCGGCGATTATTGCGGCTGTTTTCAAGAAGGCTCCTCCCGAATATATTTCTGCTTTCATCTTATATCCGCCGACGGGAAGTGTCAAGAGCTTTAAGAAACTTTTTCCATTTCGCTCTTGAGCCTTTCGATTATTCTTTTTTCTAGACGTGAAATATAGCTTTGCGATATTCCGAGCATATCAGCGACTTCCTTTTGCGTTCGTCCGTCTCCCCCGCCGATTCCGAAGCGCAGCTTCATTATCGTCTTCTCACGCTCGCTGAGTTTTTCAACCTTTTCCAGCAGCAGCACGCGCTCATCCTCACGTTCCACGCCGATGTTTACCGTGTCTCCCTCACCGCCGAGAACATCTGACAGAAGCAGTTCGTTGCCGTCCCAGTCAACATTCAGCGGCTCATCAATTGACACTTCGGTGCGCAAATTGGAGGTTTTCCGGAGGTACATCAGAATCTCATTTTCAATGCAGCGAGAGGCATAGGTTGCAAGCTTTATGTTTTTCTCCGGCCGGAAGGTATTAACGGCTTTTATCAGCCCGATCGTACCGATTGATATAAGGTCTTCCACTCCGACACCGGTGTTTTCAAACTTCTTCGCAATATAAACAACCAGGCGGAGATTGTGCACAATCAAAGGTTCCCGTGCGGTCTCGTCTCCCTGTTCAATGCGCTGCATTACGGCTTTTTCCTGTGCTGCGTTCAGCGGCGCCGGTAAGGTCTCGGGGCCGTTGATATAATGTATTTCGTTTATTTCATATTTTTTGCTTAATATCCGTTCTTTATATCGCCGTGATATCCGGCAAAGCAGTTTGAACGCTTTCATCGAGCCGTCCTCCTTTCTCCTCAAAAAGCATCGGATTCAGCAAAACCGAGTATTCTCCGTTTGACATTTCACAACGGGTGATTCCGATAAGCACATTGCTGAAAACTCTTTTTTCACGCCCTGCCGCAACTGTCAGAGTGTCTATGGTGAACGCCGGCATGAGTCCGCTGCCTGTGACGGTATCGCAGGGAATGAGTCTGAATCGGCGAAGCATTTCACTGCTTATTCCCGACACATCCGTTGTGAAATCCCCCTCCAGATATGCCCTGCATTCACCGGGCAAAAGCCGTTTCACCGCCTGCTCATATACTACCACTACAGGCTTGCCGGTGAAGCTGTCGGTGAGCAGATTGCCGTCGTCGAGCAAGGCGTCACATATCACACGCTTACCCATGCAGGAAAGCTCGACAATATATCTTTTGTTGTCCGGCGACTTTCTTCCGGCAAGCTTTGAAAACAAAAAAACCGTGCAGTAGCAAATAACGGCGGTCACGGTCAAGACGGTAAAGCTGATGTCAAAATACACCGCTCCGCCGGAAAAAATCATGTTGTTCGGCTTGAACACCAGCCAAATTGCCAGCATCAATCCGGCAAAAAGCAAGTTTATCCCGATAAAAACTGCAAAACATCTCAAAAATCTGCGTATTCCGCCATAGCCGAACACAATCAGCGTCACGACAACGAGTACAGCAATGCGAAGCGGCACTGTCACCGCCACGGAAAGTTCCGGCAAAAAAATGCTCAGGGAATACACGCTGCCCGCAAGCGCGCCTGCAAGCAGACGCAGTCTTTTTACCTTCGTTTTCAGTGCCGCTGCCGATGCGAGCAGAATCAGATAACATACAATCAGATTCGTCAGCAGCAGCACATCTATGTACACAACCTGCTTCATTCTATCTCCTCCCGTCAACGTTCAGTATACTATCGGCCGAACGAAAAAAATGTCGTTTTCCGCCTTGTAAAAGGCAAAAACGACATTGATGTATATTCTGATTTGATATTTAGAACGCTGCTATTCCGAAAGCCGCAAGCACACAAATCTGCACTGCAAAAAAGACATGAACGGTGAGTTTTGATTGGTATGTGTATAAATACTGCACAAAGCTCAGCTTTTGCTCTGCTTTAAGCGCCAGATTTTTTTTGACAAGCTTCGGTCTGAACTCCCAGATGCTTTCAAGCAGCTCATAACTGATGAGATATATCATCCACGTTGAGAGCATTGAGTATTCAACATCGAAGAACACATAAGCAACGCCCACAGCGAGACACGCGGCAAGAGAAGCGACCGAGATGGGAATCGGGTTCTTAAAGTTTGGAAACTGCTCGAACACAAGCTTCTCAACAAGCACCCAGCACAGAAGAAACAGTCCTGAGAACCATGCGGCGTCCTTGCTTCCGAAAAGCACAAGAATGAGCGGTATGTAAACGTAGAAAAGTCTCTGGAACACATCCATGAAGCGCACATAGGCTTTTCCGTCTTTCTTGAGCAGCGTTACTATGCCGAACTGAGCAGTACATACAAACCACGCCGCAACATATATGAGCATCAGCGGTCTTTCAAAGCTGCCCAGCAGGTTGACAAAGCCGTGCTCTGTTGCCGCAGCCAATGATGGCTTCAGCTCATCAAAAAAGAGACATTGCCCGAGCATGACCGAGCCTCCGCCGATTGCACCGAGTGTGAATTCCATGACCTTCCACCCGTCAACAAGCTTGAGAGAATGCATTTTGTCAAAAATGTAACGTCCGTTTTTGAGCGGATAAAGCAAGCGGTTATAGAATTCAATCGCAACAGCCCAGCCGAAAGCACCGCCGAACACGCCGAACAGTATCAGCTTTGCAGTAAAGTCGTCTCCGTTTGAAACGGCAAAATAAAGCAGGCAGATGAGCACAACCAGAAGGCCGCCCCACTCCTCGCGCCTGTCCTTTGAAAAATACGCTTTCGGAAATTTTCCCTTTTCGGGATTAAAGGGGTTGTTCAGCGCAAAGACGCCTACCCATCGCAGCAGCATCATTGCGGTGAGAATGAAAATCAGTTTTGCGCCCGTATAATGACTGCCGCAGACGAAGCTGTATCCGATACCCATAAAGCCCGCAAATATTCCGAACCACAGTCCGCCCTTCATCATCAGCCCGGTCATGCCTTTTTGGTAGTTCTCCGACGGTTTATGATTGATAATAAAGCCCATGGTCTGCCCATAGGTTTCCGTGCCGCCGCAAAACATTCCGATTGAACCGATTGCGGCAAAAACCAGAAAGTTCTCTCGGACAACCTCATTCCCGGTTGCCCACGCCATAACCAGCCCGAGCATTGCGCCGGGAAGCATTGCCCCCTTTTCGGCTCCGAGTGCACAGCCACGCATTCCCCACGCATATGAACAAGCGAGAGCAGCGATTGCGACAGCAACAAGCGTTGACACAAGAGACATAAATTAACCCCCCACAGCCGAAACTGATATTGCCAGAAGTGCCTGCGCCGAAAAATACGTCCACGCGTTAGCCGCACCGGAGTATTTGCTCCTTTTGCTCCTGAAGAGTGCAAAAAGCAATATGCCGTCCGAAATGACAAAGAGCGACGAACCTGTAAGTATCTCCCAGCCCGGCAGGTAAGCACCGCTTTTCAGCAGGGTTATCCCGGTTACAAACGCCTTGGACACCATGAGGGCGATGATGACCGAATAACCGTAAATCGGGAGCTTAAGGTTTCTGAAGTTAAGCTTGAATTTGTTTTCTGCCAGTATTGTGCCGACAAACATAAGCGGCATTGCAATGATTTCCCAGATGCTTATGTAGCCGTAATCCGCCGAAGCCCAACGACAAAAATAAGTAAACGCGGCGGCCTAAAAAACATGTGCGGCAGCAAAACTGAAAACGCCGTAAAGAAACTGCTTGCTTCTTATGCTGCCGAGGTCAAGGAGCAAATCTCCCAGCCATGAGAAACATAAACCGACAATCATGATGACGGAATACGCAGAAATTGTTTTTTGAGACAACATTGCGAACAAAGCTATGAGCAAAAAGTCGGTTGAACAAAGCATTTTTCGGAATGTACCGTTTTTGTGCCTGCCGGGTTTTACAAGCATATCACTTGTGTAAAAATAAATCAGAAACACCATCAGCGGAGCACAAATGAGCATCATCAAGCGCATTATTCCTTCATCCCCTGCAATAATATTTTGTTTTATTTATTTTGCTTTGAGCGGTAAGATTCAACCTCCCAGTTTACTATAAAATCCGTCAGTTCGTCGGTCATATGAAGTGCACCGCCGAAGCTTTCGGAATAAACTGCAATTTTAACCGCATCTTTGAACACCTCGGCGGCGGTCATCGCCCCCGATTCGGTTTTGTCAAGCGAGAAGAAGCCGCAGTTCCCGGCAATGACGATTTTCGGCATATATCCGTATTTTTTCACATATCCGTCGATTCCTGCCGAGAGTTCTCCCGGTGCGCCGCAAAACAGCGGATTTGCTTTACAATAAACTATGTGGTCCGGCGTGAAAGGCTTCATGAGCACCTCTGCCGCTTCGGGAGTGCGCGAATATTCAACAGCGTCAGCTCCTGTTTCGAAAACCGGAATCAGTTCGCTGTTGTACGCTTCGACAGCTTTCATATATTCGGCTGTCAGCCCGACATCGGGATAGCCGTATTCAAAATTCGGGAAGCGCTTGACCCTCGCTTTGAGCGCGGTGAGTACCCGCCCGAGCAGCTCGCCCAGAGAGTCGGCCTCGTCCGAGGCAAGAAAAATTCCGTGGTTCTGCAATATCACTGTGTTAACCGGTTTGCCGGTTTTTGCTTTTTGTGCCTCCATAAGTTCCTTGCAAAGCTTTGCAAGCACATATCCGGGCTTGCATAGATCCACCCAGACAAAATCGTCTCCGAACAGTTCACGCGCTGTCTTTTCACCGTTGATTCCGCAGGTCAGACCGTTGACAAGAGCAGGATGCAAATGCAACACAAAGGTCTGCTCAAACAAACTGTGGAGCGTCGTCTCCACACTCGGGCGCTTGCCTTCCTCACCGGGCATGCGTGCCGCCATCAAGTCTGACAGAGCACATGCCTCGCGCTGTGCATCGTCCAGCGGATATTCTTTTTTAAATATGTCCGCGAGCAGGCTTCTGTCCATTTTCACAAAGCCGTCGCCCGTTATGGTTGAGAGCCGCGTACCGGAGCCTTTGACATACATTACATTACCGTCCTTGCCCGAGGTGTTGCCTCCTCCGGCGAGAACAAGCTCCTCATCAGAGCCGAAGCTGTTGGAGAACTTTACAAGTTCATCTAGTATCATTTTTTCACCGCCATTATTCGTCGATATGCGTTATAAGCTGACAAAATTTTACTTTCTGATTCTAACATATCTGATCTTTTTATTCAAGCGGAATCTGCTGATATTAAAAGTTTATACACAATATTTTGTAAAAATGTATTGCCTGCAACGAAACCTTGTGTTATAATATTCGCATATTGAAACGAAGGGATGAAAATCCATGAAGTGTCCGTTTTGCGGATTTGAAGAAAGCAAAGTTATTGATTCCAGACCAACAGATGAAGGCGAACGTATTCGCAGGCGCAGGGAGTGCATAAGCTGTTCCAAGCGCTTCACAACATACGAAATCATTGAAAGCGTTCCGATAATCGTTGTGAAAAAAGACAAATCCCGTGAAACATTTGACCGTCAGAAGATTTTCAACGGCATGATTAAAGCCTGCGAAAAGCGTCCCGTTTCTCTTGAGACAATCGAAAACGCAGTGAGTGACATTGAGTCCTCACTTCAAAATTCACTCGACCGTGAAGTCACCTCCGACCATATCGGGGAGATGGTTATGACGAAGCTCAAGGATATTGACGAGGTTGCCTATGTCCGCTTTGCCTCGGTTTACAGGCAGTTTAAGGACATCGGGACATTCATGGATGAGCTTTCGAAGCTTTTGAGCGAAAAATAATTTTGGAGGATAACGATAATAATGAACGAAAAACTTTCAAGCGCTTATTGCAGAACATATCAAGGATTTTTCCGCGTTGCGACGCGCTTCATGGACTGGACTCCGCCCAAGCTTCTCAAGGGTGCCGGTTCTGCGCTGAAGCTCCCCTCACTGATTAAGGGCAACGGCTTCAAAAACGTTCTTGTCGTTACAGACTCAACCCTTATGAAACTCGGCCTGCTTGATGGTATACTTTCCGGTCTGACAAGAAAAGGCATAACTTACGCAATTTATGACGGTGTTCAGCCCAATCCGACAATTGCAAATGTTGAGGCGGCGCGCGAGCTTTACATCAACCACAACTGTGACGCCTTTGTTGCTGTCGGCGGAGGCTCCTCAATGGACTGCGCAAAGGCAGCAGGCGCAAGAATTGCCAACCCGAATAAGGACGTTTCCAAACTCCGCGGCGTTCTCAAGGTCACGCATAAGATTCCCACTCTCTTTGCTGTTCCCACAACAGCCGGCACGGGTTCAGAAACCACAATCGCCGCTGTTGTTCTTGACCCCGAAACACACGAAAAGTTTGCAATAAACGACCCGAAGCTTCGCCCCGAGTATGCCGTGCTTGACCCGGAATTGACAATCGGTCTTCCGCCTCACATCACTTCGACTACCGGCATTGATGCCCTCACTCATGCCGTTGAAGCTTATATCGGCAACAGCAACACTGCCGCCACCGTTGAGGCGGCAGAGAAAGCAACCAGACTGATTTTCGGCAATCTTCAAAAAGCTTACAGCAACGGCAAAGACATTGAAGCGCGCAACAATATGCTTATCGGTTCATTCTATGCGGGCGTTGCGTTCACACAGGCTTATGTCGGCTATGTTCATGCAATTGCGCATAATCTCGGCGGAATGTACAATATCCCGCATGGCCTGGCAAACGCCATCGTTCTGCCCTACGTTCTTGAATATTACGGCGACGTTATTTATGACAAGCTCGCTCACCTTGCTGACATTGCAGGGCTTGACACTGCCGGCAAAACCCGAACCGAGAAGGCAATTATGTTCATCGAAAGCATCAAAGAGATGAACAAAAACATGAATATTCCCAACAAGGTTGACAAGCTTGATGAAGCGGACATTCCCATGATTGCCCGCCGCGCTCTTGATGAGGCAAATCCGCTTTACCCTGTGCCGAAGATTATGACTCTTGCGGACTGCAAAGAGGTTGTTGCAAAGCTTCTTCCATAAAAAGTTTTGAAATCCGGGCGGAAATTGAAATAAGACCTTGCATTTTTCAGACAAATATGCTATATTTATTGACCGATGACCTGTTCATCGGTCAATCCATGCCGGTGTGATGGAATTGGCAGACGTGCCGGACTCAAAATCCGGTGGTAGCGATACCGTGTCGGTTCGACCCCGACCACCGGCACCAAGCTCGAAACCCTTGTATATCAAGGGCTTCGGGCTTTTTCTTTTCCTGTTTTACGCAAAAAAGCAGGCATCTGCTTGACGCATATGCCTGCTTTCTCAAACTTATTCCATTTCGGATTAACCCAACGATAAACATTGAGCAAATCGTTAATTCTATAATAGTTATAACATACTCTGCAAAGCTTTTGGGTTCGTCAAAGCCCGACAGGCTTTTGCAAATTTTTTTATGCCGTGAACTCAAGCGTCAGCGCGGAGGAACGCTTTTTGTAGGCATTTTCCGCAATTACAATTGCCTTATATTGCTTTCCGCTTTCGAGCTTGCCGACATTGATTGAATAGTCCGACGGCTGAGGATTGAGAAAATAACCGGCAATTGTGAAATCGTCATAAACTGCTTTTCCCGTTGAGTCGGTAACCGTGACGCGGTAGTTATGGACAATCTGACTGTCTTTTGCCGCGGCAAACTCTACCAAAGTTTCATCCTGTCCGTTTTTTGAAGTGCTGAGCTGTGTGCCCTCCTCAAAAAACGGATTCTCCGACTTTGAAAGCCTGTTGGTCGTATTGTATGCAAAGGTGGAACGGTCGGACGGTGCGGGGATATAGTAATCGACGCCGTCCAGGAATTTGTCGGAAATCAAATCATAGCCGCGAATGCGGACACTTGAAGAAGCATCAACCTCAACAACATACATCGTTGCGGCAGTTCTGTATCCCTCGGGGAAGCAGCCGTCCTTTCCGTCAACCTCCAGCTCAAAATAGCTCAAAGTGCCCGTTCCCAGAGCGGTGAAGCCCCCCTGCCAGATTGAGCGCGGGTCATTAATCGGGAAGTGCGAATGTCCGGAGAAATCTATAACCTGAGGGAAGCAGGAAAGAAGGCCCTTTAAGCCGTATTCGCCCCAGTTATAGCTGCCGTAAACCGTGTTTGCAATGTGCTCGTGCTGAAGAACGAATATCGGGTTCTTCGGATTCTCTTTCTTTGCCGCCGCAAGCCTGCTGCGCAGGAGATTGATTTCCGATATGCCGCGTGTACTGTTAGCACCGGCCTTTGCGGTGGTGATTATATGTACTCCGTTGACGTTGAAATCCGAATCTGCCGCATATCCGAAAACTTCTTCAAAGACCTTTCTTGTGTCTGCCTTGTATGTTCCGAAATCGTGGTTTCCGAGCACGGCAATGAGCTGCGTGCCCGGGCGGATATTTGCATCGCAAATCGACTTGAAGCTTTCAAACATTTCGAGCGTGCCTCTGTCCGTGATGTCGCCGGAAAAGCACACAGCGTCCAGCTTATTGTATGTGGAATCGGCAGCTGCAATCTCGTAGCTTTTGGTGAACATCTTCGCGAGCCTGCGGCATTCGTTACTGTTCTTATTTTCGTTGATATGGACATCGCTCGATACAGTAAAACGGGCAATGGGAGTGAAGTTTTGAGGAGCCTGCGGAATATCCATTTTTCCGGAGGCAAAAACCGATGACGGCAAAAACACAATCAGAAGTCCGAGCAAAAAAGACATTTTGCTTTTCCAAGGAATGTTTGCCAACACACCAAACAGATCAACCATTTTTTTCCACCTTTTCAAAATATATAACATTGAGTTTATCTTTATAAACCGGAGCGCCGTCTTCAATGCTGACAGAATCAAAGCCTCTCGTATAGAAAACATATTGTCCGTCTCTTATTTCCCAGAGATAATTCAGCTCCACTTCGGGTTTGTTGAAAACAAAAGTACCGTCCGCATTGAAGGTAAGCTTATAATCCGCGCCCTGACGCGAATTCATAAAATCCTCGTGGTTGTATTCTTTACCGTCATAGATGCAGTGGGTTGCCTTCCACTCTCCGCACAGAGGATCATCCGCCCTGAGTGAATACGCACGTGATTCCTCCGCCTCACTTGCGGAAATCTCCTCGGGAGTCGGCTCATGCTCGGTTGAACATGAGGCAAGGGCAAAAAGGCAGCCGAATACTAACAACAACGGCAATACTCTTTTTTTAAATATACTTTTCATTGAACCAAAACCTTCTTTATGCTGCGGTTGTTGACGCGACACCGCTACCGGAGCTCATGCTCTTCCACACCATTTCTACCTTAGTACCGTCATAGGTGAACTGTTCACCCTGAACGTAACTCAGTGCTTCGAGATATTTGAACTTATTGCCGTCAGAATCCTTGCAGACGGCAAGTGCGCTGCAGAACGCCTCACGCATGCCTTCGCTCGGAAATTCAATGGTGAAAACAGACTTCATGCCGGAACGGTCGGCGAATTTTTCAAGTTTTCCCGGAACATATGCTCCGCACCAGTTTGTCTGACCTGCATTGTAATAGAACAGTGATGAGCCGCCGTTGTAAAGCTTCAGCTTGACGCTCGGGCAAGCGCTCTCGTCCGCGAGCACATAGCCCGGCCCGTTGTTGACATAGATTCCGACCTCGGAGCCGATAAAGAGCTGAGAATACTGACCCTTTGTGAACTTGAATCTCCACCAGCTGCCGTTATAATAAAAAGATACGTTGAGAGTATCATGGTACATCAGCATTGTGCCGTCGTTCCCCTGGGAGTCATACGAGCTTGTTGAGGTATGATTATCGTTTGTTGAATAATAATACTTCCCTTGCGCGTTATAGAAAAACTTATATTTTTTTGTGTTGTTGTTGAGGAAATCAACGCTCTTATCGTTGTTGACTCTTATTGTAAGTCCGGGGCAGGCTGTGTTTCCGGTTTTGATTGCCTCCTGCGGAGTTGTAACCGGCACGGTTGTCGGTGTTGCGGTTGTGGTCGGTGCTGCCGTAGTTGTCACCTTAACGGTTGTTTTTGGCTTTACGGTTGTTTTTACAACCCTCGTGGTAGTCACACGGCGGGTTGTCGATGCTTTTGTTGAAGCAATCGCGGCTGTTGTCAAAACCGGCTTTGTTGTCTCGGAGACAGTCGCCGTCTGTTCGGTGGTGAGGGCAGACACGGCATCGGTCACAGCGGCGGTAATGTCATACCAAAAGGTCGACATTCCGTCGTCCGTCGCGGAGTCGCTCAAAGAAACGGATTCGTCGGACACATCAATCGATGCGTCTGCAGGCTGTCCGAGAACTTTAATTCCGATGATTGTTATTCCGACAATCAGCACTGCCGCTGCAAGAACAATGAGCATCGTCAGTTTTTGTGATTTGTCCATAAATTACACCGTCCTGTTCGGAAGATAATGGAATTGAAAAAGATAACGGTATTATATCAGTTTTATATAAAATAGTCAACATCATGAGAGGCTATAATATTTACAATTTGTTTACAAAACACCCATTGACAATTGAAAGCTTTGGGAATATTATAAGGTGCAAGTTTAGCACTCCACCATATCGAGTGCTAAACTTGGCAAAATGATTGAAGGGAGAGGACGCCGAATGGAAATGACGCCCCGTAAGCAAAAAATATTAGCGGCAGTCGTGGAGCTTTATATTGACACAGGCGAAGCGGTCGGCTCAAAGGCTCTTATGAGCAAGCTTGACATATCCGTGTCCTCCGCCACGATTCGCAACGAAATGTCAGAGCTGTCCGAAATGGGATACCTCTGTCAACCGCACACCTCAGCAGGCAGAATGCCCACACAAAAGGGTTACAGATATTATGTTGACCGTCTGATGGGCACTCTTGAGCTGGACGAGGAAAAACGGCACAGCATCGAAGCGAGCATAAGACATACCCACGGCGACCCGGAACGAGTGCTTGAGCGCGCAGGTGAGCTGCTTGCGGAAATGACAAATTGCGCGGCGGTTTCAACTATGCCGACGGGAAAAAAGGTCACGATACGCAGGGTTGAGCTTGTTCCAGTCGGAGCACGCACGGCAATGATTGCGGTGCTGACATCTTCGGGAATATTGAAGAGCAGAGTCTGCCGCTGTGATGCGGTTATAACACCCGAAATGGTTGAGAAGTTTTATTCCGTTGCGTCGGCGAATTTCATCAACCGCCCCGCTGAAGACATCGGAACGGCAATGCTGCAAACGCTCGTTGCCTCACTCGGAGAATACGCGCTTGACATGTCCGCTTTCTTTGTGGTTCTTTCCGACCTTGCCAGAGACGCCTCGCACACCGAGGTGCTTCTCGAGGGTCAGACAAATCTGCTTCAGCACAGAGAGCTGAACGCAAACGCAGGAGAGCTCATGGACTTTCTCGGCAAACTTGAACCGATTAGCAAGATATTCGCTCCCGTCGGCGGTCTGCACATAAGCATCGGAACGGAAAACGAATACCGTCAGTTGGAAAACTCCAGCGTCATTGTTTCGCCCTACAACGTGGACACAACACGTTCGGGCACACTGGGCATCATCGGACCGACAAGGCTTGATTACGCCAGGTTGATACCGAGCATTCAGTTCCTCGCGGGTCTGGTCGGTACCCTGCTTAACGAGGCACTTGAAGAATAAGGAGGACGTACATTGGCAAAGGAAAAGAAAAAATCCGCCGCTGCCGCGGAGCAGCAGGATGAAAAAGTCAAAGCAACCGGGGAACCCGCCGTGACGGAAGAAACCGAACAGGAGCCGACACCGGAGGAAAAGCTTGAAGCCGAGCTTGCTCAGAGCAACGACAACTATCTTCGTCTTGCCGCGGAATACAGTAACTTCCGCAACCGCACTCAACGTGAAAAGGATGCTCTTGCAGGAGACGTGAAAGCAAATGTAATTTCGCAATTGCTTCCGATTCTCGACAATTTCGAGCGTGCGGCAGAAAATTCGGAGGCAAGTTTTGAAGATTATAAAAAGGGCGTTGAGATGACCTTTACGCAGTTCACCGACATTTTCGGCAAGCTCGGAGTTGAAACCTTCGGCTCGCAGGGTGAAACGTTTGACCCGAAGTTACACAATGCAGTTATGCACACAGACAGTGAAGATTTTGAGGAGAACACAATTTCTAAGGTTTTTA
This sequence comes from uncultured Eubacteriales bacterium, assembly GCA_964540415.1. GTDB lineage: Bacteria > Bacillota > Clostridia > Oscillospirales > Acutalibacteraceae > CAZIMM01. Next base: position 17,704 of record CAZIMM010000039.1, read on the forward strand.
CAAAGGGCTATAAGCTCGGAGAAAGAATCATCCGCTGCGCAATAGTCGAGGTTGCAAACTGATAAAGGTATTTACAAACAAAAATATTATTAAAATCTGAAAGGAAGCATTTATTATGGCAAAGGTTATCGGTATTGATTTGGGAACTACAAATTCATGTGTCGCGGTTATTGAGGGCGGCGAGCCCGTTGTTATTGCAAACGCAGAGGGCGCCCGTACAACTCCGTCAGTCGTCGCATTCAGCAAGGACGGCGAGAGAATGGTCGGACAGGTTGCCAAACGTCAGGCCATCACCAACCCCGACCGCACAGTTTCATCAATCAAAAGGCAGATGGGTTCGGATTTCGGCGTAAAAATTGACAGCAAGAGATACACTCCGCAGGAAATTTCCGCAATGGTTCTTCAAAAGCTCAAGGCGGACGCGGAAAGTTATCTCGGTGAAAAGGTCTACGAGGCAGTTATAACGGTTCCCGCGTATTTCACAGACGCACAGCGCCAGGCAACCAAGGATGCCGGCAAGATTGCCGGACTTGAAGTCAAGAGAATTATCAACGAGCCGACTGCGGCTGCGCTCGCATACGGCATTGATAAGGAAAACGATCAGAAAATCATGGTATACGACCTCGGCGGCGGCACCTTCGATGTTTCTATTATTGAAATGGGCGACGGTGTTCAGGAGGTTCTCGCAACAGCCGGCAACAACCGTCTCGGCGGCGACGATTTTGACCAGAGAATCATTAACTGGCTTGCCGACGGCTTCAAAAAAGACAACGGCATTGACCTCAGAGGCGACAAGATGGCTATGCAGCGCCTTAAAGAGGCTGCAGAAAAAGCCAAAATCGAGCTTTCCGGAGTTACAAGCTCCAAC
>CAZIMM010000040.1:0-18360 GCA_964540415.1 uncultured Eubacteriales bacterium
TAACGGAAAAGGCTGACAATCATAATTAATTAAAAACCACCGGCTCAACCGGTGGTTTTGCTTATTCTGCTTTGCACCGGAATACATATTTCCCGGGCGAATCTTCGGCAACCCCGTCGGGGACGGACAAAACAGTAATGTCCGGCAAGAGTATTTGCATATTGACATATTGTTAATTATTTCTTAAATTTACGGTTTTTCCGAAAATCTCTTTGAATAACGACAGATGTATGATATAGTTGCTTTGTCAAAAATTGTGATTCGTACTGACAGAAAGACGGTTTTTGAACAGGAGTGAATTGTATGCTGCTTAACGGTGTGACATCAAAAGAAGAAATGCTGAAAAAAATCGAGTATATGAATTCCCTGGGCCCCAGGCTGACGGGTAACGATGCACACAGCAAATTTATCGATTACCTCAAAAAAGAAATTGCCGATATGGGTATTCAAATATACTCCGACCCTTATTTTTTTGACCGTTGGGAGGAAAAGCGCTCGGAGCTCACACTCCACACCCGTGAGGGTGATGTTGAGCTGCCGATTGCCTCGGCTTTTCCCTATTCGGGCGAAACCCCGGAATCGGGAATTGACGCGGAGCTTGTTTTTGTGCGCGACAAACGACTCGGTTATGTTGCGGCAAACGAAAAAATTGCGGTTATCAAGGTCGGTGAGGTGGACTTCCTGCCGAGCACAATAGCTTTCAATCAGCGCGCATCCATGCCGGACGGAGTTACTCTTGATGAGAATTACAGCGGTCCGGTCGCCACAGCATTTGTCAACTTTCCGTTTCTGAAAATGGCAAAGCTTGCAGGCGCGAGGGCGGTTGTGTGCATCTGGGACGGCATTTGCGATGAGCTGGTGCAGGGGCAGTATCTTCCCTTTATCCTTGATTATCAGGGAATCCCGGCGCTGTGGGTGAATGAGACCGTCGGCGACAGGGTGATTGAGGCGGCAAAGGAGCATCTTTCGGCAAAACTTGTTCTTGAGGCAAAAACGCAGAAAAATGCATCGAGTGAATCATTCTATTGCATCCTTCCGGGCAGCGACAGCCGCGAGTGCGTCATTGTCAACACACACACGGACGGCACAAACTGCATTGAAGAAAACGGCCCGATTGCACTGCTGTCAATGATTAAATATTTTAAGAATAAATCGCTCAGGCGCACACACATTTTTGTGTTTGTAACCGGGCACTTCCGTCTTCCGAGCTTCAAAAACATCGGCGGCGGAGGAGTGCAGGCAACCTCAAAATGGCTTGCGTCCCACCGCGATTTGTGGGACGGCAAGAGAGGGCACTTCAAGGCGGTTGCCGGGCTGTCGGTTGAGCATCTGGGCTGCACAATGTGGCGCGAGAACAACGGAAAGTATGTCCGAGCGGGTGACGTGGAAATTGAAATGTGCTACACCGGCAACGATGTAATGGACAGCATATATTACCTTGCCATGGAGGGCAGGGAAAAGGTTTATACTCTCACTCTCAGAGGCCATAATTTTCTGCACTTCGGCGAGGGTCAGCCGCTGTTCAACTGCGGCATTCCTGGAATAGCCATGGTGACCGCGCCCGAGCATCTGTGTGTTATCAGTGACAATGCGGAAATGGATAAGTTTGATATTTCGCTGATGTATGAGCAGACAAATTCATTCATCAGAATGGCGGAATTGATTGAACAGCTGCAGTCACGCAGCATAGGAAAATGTGACAAATATTCCCTTGTGTTGGGAAAGCTGCAATAAAGGAGAATAGATATGGAAAAACCCGTAAGAGGCTCGACGCCGCAGCCCGACCATATTATGATTAGCTTCAACGGTGACGCAAAAAGCTGTATGGCGGTGACGTGGCGCACAAGCGCCGATGTGAGGGAGGGCTATGTCGAATATCATGAGGAGGGCGGCAAAACACTTGTCTGCCAAGCTTACACAAAGGAGTTTCTCAGCGATATCGACGTGAGCAACATATTCTGGGCAAAGCTGACTGGCCTTAAGCCGGGCACGAAATACTATTACACCTGCGGGGACGGCGCTCACCGCAGTGAGGAATATTCCTTCACCACCCAGCCGGAGAACCTTGAAAGCCTCAAGTTTATCTGCGTTTCGGACCAGCAGAAGGGTGAGCCTCACGACTGCCCGGATTATTCAAATTTCAACCGCTTCATCAAAAAAGTGCTTGCGGACAATCCTGACACCCGCTTTATTCTCACCGGCGGCGACAACACGGATTGCGGCCAGCACGAGGTTCAGTGGAACGGCGCTATGAGCGGCTTTGTCGGCATATCCGAGAGCTTGCCGCTGATGATGGCTGTCGGAAATCACGACAACCGCGGCTTTTTGAATTACGAAAAAGGAATCGGACGCTACTACGCCGAGCCGGCAGAGTATTTCTGCAAGCAGTTTGAAGGCTCCTATGCGGACAACGGCCCCGAAAACTGGAAGACCGAAAACTACACCTTTGATTACGGCAACGTGCATTTCGGCGTTATCGGCATAAACGGGCCGGAGGAGGTCAACGACTGGATGATTTCCGACCTCTCCGCGAACAAAAGCCGCTGGAAGCTGGGTGTTTATCATTTCCCGATTTGCTATTCCGGAACGGATTGCCAGAACTATGACGCATATCCTGTTATGCGTGAAGGCTTCGAGCTGTTTGACCTTGTGTTTTCCGGGCACGAGCACAACTTTTCGCGCAGCTTTCCGCTGAAAAACGAGGAGCTGTTTGACCGCCCGTCACAGGGTACGGTGCACTATATGCTCGGCAATTCAAACTGCAATCCTCCCGGCTCGCGCACACTCGAAAAGGTGTGGCACGCGGCGTTTTATCCGCAGGAGGAGCAGGTGTCCATGGTTGCAATTGTTGAAGTTGCGGGCGACACTCTGACTCTGACCTCAATGCTTGATGACGGCAGAATTGTTGACCAATGCGTAATTGACAAGAAGAACGACAGGATTTTGCCCTATGCCGTTGCGCCGAAATATGACAGAACGCGCATGAAATTCAAGGGCATGGACCCCGGGCTCTGCCAGGCATCCACACCCTGCGTTGAAAAGGACGGCGTGTGGTATGCTCCGCTTTCGGTGCTGATCGGATATATCGGCGGCGGTGTGGAAAAGACAGAGGGCAAGGTGACACTTGACATTTACAAGCACCGCGCGGAATTCACTCTCGGCAGCAGGGTTGCCGTGACGGACAGGGGTGAATTTGCTCTCGACGGCGAGGTGTTCAGAGGCGACCGCGACCAGCTGTATATCCCGGTCAACGGTGTTGAAGCATTTGATATGCGCTGGGCATATGCTCCGAGAAACAATTTTATTTCATTTGAGCATGAGAGCGAGGACAAGCCGATTACTGTCCAGCCGTAAAGCACAGAATAATGAAAAAACAGCCGCAGAGCACTTTTGTGTTCGGCGGCTGTTGTGCATTTGTGTGCCTTTGTCAGATTTCGGTGACAACCTCACCTGCAAGGGGCTTGTACTCCTTGATGAAGTCGTTGACTGCCTGCTCGGTGGGCATTGCGGCGGAGCAGCTGTGGGCTGAAATAAGAATGGACGCGGAAGCAGTTCCGAATTCAAGCGCATCCTTGAGACTCTTGCCCTTGAGCAGAGAAAACAGGAAGGCTGACGCGTAGCCGTCGCCGCCTCCGAAGCCCTTGAGCTTCTGAACGGGGAAGGTGCCGACCTTGTATGCCTTGCCGTCGTCGGAATAGGCAAAGGAGCCCTCCTTGCCGTGCTTGATGACAACGAGCTTGTTGCCGTAGCTGTGCCAGAGAGCGGCTGAAGCTCTGTCATCGGCGCAGACGCCGCAGACGGCCTCTGTAAGATCGAATTCCTCGCGTGAGCCGAGAATGATGTCGCTGTTGCGGGCAACAAGTGTGTAATAAATGGATATTTCATCCGGGTTTTTCCATGTGTAGGAGCGGTAGTCAATGTCAAAAATCACGACGGTGCCGTTCTTCTTTGCAAGGAACAGTGCCTTGAGCGCCGCCTCACGGGTGGGGCTGCAGCAAAGCGATGTGCCGGAAATGACGATTGCCTTTGCGCTTTTTATATATTCCTCGTCAATGTCGTCAACACACAGCTGCAAATCGGCAACACCCTCACGGTACATGAGGATGCTGGACTTTGACGGGCTGAGAATTTCCGTGAAGGTCAGACCGAGCTTTTCACCGTTTTCGCAGCGGAAGATGTGCGAGGTGTCAATGCCGTCGTTCTTGAAATAGTTGGTAACGTAATCGCCGAACTGATCGTCTGAAACCCTTGCAAAAAAGCCGACCTTTGCGCCAAGACGCGCAAGACCTACGGCGATGTTGGCAGGGGAGCCTCCGAGATATTTGTTGAAGTTGGAGCTTTCGGAGAGCGGACGGTTCATGTCGGTGGGGTTGAAATCAATTGCAACTCTGCCAAGCGGAATAACGTCAAGCGGCCTGCTTTGGTCAAACTTTATTTCTGTCATTGTTATACTCTGCCTTTCGGTTTATATTTTTCCGGCACAGCCGAATATTTCTATGTGCTTCATCGCGTTGAGATAAGCCCCGCGAACCTCTGCCGCCTGCAAATCGTAATATCCCTTGATTTTACCGTCGGCGTATGACTCCCGAACGCTTTTCGCTACAGAATCAAAGGTTGCGGTTGCAATGTTGATTTTTTTGATGCCGGTTTTGCGGCAGCGCACAAAGTCATCCGGCGATATTCCCGTGCCGCCGTGGAGCACCAGAGGAACGTCGACGAGAGAACGGACGCTCTCAAGAATGTCAAAGCGCAGGTGAGGGGTCTGCTTGTAGTTTCCGTGGGCGTTTCCGATTGCAATGGCGAGCGCGTCAACACCCGTCCGCCGGGTGAACTCAAGAGCCTGAGCAGGAGAGGCGCAGTTGATTGCAATGTCCTCGCTGCCGTCCTCACTTCCTCCGACACTTCCGATTTCCGCCTCAACCGCTGCCGAATACTTTTTTGCAAGGCTCACGGTTTCCAGTGTTTTTGAGATGTTGTCTTCAAGAGGAAGGTGAGAGCCGTCAAACATCACAGAGGTGAAGCCGATTTCGAGTGCCTGAGCAATTGCTTCAAGTGTCAGGCCGTGGTCAAAGTGAACCGCAACCGGAACATTCGCAGCCCTTGCCGCCGCAACCATCAGCGGACCTATCAGCGCAAGGGGCGACTGCCTGAGGCGAACCTCTGCAATCTGCAGGATAACCGGGCTTTGGGTTTCCTCCGCCGCCTGCAGCACACCGAGCACCATCTCCATGTTTGCCACGCTGAAACTGCCGACCGCGTATTCGTCCTTCTGCGCCTTGCCGAGCAGGTCTTTCATGTTTACCAGCATTTTAAAATGTCTCCTTTAACGGAAAAAGCTTCTGTCAGAATTTAAATATACAGCTTGTCGGCGGCTTTGTCAACCGCGCTGCGGTGAAAGATTTATATGTTTTTTTATAAAGCCGTTAACGGTGGAAAAATACAGCTCCGGATTCACAAGCCCCGAGAGAGCGTGACCCGCACCGGGAACAAGCAGCTTCTCTTTTTCCTCGCAGGCGGCAGCTTCATAACATGCTTCGAGCATCCACGAGGGGACAAAATCATCGTCCTCGCCGTGAATGAACAGCATGGGAATCTTCGCTTTTTTCAGCTGCTTCACGCTTGAAGCATCGCCGAAGCTGCAGCCGGTGTGAATGCGTGTTGCAAAATCCGCGGCGGGGATGAAGGGAAAGGTCGGCAGGTGAAGCGCCTGCTTGATTTGGGTGTTGAACTCGTCAAGCACGCTTGTATATCCGCAGTCCTCAATTGCGCAAACCACGTTCGGCGGCAGCTCCTCGCCGACTGTCATCATCACAGCTGCACCGCCCATTGAAATGCCGTACAACACAATTTTCGCCTGAGGGTTTTCCGCGCAGATTTCGTCAATCCAAGCGCAGATGTCCAGCCTGTCAAGCCAGCCCATCGAGACAAATTTGCATTCGCTCTCCCCGTGGCCGCAAAGGTGCGGCATAAGAACATTGTAGCCCTCGCCGTGGAAGCGCTTTGCCTGTGCCGCATTGCTTTCGGCTGTTACGGCGTAACCGTGAGCGCACAGCACCCACACATCGGACGGCGTGTCGGAGTAAATCTTGACGGCGTGCAGCGTTTCACCGTCCCTCGGGGAACGGGCGGTGACTTTGATCGTCTGTGCCTCATTTTCGAGCCAGTCCTTGCCGTCGAGCATCAGCTCGTTTGTGTTGAAAATCTCCTCAAATTCCTTGTCCTCCTCAAGCAGCTTTGAGCCGTGAACCGCTTTTGAGGTGAGGAGCATCCGGTAAAACATCTCACCGACGCTCACAAAGGAAACCGCCGCTCCGGCGCAAAAGGTTGTGACACCAAGGGCAATCCGTGTTGACTTTTTCATAGAATTCTCCTTAAAAATTTTATGTAAACACTTGCAATCCAAAACTGAATATGGTAATATATGGAAAGATTTTGAAAGGAGGTGGACACAAAAAAATGATGAAAACAGGACTTAACAGAAGAAAAAGGGAAATGACGTGTCCGCCGGCGGTGGCAATCTTGTGAGGTTGCGTCCGATTTGAATGCTTTGGCGTTACGCGTTCCCGCTTTTTCGGGGACGTTATTTTTTTGCCCGAAAAAATGCCCCACGCCGCTCATTCTAACATCCGCCGAAACCGAACGGAGGAAATTTTGAACATCAAGAAAAGAACCGGGGGCGAAAAGCCCAAAGAAAAAGCCTACCCTCTCAAAAACAGCATCTACCTGCTGAAAATCATCGGCAGGGCAGCACCGTCAAAAATTATCTTTCAGGTTTTGTCCTACATTCTGAATCAGGTGTATTACGATGTGATATACTGCATCTATTTTCTCAAACGGACTCTGGAGATAATCACACAGGGCGGCACCTTCGCCGAGTTTGCACAGGTGATAGCCTTTGTTGCAATCTGCAAAATTCTCAATGAGCTTGTGTTTTACTGGTTCCGTATCAACCGCAACGAGCTGCTCAACATCAAGGTTTTCCGCGAAATCAACATGATGCTTTTCAACAAAACCATGACAATGGACCTTGCATGTTTTGAAAACACGGAGTTTTATGACAAATACAAGCGGGCAAGGGATGTTGCCCAAAAGAATGTGTTCAGAGAGTTTGCGGGAAACTTTGCTTTCATCGTCTCGGGCACAATCAGCATTGTTGCGCTCATGTCCTACATAATCAGCATTGACCCGCGTATTACGGTTGTTGCCGTGTGTGCGGTGATGCACTTTGTTTTCAAGCGTGTCACAGGCAAGCTGGAATACAAAAAAGACAAGGAAATGACTCAGTATGAGCGCGAGAAGGAGTATATCAAGCGCACGGTTTTTCTCAAGGATTATGCAAAGGAGATAAAGACCGGCGGAATTTTCGGTGTGCTCGAAAAGCGCTTTACACAGGCGGTTGAAAACAACATCCGTATAATCAGAAAGTACGGCAAAAAGGCGGCGCTGATTGAAAACGCCATTGAGCTGTTCTCCGGAATCATTCCGACAGTGGGCGGCTACCTTTACGCCTGCTGGAGGTTCGTTGTTAAGGGCGATCTCGCCGTTGCGGACTTTGCGGTTCTCATCACCGCAATAAACAGGTTCAAGGGGGTGCTGCAATGGGTCGGGGAAACGCTCACGGAAATTTATAAAAACTGTCTGTATGTGCAGAACCTGCGTGAATATATGGAATATGAGCCGAAGATCAAGGGAGGAGAGCTGATTCCGGGAGAGTTTGAAAGCCTTGAATTCAGAAACGTGAGCTTCGGCTACGACGGCTCTGAAAAGCTTGCCCTTGAAAACGTCTGCTTCAAAATCAACAGGGGCGAACGGGTGGCTGTCGTCGGGCAGAACGGAGCGGGCAAAACCACTCTGACAAAGCTCATTATGAGGCTTTACGACCCGATTTCAGGTGAAATACTGCTCAACGGAATCAACATCCGTGAGTATAAGCTCGACGAATACCGCAGGATGTTCGCAAGCGTGTTTCAGGACCATCGGCTGCTGTCCCTCACTGTTGCCGAAAACGTGCTAATGCGCGAGCCGGAGAGTGAGGAGGACAAAAGAATTGTTGCGGAATCGCTGGAAATGAGTGGTGTGCTTGAAAAGGTGAGCACTCTGCCGCACGGTGCGGACACACTTCTAACAAAGGAATTCGACGAGGAGGGCAGCGTGCTCTCCGGCGGCGAGAGCCAGAAAATCGCGATTGCCAGACTGCTGGCGAAAAACTTTGAAATTGCACTGCTTGACGAACCGTCAAGCGCACTCGACCCGATTGCCGAAAGCAAAATGTATGAAAAGCTCATTGAGGCAACAAGGGGAAGAACAGTTATTTATATTTCGCACAGGCTTTCGTGCGCCGTAATTTCCGAAAGGATTCTCGTCTTTGACGGCGGGTGTCTGTGCGAGGAAGGAAGCCACGCACAGCTTATGAGGGCGTGCGGAAAATATGCCGAAATGTTTTCAATTCAGGCGGAAAGCTACAGAGAGGAGGTGACGGCATGAGAAAGAAAAGTCAGGAAAAAAGGGAAAAAGGCAGAGTAATCGCAAACAACATTTTCATGCTGCGCTATCTCATGCGCCACGCGCCCCTGCTTGTTCTCGGAGAGTTCTTCTTCTGCTTTGCAACATCATATCCGTGGACAATGGCGGAGGTCTGGCTCGGAAAATATGTTATTGACGTTGTAACCTCGGGTGAGAATATCGGCAGAATAGCCTATGCGGTCGGTGTGTTTGCAATTGTGATAATCGTTGCCGAAACCGGGAACAACATATTCTTTGAAATGTATGTCAACCGCAAGCACGAGGAACTGTTTTTTCAAATGCAGAAGGAGCTTTACTACCGCGCCGCAAAGATGGATATGTCAGCTTACGATGACCCGAAGTTTTACAACGACTTCGTCCTCGCCATGGAATCAGCGGACGAAAAAGCCAAGAGTGTTCTGCGGATGATGAAGGGGCTGGTGTCGGAACTGGTGGCAATAGTCAGCGTTGCGGCAATTGTCGCCTCGATTGACATGACCTGTTTTCTGCTCATAATTCTCAGCGGCCTGCTCATGCTGCCCCTGGGTTCGGTAATTTCAAAAATGCAGGTGAAAAGAAGAGAAGCTCTCATGCCTTTAGAGCGGAAAAATCAGTATTTTATGCGTCTGTTCTATCTTCCGGAATATGCAAAGGAATTGCGCATGAACGACGTGTGCGGGCTGATAAAAAAGAGATACGATGAAAATGCAGCTGACACCCATGTCAAAACCCATGAATTCACGGGCAGGCTCTGGAAGCTCATGTTCTGCCAGGAAACACTGCCTTACGGTCTGATTGTCGGCGGTGCTGTCGTGCTGCTCATGGGCTGGAAAATCATTGTAAAAAAAGAAGCATCCGCCGGCGATTTTGTTGCCACCTTCAACGGTGCTCTGACCATCGGAGGCACAATTCAGTGGCTGGCAACCTGGTTTTCCGTGAGAATGAGGGAAAACGGACTCTTTATCGAAAAGTTCAGAAAGTTTGTTGAATATGAGCCGAAAATAACCGACGGCGAAAAAGCAACCGCACCCGAAATTCCCGAGACAATAAGCATTGAAAACGTCAGCTTCAGGTATGAGGGCAACGAGGGAGACTCGCTGGAAAACATCAGCATGAAAATCGAGCCCTGCAGCAGGATTGCGCTTGTCGGCTACAACGGCGCAGGCAAAACTACGCTTACAAATCTGCTTCTTCGCCTTTATGATGTAAGCTCCGGCAGCATAAAAATCGGCGGAGTTGACATAAGAGAGCAAACACTCGAAAGCCACAAAAAACGATTTGCCGCGGTGTTTCAGGATTACAGGCTCTTTGCCGCAAGCATCGGTGAAAATGTGGCAATGCAGTCGGAATACGATTCGGAGCGAGTCACGCGTTCGCTGAAAAGCGTGCGCTTCGACGTTGAGCAAAAGGGCGGCTGTGAAAAGGTGATGCTCAAGGAGTTTGACGAGGAGGGGCTGGAGCTTTCCGGAGGCGAGGCGCAAAAGGTTGCGATTGCGCGCGCTTTCTATAAGCAGTGCCCGTATATCATTCTCGACGAGCCGTCGGCAAATCTTGACCCGATGGCGGAGTACGAGCTGAACAACGCCATATCCGAAGCCGCGAGGAACAAAACAGTTATTTTCATCTCGCACAGGCTCTCAACCACACGCATGGCGGATAAAATATATATGATGGAAAACGGCAGTATAGCCGAGAGCGGAACACATGAGGAGCTCATGGCACTCAATGGTAAATACGCCGAAATGTTCAACATTCAAGCCGAAAAATACAGGGAGCAAAAAGCCGGGGCTTATGCGTAACCCTCTCTGTAAAACGCATCTCTCAATTCGGCGCAGGCCGAAGCAAAGGACGCTGCACTGCAATAAAATGCGGCGGCAAACGCAAGGTCAGCGGCGGTTTCCGGGTCTGCACCGTGCCGGAACATATAGCCGGAACAGCCCGACACCGTGTCCCGCCGTGTTTTCTCAACCATATCCGGCAAAAAGCGGCGGCAGAAGGCAAGTGCGTCATCAATGCCTTCGGTACGCTTGCGGAACTCATCAAAAAGCAGAGAAATAATTTCAAAAAAATCGGCGTCGCCGTGCTCAAATGCGAAGCAGGCGGCGTCGAGCCATGCCCGGGAAAGCTCGCCTTCAACAAGCTCATACAGACCCTTTTTGCTTTGTGCATAATGAAAGACAAGCGCCTTGGAAACACCGCAAAGCCTTGCAATGTCGTCTGCGCTTGCCTGCTCATAACCGCACCCGGAAAAAACGTGCGCGCAAGCCGAAAGCAGAGCTGTTCGTCTGCCCTCCGGAATATTGTGCACTTTTTCGCCGACGGTACCGTTCATAGTATTTATCTCCGTAATTATTCGAGAGCCTCAAAGACCTCCGGCCTCGGATTGGGGATTACAACACTCGCAACAACCATTCCTTCGCTGTTCTTTGCAGAGATGCCGCATTCGACAGCTTCGTTGACTGCGGCAACCTCGCCTGTGAGCACAACAAAGGACTTGCCTCCGATTCCTGTGCCGAGCCTGACCTCCATGAGAGAAACCTCGGCTGCTTTGACGGCGGCGTCTGCGGCAAAAACGGAGGCGGTTACGCTGAAAAACTCCATTACTCCGACAGCGGCGGTTTCAACAGGCTGTGTGGCACAGCCGATTGCCGCGATAACCTGCGGATGCACACGCGGAATGACGCAGCTGTCAATCACACAGCCTCCGGCGATTGCCGCACCCGCTTCAATTGAAGCCGTGACGGCGGCGACCTCTCCGGTTATCATAATGTGATATTTGCCGGGGCAGGAGGCTCTGGAAAAAAGCAGACTCACATCAGCCGCCTTGAGCACGGCATCCGCCGCCTCAACGCCCTTGGCAATGCTGTTGAGTTCAAGAAAGCCTATAGTTTCAAGCATGGCAATCAGTCCTTATTGATAGTGATGCGCCCGCCGCCCACACCGGTCACAGTGCCGGTAACGGAGGCGTGATAATTTGCTCCGAGCTTGCCCTCGGGACACTTTGCAATCAAGTCGCCCGTTTCAACTCGGCTGCCCTCGGCAACGCAGGGAACGGCCGGAGCGCCGATGTGCGAATTGAGTGCTATCGAAACGCTCTTCGGAGAATGCTCCAGAAAAGCGTGAGAATCAAAGCTGTAGTATTTTCCCACCCCGGCGCGGTTGGCAATGCGCTTTGTCGGCGCTTTGCGGTAGTCCGCAAGGGGAGAGGGGGTGTATTCATCCGAACCCTTTTGGCCGCGGATACCCGCAGCGGCAAGCTCGCGTTTTATTGCGGCGTTGACCCTGCGCGGCTGCAGGCCCATGGGGCACGCGTAAATCTCACACACACCGCATTCGCAGCAAAGCTGAGCACTGCGGAGAATTTCGTTGTCGAGCAGCTCACCGGGCGGAGTTCCGCCGGAAAGAAGCGACATAATTTTATGAGGCTCAAGAGGATGGCCGAGCAGATGCCTCGGACAAAGCTGTGAACAAAAGCTGCACCTGATGCAGGCGGTGGAGGCGCGCCGGAGCATTTGCTTAATAGGCATTTCCGACGCCGTGACAAGTGAATGCTCCCTCGGCAAGACAATGATGCCGGAGGTGGTTTTTGTGACGACAGCGGAATTTATCTGCTCACCGGTCAGCACCTTGCCCATCATCGGGCCGCCGGATATAACGGCAAAGTCTTTGAACTCTGTGCCCCCGGCGAGAGATATACATTCGTCAAAAGAAGTGCCCAGCGGCACGCATAAAACGCTCGGAGAAGCAACCTCGCCTGTTACGGTGAGATATTTTTTCACAAACGGTCTACCCTTGAGAGCGTGATAAATCGAATAGACCGTTGCAACGTTTGAGACAACGCAGCCGACATCCAGCGGGATTCCGAGCGGAGGGACAACCCTGCCTGTGACCTCATGGACAATTGTCTGTTCATCGCCGGCGGGGTAAAACGAGGACATTTTGCGGAGTTGAACAGTTTTCAGTCCTGCGTCCTCAATGGCGGATTCAAGCGACAGGATTTCCTGATGATATGAGGCCTTCAGCGCAATGAAGCAGACATCGGCGCCGAGATGCTGCCTTGTAGCCTCGGCTGCGGACACAATCTGCTGCGCCTTGTTGCGGCAAAGATATCTGTCCGTGCGAAGCAGCGGCTCACATTCTGCGGCGTTGATGATGAAGGTTTTCACCTGCGTGTTGAGCTTGACATGGGTCGGGAAGCCCGCTCCGCCGCAGCCGACTATGCCGGCCGAAAAAACGGCATCAATAAAGCTGCTCATACCTTTTTACTGCTCTTTTCCTTCTTTGTTTCCGCCGCAAGCTCTCTGTCAACCTCGAGAGTGTCGATTATGCCGACAATGGCACAGTCAACCGCCAGATCGTCCTTGCCGAAAGCGCGGCGCGCCGTACTGCCGTTGACAACGAGCACGCGCTCGCCGATTCCGGCTCCCACAACGTCTGCCGCAACAAATGTGTTGCCGTCGCAAACATCGGTTTCAACTTCCTTGACGACCATGAGCTTCATGCCCGAAAGGCTTGCCTCTTTTTTTGTCGCCCAGACATGCCCGATAACCTGACATATAATCATATGCGGATATCCTCCTTAAAGTGGCTCAAACAAATTCAACACTGATCTTTTTTGAATGGAAAACGTCCTTGGCGGACGGTGTGAGAACCGTGCCCCTGCGCAGAGTGACAGCAGAGCCGCTCTTTGCAAGCGAGACAGCCATTGCCTCGGTTATCACTTTCGCTTCGCATGTGCACGCGGAATTCCGCGCGGCGGAGCATGCGGATGGGGAGTACGCAGATGAACCTGCCGCAGCGCCGACAAGCGTGCCGGAAGCGCACTTTGTCAGCCCGCAGGCGTTGAACTCATCAAAATCAAGATGCATTGCAAGCGCAAACTTTTCACTCACGCGAACGGCGACGCCCTCAAAGCAAACAGTTCTTTTTCCGCTTACGCGCACGTTGACGGAGCTGCCGTCTGCAACGCCGAACCTCTGCGCGTCCGCGGGAGTCATATGGATGTGGTTTTTGGCGATTATGACGCTGCCGGGAGCTTCCAGAAAGCTGTTTTCGCCGTAAATGAGCACATCGGCAGCACCCGACAGGTTGCCGGAAAGGTTGACGGGAGGGTCAAGCCCCAGCGAACGCGCGTCGGTTATCGAAAGCTCAACCTGAACGGCGGAACGCTCGGGACCCAGCACTGCCACGTTGACGATTTCCCCCTTGGGGGTGACGAGCTTGACTCGTTTGTCACTCAAAAACTCCCCCGGCTGGGATAAATCGCGCACCTTCTGAAGCCGCGCGCCCTTGCCGAAAAGCTTTTCGACTGCGCCGACAGTGAGATGCACATGCCTTGCCGATGCTTCAACCGGTATTTCACAGCTGCAGTCGCTTTTTGACGTTTTCAAAGCGCTTTCAAGAACGCTTTTAACAATCGCACTAATTTCATTTTCTGTCATGTCATCACTCTTTTTTCTGCGGTACATTGTATTTGCCGCCTCGCGCTTTGCAGTAAAGAATATACACGCAGCTGCTCAGCCTGTTGAGAGCCTCAATGATGTCGGGTCTGGTGACTCCTTCCCCCGTGCCGAAGGCGGCAACGGCGGCAAGCTCCGTCTCGCGCACCGAGGTTCGCAGAAGGTTCAGCTCGACGCACAGCCTGCCGGATCTGTAATCCGGAACGGCGTGGTTGACTCCGAACTCCTCAAACACATGGTGGGAGACATACCGAAGCCTCTGAGAGTTCATTCCCAGCAGCTCAATGCTCTCGATTTTTTTCTCGTTGACCTCAGCGGACAGAATGTTACGCGTAAAGTCATAAACCTTGCCAAGCTCGTCAACAAGCGCGGAACAGCCCTGCTCGCTTGCGGCAAGCTGACATGCGACAATGCGAGCCTCCAGACTGTCCAAACGGCCCCTGAAGGCGATTCTCGGATGATTTTTCATCACCAGGGCATTGCCTCTGATGTGCGTCATGTGCTCCGGCTTTGAATCGTATGTTCTGCCGGTCAGGTAGTCCACATAGCCATCACTTGTAAAGTTATACGACTTTACAGAACGACCATCGGCCTTTTCCTCAATGACAAGCTCGATGCCTCTGTCCCTGAGATATTCCTTTGCTCCGGGGGTTATGAAAACGTCCGGTGCAACGCTCAGGAATGACGCATCGCTGCCGAGGCACATGGCTCTCAGCTCAAACTCGGTGAGTATTTTCATTGCTTATTTATTTGCGGTCGCAGTTTTCAAGTGTGGGAAGAATGAATTCAACTTCGCTGTGGGGACGCGGAATGACATGGACGGAAACGAGCTCGCCGACCTTGGATGCCGCTGCCGCGCCCGCGTCTGTTGCCGCCTTGACTGCGCCGACATCGCCGCGAACCATAACCGTGACGAGACCGCCGCCGACGTGTACCTTGCCGATGAGGTTGACGTTTGCCGCCTTGACCATTGCATCAGCCGCTTCGATTGAACCGACGAGACCCTTTGTTTCGATCATGCCGAGTGCCTGTAATGTTGCTGCCATTGTTATTTCCTCCTGAAAAATTATTGTCTGTTTGATTTATTATCAGCTGCGAGAGCGTCAGCGCTCAAGACGGCTTATAACCATTTTTGTGATTTCCTCCACCAGCGCGGCATCCACTGCCGGAGCGGTGGGGGAGGGCTGAGCTGCCGGCGCGGTTTGTGAAGAAGGGGAGAAGCTCCTCAAATCCGAAAGCTCCTTGACTCCCCATGCGACGCGCCTGATGTTGATGAGGTTGAGAGGGGTGACATTGTCGGACGTTGCGCTTCCGCCGACAGCGCCGCAGCCGAGAGTCAGTGCGGGGGCAAGGTTTGTTGTTGCGCCCACGCCGCCGAGTGCCGCCGCGGTGTTGACCAAAAGGCGGGATATCGGCTTTTTAAGTGCGAATTCACGAATCACTTTTTTGTCCTGCGAGTGGATTGTCATCGTGTGTCCGGCACCCTCGTTGAACAGGATTTCCATGCATCTTTCGCAGGCGTCCTCCCAGTTGTCGTGTGTGTAAAACGCGAGAATCGGGCAGAGCTTTTCACGCGAAAACGGATTTGTTTTGCCGACGGTTGTCTGCTCGGAAACAAGAATCTTTGTGCCCTCGGGAATGCTGACTCCTGCCATGTCCGCAATTGTTTTGGCGCTTTTGCCGACAATTCGCGGATTCATTGTGCCGTTTGAACGGAGAATGAATCCGGACACTTTTTCGCTTTCCTGTGCGGAAAGGAAGTAACAGCCCTGCTTTTTCATCTCGGCAACAACCTTGTCCTTGATGCAGCTTTCGGTGACGACGCTCTGCTCGGAGGCGCAAATTGTGCCGTTGTCGAAGGTTTTGCTGTCAATAATCCTCGCAACCGCCTTGGGTATGTCTGCCGAGCGCTCGATGTAAGCCGGACCGTTGCCGGGGCCGACTCCGATTGCGGGGTTGCCCGAGCTGTAAGCCGCGCGAACCATTGCCTCGCCGCCCGTTGCGAGAATGAGACCGACATCGCGGTGACGCATCAGTTCAGTTGTCGCTTCCATTGTTGTCAGCGAAATGCACTGCACAATGCCGTCCGGCGCGCCGGCTTTTTTGCACGCCTCCTTGATGACCGCAACCGTTTCCAGAATGCAGTTTTTGGCATTGGGGTGCGGGCTGAGCACAATGGCGTTGCCCGCCTTTATGGAAATGATGGTTTTGTACATTGTGGTGGAGGTGGGATTTGTTGAGGGAATGAGCGCGGCGATAACTCCCATCGGCACTCCGACCTCAATAAGCCCCCTGCTCTCGTCCTCCCCTATGATGCCGACAGTTTTCATGCTGCGGCAGCTTTCCCAGGTGATGACACTGCCGAGCAGGTTTTTGAGAACCTTGTCCTGCCATACGCCGAAGCCGGTTTCCTCCTGCGCCATCTTTGCAAGCCTTTCGGCGTTTGCGGCGCAGTCAGATGCTATCTGTGCACAGATAGTATCAACCCTCTCCTGCGTGAAGCCGGCAAGCTTTTTCTGCGCGGCTTTTGCGGCGGAAACGAGGTTGCGTACCTCCTGGATTGATTGTAAGTCTTTATCGAATGTCATTATCAGTCACCTCAAAGAATCTTCGGGTCTGCTGCTATTTTTTTAACTGTTGCGGCGAACGCGTCGCACGCTGCGGCACAGGCCGCCTGCTCACCGGTGAGCAAAGCACCGGCAAAGTTGGTTTCCGTCGGCGGTCCGAAGAAAACGCTCAGCTTGACCTTTGCCGCCTTGAGCGCCTCGTCCACTCCGCAAACCGCTTCGAGAGGCGGGGCGATAAGATATGCCATCGCCGTGCCCTCTGGTACATTCGCAAGGTTTGAAAGGTAGGTTCCAGTGCGGGATATGCAATGGGCAAAATAGACAATTGAATCGTCGTCGTTGGCACTGTAAAAGCAGGCGTCGCCGGAAATGAAGTCAACTGCCGCCTCAATGCCGCTTCTCACAGCCTCCGGGTCAGCCGCCTCAAGCACTCCGACAAATTCACCCGCCAGACTTGTGGAGGCGTTTGAAGAGCCCGCGTACATGCTCTTTGCGTACAGCACGTTTACCGCCGCTCTTTTGGTTGCCTCGTCCAGCGCGGCATAGGAGACATCATCGCAGTCTGTTGTGAAAATCCCGAGGCTGCGCATTCCCTCCGATGCACCCATGCGCTTCAGAAGGGCGGGCTCGGCGTTCGGAATTATCTGAATGCTCAGCACGCTGGTTTTGACAGCATCGTCTCTCATAACAGTCCTACTTTCTGAGGTTTACGCCGCTTGCTTTCGCGGCAAGTATTTTTTCAATCAGCTCGGCAATGTAAGCTCCCGCCTCAACAGCCGCGACACCGCCGCTGTAGATGTTTGAAACAACCGTGCGGTTTGCTTCGGGCATTGCAACTTTCGCATCATAGGCGATGTATGCGCTCATGCTTTCCGCAGAGCCGAGGCCGGGCCGCTCGCCCACGAGAATGCAGGTGACCTTTGCCGAAAGCAATTCGGAAACATGGTCCATCACACCGACTCTGCCGTATTTCACAAAAAACGGAGTGCCCTGCGAAATGCCTCTTGCTTCAAGCCCGTCCGAAATGGCGGGGAGGATGTTTGCTGCATTTGCCGTGATTGCTTTTGAGCTCAATCCGTCCGAAACAATAATCTGTACATCGGGTGCCTTGCGGCAGCGCTGTGTTACAGTCTGTACGCCCTCGTCGCAAAGCAGCCGTCCGAGATCCGGCCGGGTAAGGTATTCGTCCTTTGAGGAGCATTTTGTCCGCACGCTGAAAAGCCCGAGCGATTCAATGAGTTTTTCGTCAACATCCAGAAACACGGAATCGCGCGCGGCGGCATGGTCTGCGCGCAGGGCGAGCAGGGTTTGAGTTTTGAGCCTTCCTCCGGCACAGCCCACACCGATTCTCGCCGGGGTCTTTGACATCATCCGTGCAAGCGCTTCGGGGTCGCACGGTGAATCAAGCAGCGGAATCGCCTTGACCTGCGGGCTTGCGATGTCGGGGATATCCGGACTGTCGGAAGCCTCCGCGGTTTGCGCGGGGGCAATGCCTGCTGAAGAGTCTGGCACTGCCTGCGGAGTTTTTATCTGCGCGAGAACAGCCTCAACGATGCTCTCGATTTGCTGTTTATCCATTGCCGGCACCTCCCGAATGTGAAGTGAACAGGGTCGGATCTCCGGCATATTTTGTGAGCCTGCCGTTTTCCGATATGCCCATTTTCTCAAGCCATTCGTCGAATTCCCTGATGGGACGCAGCCCGAGAATCTCGCGGATTGCCGCAACATCGTGATAGGCGTTCGTCTGATAATTCAACATGATGTCGTCGCTCGTCGGAACACCGAGAATGTAGTTGGCTCCCGCCGTGCCCAGAAGCATGGAGAGATTATCC
>CAZIMM010000041.1:0-18291 GCA_964540415.1 uncultured Eubacteriales bacterium
GGATATGTCTTTTCAAGAGAAGGAGTTTATCTTTGTCTTTCCGAGGACTTTGAATCCGTTGAGCTTCACTGCCCCGGGGATGTTCCCTGTGCCGCGCCCGCGCAGTACCTCCTGATGCTTGCGTACAGATACACCCTCATTGCAAACGGCAACCTGCTTCTTCATTCCGCCGCGGTCATTCACCGCGAAAGCGGAATCATGTTCTGCGGACTCTCGGGCGCCGGTAAAAGCACTCAGGCAGCGCTGTGGCGCGACAATCTCAGTGCGTGGGCAATCAATTTTGACCAGCCGTGCGTGATTTTCGACGGTGAAACGCCTCTTGTTCACGGCTCACCGTGGAGCGGCAAAGAGCATTGCTTCATCAACAGCTGCGCTCCCCTCAGGGCAATTGTGTTTGTTGAACAGGCAAAGAAGAACGAAGCGCGTCTTTTGTCTAATGCAGAGGCATTCTCTCGGCTTTACCTGAACAACTATGTTTTTCCGATAACCGAAGGCATTGAAGCACAGTATTCGGAAAACATTGAGCATCTTGCCCGAACCGTGCCCTCCTATGTGCTTGAATGCACAATATCCGAGGACGCGGTGAAGGCCGTCTACTCCGCCGTTTTCGGCAACGACTATAACGAAACAAAGAGGAAATGCAAAATGACATACAAAAGAAAAGACACCTTTATACTGCGTGAGATTGCCGGAGACCATCTTATTGTTGCGCGCGGACCGGAGTCAATCAATTACGGTGCGGTGCTCGTCCTCAACGATTCCGGCACCTTCCTTTGGAACCTGCTTGACAAGCCCGTCACGGTTGACGACCTTGTGAAGGCTCTTGCGGACAAGTATTCGCTGGATGTTGAGCTTGCACACGCAGATGTCATAAAATACATTGATAAGCTCGTCGAAAACAAGCTTGTGGATGTGGATTGAGAAGGAGCCCTCATGTCTGAACTCTATGATTTGCTGAAGAAAAATCCGGATATGAAAAACTATTTGGGTGTGTACTTTTCAAACACCACAAGGGCAAGAAGACAGCTGTTCAGCTTCACCATACAGCTGCTTCCGCTTTGCAATTTGCAATGCAAAATGTGCTATGCCCGTATGACACCCGATGAAATACAAGCCGAGGGAAGGCACATACTGTCCTTTGAGGAATGGAAGCCGCTTATTGACGAGTTTGCCGAAAACGGGGTATTTTCGGCGAGCTTCACGGGCGGCGAATGCACACTTCATCCGGATTTTTGCAAAATATATTCCTATTGCTATGACAAGGGAATGTCAGCTTCAATTCTCACAAACGGCACTCACATCACTGACGAGATTTTCACCCTGTGGACACAAAAGCCCCCCTCATCGCTTTATATCACTCTTTACGGCGCGTCTGCCGAAACATATGAAAAGCTTTGCAACAACAGAAATGCATTTGAAGACGCTTACAGAAACATCAGGCGCCTCAAGGAATACGGCTTCAATGTGGCGGCTCAGTACACTGCCGTCAAAGACAATATTGATGACCTTTTTCAGACCTATCTTTTCACAAAGGAACTGGGTATCGGATTTAACCACACGAGCATGCTTTCCGATTTTGACCGTTGCTCCTCCGAAACAATTGATGCAAACGGCATTGACGATGAAGAATATGCCCGCATTCTGGACAGAATCCGTTGCGATGCCGCCGGAATTGAATATACAGATGATTATGTGAGACCCGAAACTTTTTCAACTCCTCACAGCAATGTCCCCGAGAAGGGCATTTTTTGCGGAGCGGCAAGAAACGCCTGCTACATCAACTGGAGGGGCGATATGCAGCCCTGCGTCACGCTTGACGGAATTGTCCGTCATCCGCTTGTTGACGGCTTGATGAACTGCTGGAAAGACATTTCCGAGTGGGCGTGCGATGTGCCATCACTTGCCGAATGCGAAAGATGCATCTTCAGAAGCCATTGCCTGACCTGCGTTGCCGCGCATTTCAACGACACAGGAAAAATGGGCGTTGTCTCTCCCCGTCTTTGCTGGAAGGTGAAATATCCGCAGAAGGCAGCGGAAGCGCAAAAGCGCTATGATGACCTGCAGAAAAAACGGAATGTCGATTGAACGAAAAGAAATAGGTGACCGTCACAACGGCAGGGCAACCGAACTTGTCAGGGAAGGCACCGATGAATATATTCGCAAGCCGCGCACCGCAGAGATTGAACGTGCGTGGCAAACCTTCCTGCATTCGTTGCGTTCGGAAGGTTTTATTTTTGCTCCCTCAAGCGTCAATGTTCTGCACGAGGGCGCGGATTTTCACGATGTTGAAATTGTGAAGCACACGCCCGCACGGGACAAAGCGCAGGTCTGCGATTATTTCCGCCGTTGCGGAGCACTTTTGTTCTTTGCCTA
Organism: uncultured Eubacteriales bacterium; assembly: GCA_964540415.1. Lineage (GTDB taxonomy): Bacteria > Bacillota > Clostridia > Oscillospirales > Acutalibacteraceae > CAZIMM01. The sequence goes on from CAZIMM010000041.1 coordinate 2,374, forward strand.
TCTGTTCAATTCAACCGACCTGCACTGTGAGAATCTCATTGCCTGCGCGGACTCCCCTGTTCTTGTTGACCTTGAGACCCTGCTCACCGGTGAAATTGTCAGACGTGTCGGTTATTCTTCCCTTAGGAGCCTTTCGGACAGCGTGATGAACAGCAAGCTTTTGCCGAACAGGTCACTTATCGATGATGAGCCGACCGACCTCGGCGGATTGACGGGGAGCAATTCCGAAAGCAAAAATCTGATTTTTCTTGACGGAACGCCTCAGGCGGCGTATGATTATGAGGAACAGCTGCTTGAGGGCTTCGACGCGGCATACAACTTTGCAATGAAAAATCGCGATTTCATTGCCGGGCAGCTTCATTTGTTTGACACCTGTGCCTTCAGACAAATTCTGCGTCCCACGCAAACCTACGGCAAGATTATAACTCTCGTTGAAAGGCAGGACGATGCCGCAAAGCTTTCTCTTGCCCATGCGCTTCTTGCCCGGGCATACAAAAACGACATTGACCCGAACAGAATCAACGTGATGCGCGACATACTCAATGAGGAAATCGAAGCGGTTTTGAGAAGTGATGTTCCGCTGTTTTTTACACGCGGAAATTCGTGCGATTTGTGCTCCGAAAGCGGCAGGGAAGCAAAGAACTTTTTGTCGCTCTCCCCTGTTGACAAGGCTCTGAAAAGACTTGATGAGCTGAATCAAACCGACCTGCTTTCGCAGTGCCGCGTTATTTCGCAAGCTCTTGCGTCAACACGTCCTCTTGAAAAGAAAACCGTCTTTGTCAAAAGCGGAAATTCGGCAATTGAGACAATTGAAAATATTCTCTACGATACATTTATTCCTTCGCTTGCAAGCGGATATATTGCAACAGACCTTGAGCAAAACGGAAATGTTTTTTTCAAGAGCGTAGGTCCCGGTCTTTACGGCGGCATCTGCGGCATTATGTGTTGCTGTGCGGCGATTCACCGAAAAACCGGCAGCAGTCTTTCGCTTGAGCGTCTTTCAAGGCTTCTTGAGCTTTATGATTCAATTATGTACACTGACTGTCCGGTCGGTCTGACGCCGGAAAACTGTTCGCTTGTCGACGGTGCTTCCGGGCTTATTGCGGCACTTCTTCACATTTCGGAGCTGACCGGCGACAGCAAATTCTCCGTTCGTGCCGAAAAGCTTGCCTCGCGTCTTTTGGTTGATGACGAAATAACCGATATCGGCGACGTCCTCGGCGGAATTGCCGCTGTCTGCCTGCAGCTACCGAAGCTGCCGAAAGAAATTGCTCTTCCGCTTGCAAATGCGCTTGCCGCACCGCTGTGCAACTGCAAGCCGACACTCACAGGTGTTGCCCACGGCGCTGCCGGAATTGCACTCGCCATGGGAGCTGTGCAGTCCGTCACCGGCGGCAACGCTTTTGATGAAAAAATCATCTCCCTGCTTGAATGGGAAAACGAATATTTTGACACTGCCGCCGGAAACTGGCGTGATTTGCGAAGCACCGAAAAAGTGAGATATATGAACGGCTGGTGCTCCGGCGCACCGGGAATCGGTATGGCAAGAAAGCAACTTTCGCAATACTGTGAAAGCAGTAAAATCCGGAATATTTGCTCACAGGATATTGCACGGGCTGTCGCCTGCATCAACACCCGGAAGCCCGCCAAAAGGGACAGTCTTTGCTGCGGGTCTTCCTCACAGCTGATGGCGGCAAGCGCTTTGGGCATCGCGGCAAACGAGATATATTCTTCTGTTGAGGAAAAGGTCCTCAACGGAGAAGCACAGCTGTTCCACCCGCTTGACACCTGCGACATGAATTCCGGACTGATGCAGGGCTTTGCCGGCATCGGGTATGCACTTGCCATGTACGGCGACGAAAAAAGCGGAGGTATGCTGATTTGAGCATTGACGAAAACGGTTTTTCCGTTTATATGGATGAGCTGATGCCGCTGATACTCGAATCGCTCGGGAACGGTCAGACGGTGCTGATGAAGGTACGCGGCAACAGTATGTTTCCGTTTTTGCTTGATGCACGCGACACCGTGTTTTTTGCGCCGCTTGACGGGCACACGCCGCAACGCGGAGATATTTTCCTTTTTCAGCGCGCAAACGGCGGCTGTGTGATGCACAGAGTTTATTCGGTTGACAGTGACGGCGTTATGGATTTTCTCGGCGACGCACAGTATGTGCTCGAAAAGGGAATCCGCCCGGGTCAACTTGTCGCGTATGTGCCGAAGGTTATCAGAAAGGGCAAGACCGTGCTCTGCAACAAGGGCGCATGGCGCAGAGCAATGACGTTTTATATGCTTCTTAAAATTAAATGTCCGAAGTTTGCACGGTTGATTTACCGCCTCTGCTACCACGCAGTGAACATTTTCCGGTGAGCGATGTGAAAATAACATATTCCGACGTTCGTCGTCAGCCAAAAGAACCGCAAGGAGAACACGAAATGAAAACAAAGCTGAAAAAAATTCTGAAGCTGTTCAAAAACTGGGATGAAACAAGCGACTACATCAAATGGATGTGGAAGCTTATATCCCGATTCAAGAGCAACATTTTAATAATGATGATGATAAGTCTGATTTCACTTGTCATCTCTTATGTGAGCACCATCATCGGCAAATATGTTGTTGACGGTGCGACTGTCGGCGCATTGAGCTTTCGAAACATGGCATATATGTGCGTAACTACTCTCGTTTCAATAATCATCGGCATCGGCAGCAAAATTCTGAGCGATTACATAAACGAGAAGTTCTCTTTCGGGATGCGCACCGAAATGTTTTCAGCCATTCAGCGCAGTGCGTGGAAGGACGTGACAAAGTTTCACAGCGGCGACCTTGTAACGCGCCTGACGAGCGACATTTCCTCTCTGTCCGGCGGACTGATTTCCTTCATCCCGAGCACGGTTCTGACCTTCATCCGTCTGATTATCGCCTTTTGCATCCTCTTTTACTACGACCGCGTTATGGCATTTTTTGCACTTTTCATCGGTCCGATTGGTGCTGCGTGCGCATTGTTCTTTAAGGAAAAATACAAAAAATATCAGCTCCTTTTGCGTGAAAACGAATCAGAATACCGCTCCTTTATGCAGGAGGTTCTTGCAAACCTGACTGTTATCAAGGCATTCCAGCGTGAGGACAGCAACGATGCCACTATGGAAGAAATGCGTCAGAAACGCCTGAATGCGATTTTCAGAAGCTCACGTCTGAGCGCACTTATGGGCGCACTCATGAGAATAGTTTACAGCATCGGTTACGTTGTTGCCTTCTGCTGGGGCGCATACCGCATCTCAAAGGGCTCCATAACCTACGGCACACTCACCGTTTTCATTTCCCTTGTTTCGCAGGTGCAGGGCTCGGTGAGCGGTCTGTCAAGCATTATTCCTCAGTTCTACAGCATGCTCATTTCCGCAAGGAGAATCCGCGAGGTTGCCGACATTGAAAACGAAAAATACGCAGACAATGAAGATGTACCGAAAAAAGTCGGCGTAAAAATCGAAAACATTGACTTCTCATATGCAACCGAAAAGGTTCTTTCAAATGTCAATCTGTGTGTAAAGCCGGGCGAGAGAGTCGGCATTGTCGGCAGCTCCGGTGCCGGAAAAACAACACTCATACGTCTGCTGATGGCGCTTGTGTCACCGGACACGGGCAGCATCAAATACATCAAGGACGGAGACGAGGATGAAATCGCCTGCCCGTCATCAAGGCGCTTCATCTCGTATGTTCCTCAAGGCAACACGCTTATGTCCGGAACAATCAAAAAGAATCTGCTCACCGGCAAGGAGGATGCAACCGAGAGTGAAATGTACCGAGCACTGATTATGGCGGGTGCATATGAGTTTGTTCAGAAGCTTCCGTCCAAACTCAACACAGTCATTTCCGAAAAGGCAGGCGGAATTTCCGAGGGTCAGGCACAGCGAATTGCAATTGCACGCGCAATCATCCGCAACAAACCCGTTCTGATTCTCGACGAGGCAACGAGCGCGCTTGACGAAAACACGGAGTCTCAGGTGCTCAAGAACATCACGGAGATTTGCAAGGAGCAAACCTGCTTCATCATCACTCACCGCCGTTCAATGCTCAAATACTGCGACCGGGTTGTTGAGCTGTTCGACGACGGCACGGCGACGGTAAGAGACAACACTCCGGCAAATCAGGATTAATAGAATCACGGCAGCGGCTCAAGCGATTGTTTGAGCCGCTGTCACTCTTTTCAAAAGAATCGGGGGTTTTAAGTTGCTGAACTATTTTGCCGGGTTATAATGTTTATCATTGAAATTACATGTGAGTTCACGTCAATCCGGTGTTGCGGCAAACACCATTCTGCATAAAATCTGCTAAGTGTCGCGATAAGTGCATTTTTATATTGAAATTTTCAAAAAAATTATGAACTGATAAATTTTTATTGACATAAAAATATTTCCGTGATATTATGTCACCATGGAGGCCACATCGAAAAGCACAAATTATTTCACAACTGTATGAAATTTTCATGGGGGGAGAAGTATGAACGAAGCCGAGTATGAAATTACATCAATGAAAATGTCAGACGGATATTCGGATGAATTCACAACATACGGTATTTGCATTTTTTTGAATAATAATAATCAAAGAAACATTATTTATCACTGTGCAGATGTTTCCACATAGCGCTGCGCTGTGGAAAAACTGATATCTGCGCTCATTGAAGAAAATACTCCCGTTACTCACTTGCACTATGCCGTCATGGAATTCATCGGTTCAATTTGATGTCCGGAGAACATTCTGTTATGCAAAATCAGCACATCGCGTGCACCATCCGTAATTATAAAAAACACAGCATCCGCTGAAAGGTAAGCCTTACCTTTGCGGGTGCTTTTTTGTTATATAAATCGTGTTACGGTTCGTGAAGCTCTTTTGGATGTATTGTTAACACGGTGCTTTTTTAAAGTTTCTGTTTCAGCTGAAAATTTCACCGGCTGCCCAAGTTACGGAAGGCATTTTTACGCATATCCTGCTTTTCCCCTGCTTGCACGGCAATATCAGCGCGGTTCACGGTCTGATACGGTGCTGCATTGTTGTAAAAATGCGATTCGTGCTTGTTCGGATAGTACGGATGCAATTTGTCAGTTGATTACGAATAATTAATGTGTTAAAATCATATCGGTAAAAATGAATAAAAACGGAGACTGATGTTATGAAAAAATGGATATGGCTCAGCGGTGAGGATTATCCCGAGTTTCAACGTTCTTATGTCAACACAAGCGGACTGTCAAAAGAGGAGGCAGACCGCTGCCGCTTCTGCGTTACGGAATTCAAAAAAGAATACTGCTTCACAAAGAATATTACTCACATAAGCATGACAGTCAGTGCGGACACTTTTTACCGATTTTGGCTCAACGGCACTCTTGAAGGCATCGGTCCGCCGTCTTCCGGCGGTGATTTCAGCCGTACCTGCATTATGCCGCGGCACTACTCCTTCCGCTATGAAAAGGATTTTGACTCAAATTTTCTGAGCTTATTTGCACAGGTGCGATTGACCCCCTGCGTGCTCACCGAGTTTTCAAGAATGCAGGGAGGGTTTTATCTTGAGGCTCACCTCACCTTTGAAGACGGCAGCACAGCTTTTGTCGGCACGGACTCCGGCTGGCAGGTGCGGTATAATCCGCAGTACACCGACATTTTCAGTGCCGATTTTTCTCTTGAACCGCATCCGTGGGCGGCGGCAACCGAGCTGTGCGATTTGTGGAATGCCGCCGTGGCTCCGATACCGCCGCTGTATCTCGGAAAACTGTCTCCCGAACAGGGCGGAACGCTGAATGTTGCGCCGGGCGAAACGAGAAAAGCGGTTTTCACCTTTGATATGATTTACGCCGGATACATATCGCTTGAGAGCACCGGATGCTTTGAAGCGCGCATAAAGCCCTTTGAGCTTGAGGGACAGTTTTCACAGGGGGAGGTGCTGCTGAACGCCTGCGGAAAAACCGACTATCTCAGCTTGAGAATGTATTCAATCGGCGGATATGAAATATGCGTAAAAAACAGCTCCGACTCACCGGTGAGCATCACGGCGGGGATGTTGGTTTCGCATTATCCGGTTGAGCACTCCGGCTGCTTTGAAAGTGATGACGAACAGCTGAACCTTGTGCACCGCGTTTGCGCCCACACTTTAAAAACCTGCCGGCAGTCACTGCATCTCGACAGTCCCAAGCACCAGGAATTGCTCGCGTGCACCGGGGATTATTACATCGAGAGCCTGATGACGGCTTTTATGTTCGGAGACATGCGTCTTGCCGCCTTTGACGTTATGCGCACGGCCGACTGGCTTGTGCACAACGAAGGCATTATGTTCCACACAACCTACAGCCTCCTCTGGGTGCAGATGCTCAGGGATGTTTATATGTTCACTGGGGACAGGAATCTGCTTGTTTACTGCCGCACTGCGCTCGGGGAACTGCTTGACCGATTCGAAACATATACAGACAGTGACTGTGTGATTCAGACACCGCCGGATTATATGTTTGTCGATTGGGTTGTTACGCTCGGTTATTCAATGCACCATCCGCCCAAGGCGCTCGGTCAAAGCGTGCTCAACGCTTTTTATTACGGGGCGCTGCGCACGGCGGAGGACATTTACGGAATACTGGCAGACGGCGAGAACGCTCAAAAATGCTCCGAAAGGGCGGGAACTCTGCGCGAAGCCTTTATAAAAACATTTTATGACGCTGAGCGGGAGCTGTTTTTTGACGGCTTGACGGACAGCACTCCGAACACCAAATATTATTTGCCTGCAAACATCAATGTGCGCAATTTTTCACGCTATCCGAATGTGCTCGCGGTGCAGTACGGCATTGTTGAGGGTGAGCGGGCGAAAGGGCTGCTGAAACGTGTTCTCGAAAGCGGGATGCCGCAGGTTCAGCCGTATTTCATGCATTTTGTGTTGGAGGCGGTTGACAAAGTCGGTCTGTTCGGGGAATACGGGATGAAGATTCTCGACATGTGGAAGCCTCTTGTCGCCGAATGCTCAAAGGGGCTGAAGGAGGGCTGGTTTGCTCCCGAAGAGGGCTACAGCTTTGACCACAGCCACGCTTGGGGCGGCACTGCGCTTTATCAGCTCTCGTCAAAGCTTCTCGGCTTCAAAATGCTCAGGCCGGGCTTTCGGGAAATCTCACTTTCTCCGAATCTTTACGGATTGGGACGCTGCAAAATCGTCATGCCGACACCCTTCGGAGACATTACCTGCCGCATGGAAAAAGGACGCGATCCGGAGGTTTCCGTGCCCGCCGAAATCGCCTGCAAGGTATACTTTGGGCAGTAACCGGGGGCAAAAACAAGTTGACAAAAAGCGGCTACTGTGCCATACTTACAGATATAATCACGGAAAAAATCCGACAATTTGTGACATGAGGTGATAAAAAATGTCTGCGATTTTAGATTACAAATGCCCGAACTGCGGCGGTGCAATCAAATACAACAGCACAAACGGCAAGTTCCAATGCGAAAGCTGTGACAGCATTTTCACGCAGGAGGAGCTAAACCGATATGCGGAAATGCTTAACTCGGTTCCGCCGGAATCAAGCTACGATTGGCAGCCGGATAACCGGGGTGAAACTCTCGACGGCATGAACAGCTATTCATGCAATTCCTGCGGCGCGCAGATTGTAACGGACGGCACAACGGCGGCGAGCACCTGCCCGTATTGCGGCAGTCCGATTGTGCTTGCGGGTCAGCTTTCGGGGATGAACAAGCCGGACTGTGTGCTTCCCTTCAAGCTGAGCAAGGATGACGCAGTCAATAAGCTTAAGGAGTTTTACAAGGGAAAGTTCCTTTTGCCGAAAATATTTAAAAGTGAAAACAGAATAAAAGAGATGCAGGGAGTTTATGTTCCGTTCTGGCTTTTCGGCTGCACCGCAAACGCAAACATCGTTTTTGACGCAACGAGAACAAGAACCTGGAGCGACTCAAATTACAACTACACGGAGACAAAGCACTACAATGTTTACCGTTCCGGAAGATTGGGCTTTTCAAACATTCCTGCCGACGGTTCAAGCAAAATGGACGATGCCTACATGGAGGGTCTTGAGCCGTTTGATTACAAAGAAATGGCTGCTTTCGACCCCGCGTATCTTTCCGGCTATCTTGCCGACAAATACGATGTGGACGCAACCGCAAGTTTTCCGAGAGCGGAAAGCCGCATTGAAAACAGCACCGGCACGGCAATTGCGTCAACGGTCAGCGGCTATACCAGCGTCACACCGCGCAACACGAGCATAAACACAACAGACGGCAGCTACAAATATGCCATGCTGCCTGTGTGGATGCTCACAACGAGATATAAAGACAAGAATTATATTTACGCCGTCAACGGCCAAACCGGAAAGGTTTCCGGTGAGCTGCCGGTTGACAGAAAAAAATTCTTCTTGATGCTCGGCGGGATTGCCGCGGCTGTTATCGCCGTGGGTCAGTTTTTCGTATTTTAACGGAACGGAGGATAATAAACATGAAAAAGGCCATATCCGGAGTGTTCGTTCTGCTTCTTGCATTCATGCTCTGCGTTCCCGCGTTTGCAGAGGGTAACGTGAGCAACACATACGGTTCGGATTACGACTACTCCGCGCCCGACAGCGGCGGCAAACAAATTGTTGACGATGCGGATTTGCTCACCGACTCGCAGGAGGAGCAGCTTCTCACCGAAATCGAGAGCATTCGGACAGATTACAGCTTTGATGTTGTTCTGCACACCACAAACAGCATCGGGAACAAAACGATTGCCGACTATGCCGACGATTATTATGATTACAACGGCTACGGTATCGGTGAAAACCGTGACGGCTTGCTGTTCATGATCAACATGAACAACGGTGAAGAGGGCAACAGAGATTTTTACACTTCCACGTGCGGCTTCGGCATCACAGCCTTCCCCGACAGCGCAATCAAGGATACCGACAGCGCGATAAACGCAGAAATACTCCCTTATTTGAGGGACGGCGACTGGTACGGCGCGTTCGACAAATACCTTGACCTTGTTGACATTTTCCTTGCCCGGGCGGAAAACGGTGAATCTTACGGCGGGGATTTCAACGACGGGTATTACTACGGCGGTTCCTACGACTCCGACTACAGTGAGGAAATGACGGCTGAAGATTATATCGGCAGAGAAGTTTTGCTGATTATTGTTGCTTTTATCATTGCGATTGTCATTTCGCTGATAGTCCGATCCAAAATGAAAACCAACGTCAAAAGAGCCGACGCGGCGGACTATATTGTCCCCGGCAGCCTTGTGATAACGAGCAGCGCCGATGTTTTCTCACACGTTAACGTGACAAAAACCGCAAGGCCGAAGGAAACTTCAAGCTCCGGCAGCAGCGTGCACACCAGCTCAAGCGGCACCTCGCACGGCGGCGGAGGCGGCAAATTCTGACATCTCGTTGTATTTTTCCGGCACTTTTGCCGGGAATACATAAATGTTCCGGTGAGAGGCAGTCATCAAATATCAGTTACAAGGAGTTTTATACATGGACAGTAAAAAAAGCGGTCTGCTCAGAGCTGCAAAGTTTGTTATGTTCTCCTGCGGCGCAGGCGTAATTCAGGCTGTGTCATTCACCTTAATGAACGAGCTTCTGACACTGCCGTATTGGCCGTCTTACCTCACGGCCCTGACACTCTCGGTGGTTTTTAACTTCACGGTCAACCGCCGCTTCACCTTCAAATCAGCCGCAAACGTGCCGATTGCAATGCTCAAGGTTATCGGTTATTATTGCGTGTTCACCCCTCTTTCAACTGTAATCGGAAACTATTTCGCGGACGATAAAGGGGTCAATGAATACATTGTTCTTGCGGTCACAATGGTCTGCAATCTGATAACCGAATTTCTCTTTTGCCGTTTTGTGGTTTACAGGAACTCAATCGACACCAACGCCTCCGCAGCGAAGGCCAAGGAAAACAGCACCATACAATAGCCTTTCCCACGGCGCGCCGATTGCCGAGTGAATTTCATCCCCTGTGCATTGCAGCCTTCCGGTGCAGCTTATTTGACGGACAAGGAATGACAAAACGCCCATGTATAAAATTATGATTGTTGAGGACGACGGAGTCATCTCCTCCGCCGTAAAATCACACCTTGAAGCCTGGGGTTTTGAGGCGTATGCCGTGACAGACTTCAAAAATGTTATTATTGATTTCAGGGCATATGAGCCTCAGCTTGTTCTGATGGACATTTCCCTGCCGTTTTTCAACGGCTATTACTGGTGCGCCGAGATCCGCAAGCTTTCAAAAATTCCTGTGGTTTTTATCTCCTCCTCGTCGGATAACATGAATATCGTTATGGCTGTCAACATGGGCGGCGACGATTTTGTTGCAAAGCCGTTTGACCTTGAAGTGCTTATGGCAAAAATCCAGGCGCTGCTGCGGAGAACCTACGATTTTTCGCAGGCATCCGCCGTGATTGAAGCGGGCGGCGCAATACTGAACACGGGCGACACAACGCTCGGCTTTGACGGAAGACGCATCGAGCTGACAAAGAACGAGTATCGCATCCTTGAGGTGCTCATGGGCAATCGCGGCAAGGTGATTTCGCGCGACATACTCATGACAAAGCTTTGGGAATCAGACAGCTTTGTTGACGACAACACCCTGACCGTGAACATGACAAGGCTGCGCAGAACGCTTGAGGAAAACGGACTCTTTGACTTCATCAAAACTAAGAAGGGTGTCGGCTACATTATCGAGGCATGATATGAAGCTTTTCTTTTTATATCTGAAACTGCATTACAAAAGCCTTATGATGTTCACGGCGTTCTCGCTGGTGTTCTCACTTGTGTTTTATCTCTATTCGCTTCCAATGGAACCGGTTTTCTATTCAATTGCATTATGTGTTTTTATCGGCTCGGTGATAACCGCAGCCGGTTTTTTCCGTTTTAAGAAAAGGCATGAGCTTTTTGTCGCATTGCGCCAATCCGTCAAGTGGGAGCTTGGCGGGCTGCCCGCGGCGCAGAACCTTCCGGAGGAGGATTATGCGGAGCTTGTCCGCATCCTCTTTTCGGAGAAATGCCGTGCGGAATCGGAAAAGGCCGCGACGGTGTCCGAAATGACGGATTACTATACCCTCTGGGCGCATCAAATCAAAACGCCCATTGCAGCAATGAATCTGCTGCTGCAAAGCGGAGAAAGCAACACAGGCGAGCTTTCGGAGCAGCTTTTCAAAATTGAGCAATATGTCGGGATGGTGCTCACCTACCTCCGCTGCGGTTCGGACTCAAGTGACTTTGTCTTCAGAAAGCAGGAACTTGACACAATTGTCAGAGGCGCCGTTAAAAAATATGCCCGTCAGTTCATCAGGGAGAAAATATCCCTCGATTTCCGTGAAACCTCTCTGACAGTTCTCACGGACGAAAAATGGCTTTCGTTCGTCATCGAACAAATCATTTCAAACGCCCTGAAGTACACAAAAAGCGGAAAAATATCAATTTATTCGGAGCCCGGCAGTGTGCTGGTTATCGAAGACACGGGCATCGGAATTGCGCCGGAGGATTTGCCGCGTGTGTGTGAAAACGGTTTCACCGGCTATAACGGCAGGGCGGACAAAAAATCCACCGGCATCGGGCTTTATCTTTGCAAAAAGGTGCTCGACAGCCTTTCGCACAAGCTCACAATAACGTCGCAGGTCGGAATCGGAACAAAGGTCAGCATTGACCTTTCGTCTGTTGAGACGAAGTACGAATAACCGTCTGCAAGCCGTATGTTGCAAAAATGTAAGGTATCGGGGAAAAATGTAAGCCAAAATTATGGTTTGCTTTTTCCCCGATTGCTATAATGAGAGCGTAAAAAACAAAGGAGGCCGCATCAATGGCAATTCTTGAAGTTAAAAATCTAAAAAAGGTTTACATCACCCGTTTCGGTGCAAACCGCGTTCAGGCGCTCTCTGATGTCTCGTTTTCTGTGGAGCAGGGAGAGTATGTTGCAATCATGGGTGAATCCGGTTCCGGCAAAACAACCCTGCTGAACATTCTTGCCTCTCTCGACAAGCCCACCGGCGGCGATGTTGTTCTCGACGGCAAGGCTCTCTCGTCAGTGAAGGGCGACGATATGGCGCGCTTCCGCCGCAACAATCTCGGCTTTGTGTTTCAGGATTTCAACCTTCTCGACACCTTTTCCATCCAGGACAATATCTTCCTGCCCCTTGTGCTTTCCGGTGAAAAGTTCGATGTGATGAACGAAAAGCTCAAGCCCATTGCGGCAAAGCTCGGAATAAGCGACATCCTCAAAAAGTATCCGTATGAGGTTTCCGGCGGGCAAAAGCAAAGGACTGCCGTTGCAAGAGCAATCATCACAAATCCGAAAATCATTCTTGCAGACGAGCCCACCGGAGCACTCGACTCTCACGCAACAGACGGACTTCTGCGGCTCTTTTCCGAAATTAACGCGGACGGGCAGACAATTCTTATGGTCACCCATTCCGTCAAGGCGGCAAGCTCCGCAAAAAGGGTGCTATTCATCAAGGACGGGGCTGTGTTCCATCAGCTCTACAAAGCGAACATGACAAACGATGAAATGTTCCAGAAAATATCCGAAACTCTGACTGCGATTGCAACGGGCGGTGAGTGCGATGAATAGTCTGCTTTTCATGAAGCTTGCATTGGTCAACGTCAAAAAGCATGCAAAGCTGTATTTCCCCTATATTATCAGCGCCGCCTTTACCTCCGCAATGTTTTATGTGATGTGCGAAATAACATTCAACGAGGGAATCACAAAAATGTACGGTGCCTCGTACCTCAAGACCGTACTCGGCATGGGTGACATCGTAATCGGTATCTTTTCGCTCATATTCCTGCTCTACACAAACAGCTTTCTTATGAAGCAGCGCAAAAAGGAGCTGGGGCTTTACAATGTCCTCGGCATGGAGAAAAAGCACATTTCCGGAATTATGGTTTTTGAAACGCTCATCGTCGCGTGCATCAGCATTGTGTCGGGATTGCTTATCGGGATGCTTTTCGACAAGCTCGTCACACTGTTTTTGTGCAAGCTCCTCAATTCAAAGGTTGACCTCGGCTTTTCGTTGTCACCGTATGCCATTCTTCTCACAGCAGGTCTCATGCTTGCAATTTTTTTCATCAGTTTCATCTCAAATGTGGTCAGAATTAAAAAGTCAAGAACCATTGAGCTGCTGCACAGCTCGAGCACGGGCGAAAAAGAACCGCGCACAAAGCTTGTTCTCACAATTCTCGGTGTGTTATTCCTTTCTGCGGGCTACATCATCGCGGTCACAGTTGAATCCCCGATTGAAGCCATGAGACTGTTCTTCTTTGCCGTGCTTGCGGTCATTGCCGGAACCTATTGCCTGTTTGTCGCAGGAAGCATCGCGGTTCTTAAAGTGATGCGTAAAAGGAAGAACTATTATTACAATCCGAAGCATTTCACCTCAGTTTCCGGAATGCTTTACAGAATGAAGCAAAACGCGGTCGGGCTTGCAAACATCTGCATTCTTTCAACCATGGTTCTTGTTATGGTTTCAACCACAGTTTCGCTGTACACCGGAACGGAGGACGCTCTGAAAAGCAGATATCCCGCCGACATCTGCGTACAGCTCGGGTATTCACAGGCAGACACCGAATATTCTGCAGAGCACTCCGCATTGTTTGAGGATACCGTTCTTTCGGGCATCCTGAAGGAAGTTGAGAAGGCAGGGTTCGATGCGACAGACCTGAGGTATTACAACTTTCTTGCCTTTGCAACGCTCCGCAGCGGCGATCTTTACACACTCGGTGCCGACAATTTCTCCGTAGGCAGTAATGTTAACGAGCTCTGTTTTATTACTCAAAAAGATTACAATCTTCTCACAGGCTCGGAAATATCTCTAGGCAAAGGGGAAGCGGCAGTGTGCGATTACGGTGAAAAGTCCGGCGACGTTATTCGGATTTTCGGAGAGACTTACACTGTCAGAGAACGCTTTGAAAGTTTCCCGGACATGAGCCATTTTGGCGCGGTAATACAGAACATTCATTTCATTGTTGTTCCGGACAACGAAACTCTGGAGTTCATCGACAGCAAGCAGTTTGAACAATTCGGCAAAGACAAGGCAAGCAACATCACGTTCGATGTAAAGTTCGACCTCGACGGAAGCGACGAGCAAAAATCCGCCTGTGCGGAAAGCATTGAAAAAAGCACCCGTCAGGCACTCAAGGATGCAGGCTGCCGGGCAAGCTTCCAGGTTGACTGCCGCTGTGATTACCGCGAAGAATTCTATTCAACTCACGGCAGCTTCTTTTTCCTCGGCATAGTGCTCGGGCTGCTGTTCCTGATGATTACGGTAATGATAATTTATTACAAGCAGATTTCCGAGGGCTATGAGGACAAAAAGCGTTTTGAAATTATGCAGCAGGTCGGCATGAGCCGTGAGGAGGTCAGGAAAACCATCCGCAATCAGGTGCTCACGGTTTTCTTCCTTCCCCTTGTCGCGGCGTTTGTTCACCTCGCGTTCTCCTTCCCCATCATTTCGAGACTGCTCGTTGTTTTCAATCTCACCAACACTGCTGTTTTTGCAATAGCACTTGTCATAACAGCGCTTGTGTTCGCAGCAATATATTCGGCGGTTTATGCAATAACGGCAAGAGCTTATTACAAAATCGTGAGCTGACAACCCCCGCAGCAGATGTTTTTGATGTATTCATATTCTCACGGTATAAAAAATCTCCGGGTGGAGAAGCAAGTAAACATCTCACTGAAAATGGTGCGTTTTTGCAACGGAAATCGGTGCAAAAACGCATTGTTTTGTTTTTCACTTTTGTTCCGCACAAAGTGCCAAAGTACATTAAAGTTTATTTGACGCTAAGAATGCATAAACACGGATTATTTCAACAGCAGGTGTATGTCCGTTAATTTTGTTGCAGTTAATTTCATATGTATTTTTATCAGAAACGGCTTGGGAAACTGATTGACATAGAGGGGAGTTGCTGATATAATTATTTTTTATAGGCAAGATTTTTTGACTCAGGGCAAAATGAATTATCCGGCTTCAAAGAGCTTCGGCAGTGCATATGCCGTTGCCGCACTAACGAAGGTAAATTATTATAAGCAGAGCCGTTTCTGTTGACGTCGAAATTGCTTGAAGCTTTCGGAAAAGTCTGATTTTTGCGTTCCCAAAATATTAAATTCTTACTGCCCGACATTCAGCATCTTTCTGTTCCCGGAAGTACTACTATCCGACTCACGGCGTAATGAAGAAATTCATATATATTACTGTCAACAGGAGGCTGTGCTTATGAAAAAATGGGACGCAATCGTGGTGGGCGCCGGAAACGGAGGGCTTGCCGCGGCAACCTGTCTTGCAAGAGAGGGCAAAAAGGTTTTGCTCCTGGAGCAACACAATCTTCCGGGCGGCTTTGCAACAAGCTTTGTGAGAGGTCGGTTTGAATTTGAGGCTTCATTGCATGAGCTCAGCGGTGTCGGCAAAGATTCCGGTGATGGCAGCAACAGAAAAGTGCTTGAAAAAGTTGGTGTCGTCGACAAAATCAACTGGCTGCATGTTCCGTCGGCTTACAGAATCATCACCCTTTCGGACGAGGATGAGCTGAATGTCTCAATGCCCTTCGGAGTTGAAAACTACATAAACAAGCTTGAAGAGCTTGTGCCGGGCAGCAGAGAATCGGTGACAAAGCTGTTCGCTCTTGGCGACGAAATGTCTTATGCCATTGATATGTTCGGCAAAATCAACGGAAAATTCACCGCTTCGGTCGTCAAGGATGTTCTGAAGAACTGCATGAACTTTGTGCGCACAAGCGGCTACAGCACCTCGGAGGTGTTTGAAGCGCTGAATATTCCTCAGAAAGCGCGCAAGATTCTGACCGGCTATTGGTGCTATCTCGGTGAGGACATCAACGAGGTTTCATTCATGCATTTTATGGCGATGCTCAGAAGCTACATAACCTGCGGCGCTGTTTTTCCCGAGGGCAGAAGCCA
>CAZIMM010000042.1:0-18097 GCA_964540415.1 uncultured Eubacteriales bacterium
ACAAAGGTAATCTTCGACAAAACTTTTGGAGGCACCAGTAAAAGCTCTATGGAAATAGGAGTGATAATTTTCATTAAGATTTTCTATAAATCTCTCCCAATACATTACCTCGGTATTTCCATCAAAATCATAAACTTTGACATTTTCAAAACACTCACAGCGGACGGCTTCGGTCTTTCAACATTCTTCTCCGTCCCCGATTTCACCTTTATCACCGCATTCGGCGGCTTCGGCAAGATTTCCGCCTCCTATATCGGCACGGTTGCGGTTGCATATGTTCCCGTTGCTTTTGTTGTGTTTGCAGAGCACATTGCAGACCATAAGAATCTTTCCTCGATAATCGAAAGAGATCTTCTCAAAAACCCGGGACTCCAGAACACCCTGCTCGGCGACGGCGTCGGCTCAATTGCCGGTGCATTCTTCGGCGGCTGCCCGAACACCACATACGGTGAATCAATCGGCTGCGTAGCCATCACAAAGAACGCTTCTGTCATTTCAATTGCCTATGCCGCCATCGGTGCAATCGCAGTTTCGTTCCTTTCCCCGTTTGTTGTTTTTGTTCAGTCAATTCCGGCTTGCATAATGGGCGGTGTCTGCATTGCTCTTTACGGCTTTATCGCTGTTTCCGGACTCAAGATGATTAAGGATGTGGACCTCAACAAAAACAAGAATCTCTTCGTTGTGTCCGTTATTCTGATTTCCGGAGTCGGCGGTCTTTCCCTGTCCTTTGCCGCGGGAAAAATCACGCTCACATCCATTGCCGTTTCACTTATTCTCGGCATTCTCACAAACCTCATGCTTTCAAAAGCCAAGGATGAGGACTGACAGTTGCAGCGGCAACTGAAAACGAAAGGATTTGTTGTCTGACCATGAGCAAAGTTACAATTTTTGACCATCCGTTAATTCAGCACAAGATTTCAATTCTGCGCAGCATCGACACAGGGAACAAGGAATTCCGTGAGTTGGTTGAAGAAATCACAATGCTTATGTGCTATGAGTCATTGCGTGACCTTCCTCTGAAAGAAGTTGACATCACAACACCGATTACGACTACGAAGGCAAAAATCATTGACGGTCCGAAGCTTGCAATTGTTCCCATTCTCCGTGCCGGACTCGGCATGGTTGACGGTGTTATCAATCTTGTTCCGGCAGCCAGAGTCGGTCACATCGGGCTTTACCGCGATGAAACCACGCTTGAACCGCACGAATATTACTGCAAGCTTCCCCCCAGCATTGCAAAACGCCAGATAATTGTTCTTGACCCGATGCTTGCAACAGGCGGCAGCGCGGTTGCCGCAATTGACTTCATCAAACAGCGCGGCGGCAGCGACATAAAATTCATGTGCCTTATCGCCGCACCTAAGGGCATTGAAACACTGCGTACGGCTCACCCGGATGTTGATATTTTCTGTGCTCACGTCGATGAAGGGCTCAACGAAAACGGTTATATCATTCCCGGTCTCGGCGATGCAGGCGACCGTATCTTTGGCACAAAATAAAGCTAAAACCAAATCGTGGACGGCATATTCTCACCGTGAACGGTGAAGAAGTGCCGTCTCTTTTTTTCAACCGCAGGCGCTGCCCGCGGCTTTTTTCCGCTCAGATGTTATGGACAATGAAACACTGTATTCAGCATCAAGGAGAAACCGTAAAAACATGCGGCCATTTTCACTTTGTTTTTGTTGCCTTATTATAATTTCTGTGGTATAGTTATAAAAACTGTTCGGGTTGTCTCGGTATTATCAGAAAAACACAAAGTGAGTGATAAACACATGAATGCTTTGAAAAAAATTGTTGCTTCTGTACTGTCATTTTTTATTGCGTTTCTGGAGCTGTTCGGCATCGGCGGAAACAACAAAGTACATATAATTCCAATCAGGAACGAGGTGTCCGACACATTGAACATAGCGGATGAAGGTGCAATGACTGCTTCAATAAAATATGCTTATTCCGCAAAGAACCGGGTTCAGTGCGTTTACACCGACCCCGGTCGCACATCATACCGCATGGACAACAAAAACTGCTCGCTGACTCATTCCCTCACGGGATGCAAAAAGACCGCTACCCTGTGCAACCCGGACGGCGCGGTATACATTGCAGATTCCTTTGATGCCTTTTGCGTTGACACCTCCGGAAAAAAGCACAGCTTCGGGAACAGCAGCGGCGATGCGCGAGTCAACACAATCAGGCTCGGCATATACCTTTGGGAGTGCCACGTCAGAGATTTTGAGCGCAGCGGCTTTCTGCTTGACAAAGCATACCATGTTTACGGAGACAGGCTTTATCAGCAGTTCACAATTCTTGCCCGTGAGCCTTCGACCGACCTTTCCGAGTTCGGAAGTGAAATAAAAATCCCTATGCAAAATGTTGAGGCACTCGAAATCAGGGACAAAAACGGAGTGCACACCTCTGCTGACGGAATGAACCCGTCAAGCGTTGAATATGTTGCCTTCGACATCAGGGGCGCGGGAATCGTGGGCTTCATTATGCCGTCGGACGGTTCTTTTTCCGCTATTGACGTAAAGGCGGCAAACGGCAATTACACCGTAACACAAAAGGCCGCTTACACAAGCGGCACGGGCATAAACAAATATGACGAAACGGGCGGCTACACTCTCAACAGCGTCACCTTCGGATGCCGTGTCTGGACGGACACCGAGCATTCCTTTGACGGCATACGCGCTGCGGCACAGCAGGAACGCAATCCGCTTGAGGGTGTTACAGTGGGCGCTGGCAACAGCGGTGCGGAATATGCGGGATATGACGCTCTCACCGGTGCATACACCTTCACAATGAGCGGCACCCACTTCGGCAACGCCTATAATAACCCCGAATTGCAGTTCTCTGCTCCCCTTTCAATCACCGGAGACGGCAGTGACCGTGAAATATTCCTCCGCGCAAACGGCGAGTCCGGAGGGCTTGAGGCGGCGGCGCTGCTTGATGCAGCAAGCTCGCTTTTGCCGATTGATGTCCAGGTTTCAAAAAACTTCATGGGTGACGGCGGAGAGCCGTATTACAGTGCGATTGATTACGCATACGGCGACAGCTACTTCCCGCTGTATGTCAAATCGGGCGAAACACTGAATCTGACATTGCTCAATCTTTATCAGAACTGGGGAAAGGTGCCACTCAAGCAGGTTTCCTCAATTGAATTCCACACCTCTTATTATCACCTCTCAACCGGAGTTACGGAATCCAACTGCATAGCTCCGTATTTTGTGTATGAAAAGGACGGCTGGACTCTGCCTGATTTCAGGTGCAGAAGCGGCAACATTTGGAGCGACCAGCCGCAGTTCAATTCCGTGGGCGTTCTCAAATTCATGACATATAACGACATGTCAAAGCTGTTCAAAAAGGACAAAACCGTTTTGAGTGAATATGCCGGCAGCATCATCCGCTCCACCGGTCTTGCATACAGCGACCTGACGGATTATTATGTTGCCGACAGCGGTGCGTACAAATATTCACTGCGTCACGTTGAATTCCCGCAGACAGATGAGAACCGCACATATTACGCACTCAGCATTGAATTCACTCAGCCCGTGGAATTAAGCAACTTCAAACGCGATTTCAGTCTGTTTTATTTTGACGGCCGCTTTGTCAATTTCAACAAGGCGGGATATCTCAACGCGAACAACAGCCCGGTGACGGTTGATATCGGCAAAACGGGCGGGAACAAGTATTACACCCTCGGCGGCAATTGCCCGTATTTCGGCTTCTTTGACATTTCGGACAACACTTCCGACTACTTAAGCAAGAATTTCGGCTGCAATTTCGGCCTGATTGTCAAAAACAGCAGCATTGTTGTAGGCGGCGCGGAACAGGATATACCTTTTGTTTTCAAAGACTCCTCAACAGCAGCAAAAAGCAGCGGCAGTCTCACTCTTGACAAGGACTCAATTTCCTTTGACACCGGCGACACAATAACGGTGAACATGATTCTTCTGCCCTGGGGAACAGGCACAGAGGAAACCGACAGCGCTGTTCAAAGCGTGCGCGAGGACAGCGCACTTTCCCCGGTTACTCTTTCTGCATCAACAGGCACGGCGGTTGAGGACAGTTTTGTTCCCACAGTCAGGGCTGCCGGCAACACAGCCGAGTTCACCGTATCCGGCGGCAAAAACAACATTGCCGTGAAAGCTGACGGCTTCACCTCATTCAAAGCACCGAAGGTCTATGTTCTGAACGGTTCGGAGTGGAACAGAGTTGAACTCGCCTCCTCAAACGGCTATGACGGCTACACCGTGCGCTGCGCTGACGACGGCACCTACAGCTTTTCGTTCGTTTTCAATTCGTCCGGCCCGGAGGCGCGGCATACCTTCAGAATTGTCGGCGCGCAGGCGTAGACGCAGCCAGCCGCAGCCGTGAATTATCCACGGTTAGCGCAGCGGAAACATAAAGATTCAAGTTGACACCAAGGCTGAAAACGGCGGCACATAAAAGCCGAAACAACAAAATAGTGCATAAAAATAAACGTCCGGAATGTGACGTTTATTTTTTTGCCCACTGCTGCATATGGCTCTCAATTTGGTGCACATTTGTTCGTTTTTCTATTGATATCCGCGCAGCAATGTGGTATAATAACTGCATTGCAGCGCAAAAAACAACTGTATTCCCGGGTGGTGATACTGTGGAGGATATCCGTGAACTGATAAACACAATACTGTCGGACGGCAAAATCTCCGGTACCGGCGTTTACAGCGACGAGCCGATTCTCTTCACAGCCTCCCAAATGAAAAACTATACTCCCCCGCAATATCTGCAAATGAGAAAGCTCGCCGATGTTAAAGGCTCTTATTTTGAATCGGATGCCCGCGTGTTCTTTCGCCAGGGCAAATTCATGGAGAATTTTGAGGACAGCTTTGATTATCACGGAGAGTTTTTCAAATATTACCCCACATATCAGGCAATGAACAATTTTCAGCTCCGCGGCTATTTTTCATGGAGAACCGATGTGCGCCGCGGAAATGTCAGCAAAACATCGCTTTCGTTTGCTTTTGTTTACATTTACGAGCTGCTCAACCAAATCGGTGTTTCCTCCCCGGAGGACGGCTTTTATAAGCTGAAAAGCTTCACGGACGCCTACATTGAATTTGACAAGCGCATATCCTACTATGTCCGCCTGTGGCTGAGGGATTATGTCATCTATTACAACCTGGACAAGTCTCTTTTGAGCGCCTCCGGCGAGGACATATTTGACGACGCTCTGCTCACCTTAATAAACTTTAAAGCCAAAACAGCCGGAGAGGTTTTCACAGCACTGAACTCGCTTTCCGCATATAATCTCGGGAATTCGAGGTTTTACAAACTGCATCCGGACGAGGTTGTGAAAGCGGTCTTTGACGTTTACAGCAGTCTTGCGGATTACTGCTCCGACACACCCGGAAAAAGCGTTTATGAAAACCTGTTCGGCTCAAGCTACATCATCAGCCACGAAATGTTCCGTGCCGCAGTGTTTTTTGAAGAAGAAAAGCACCCGGACTGTGTTTATGAAATTAACGAAATTTACAAATTCAACTGCTCCGGCGGGCGCTGGACGTGCGAAAGAGTTTTCTGCGACGGCAAGAAAAGTGCCAAGGTCGGCGAACTGCTGAAAAACATTGATTACCGTATGCGCCGGAAATTCGGTTTCAAATCCACACTTCAACCTGCAAAGTCGGAAGAATACGTTCTCAAAATCATTGACGAGTCAATTGACCGCTTGCTCAAAAGCCTTCGGGAGGCTGCCCGCCCGAAAATCGAGATTGATTTGTCAAAGCTGGGAAGCATCCGTGACGCGGCACTGGTGACGCAGGAAATGCTGATTGTCGATGAGGAAGAGGCCGAAGAAGCGAATGTTGAAGAAGCAGCCGCCGAAAGCACTCTGCCGCCCGATGAATGCCCGCTTGAAAGTGTTGAAGCAGACTTTGTCGCCCGACTGCTCAGAGGTGAAAGCTGTGACAGCCTGCTTGCGGAAAACGGACTGCTGCTTTCGCTCGTTGTTGATTCCGTCAACGAAAAGCTGTTTGATTTATTCGGTGACACGGTGATTGTGTTCGGTGCAAGCGCGCCGGAAATTATCGAAGACTATGCAGATGAACTGAAAGGAATAATCGGTCAATGAAAATTCCGAAAAGAATTGCAACAGTGATTATCAATTCGCTCAAGGGCGGCGTTGTTCCGAGAATCGGGCTTGCCTATATAACTGTCGGCAGGCAGGCGGAAATCAACGCGCTTTTGCACGACATTGACATTGTGTCAGACGGCGGCGCGTCCTTCCGCTTTGTTGTGGGCAAATACGGAAGCGGCAAGAGCTTTCTTCTGCAGACAATCCGGAATTACGCCATGGACAGGGGCTTTGCCGTGGCGGACGCGGACCTTTCACCCGAAAGACGGCTGCACGGGACAAAGGGTCAGGGGCTTGCGACTTACAGAGAGCTTATCAGCAACCTGTCCACAAAAACACGTCCGGAGGGCGGTGCGCTCGAGCTGATTCTCGACCGCTGGATAAGCGCCGTTCAAACCGAGGTTATGCAGGAAAACAATCTCTCGTTCGGCGACGCCGGTATAGATCTGACCGTCGAGAAAAAAATACGCGAGGTAATATCCTCACTCAACGAGATGGTTCACGGCTTTGAATTTTCACAGCTGCTGACCGTCTATTACCGCGCCTGCGTCGTCGGTGACGACGAGAGCAAGGCAAAGGTTATCAAATGGTTCCGGGGTGAATACACAAGCAAAGCTCAGGCGAAAGCGGAGCTCGGGGTCAACATAATCATCACGGATGACGATTGGTATGAATACATCAAGCTTTTTGCAGTTTTTCTCAAAAAAGCCGGCTACGGCGGACTGATGATTCTCATTGATGAGCTTGTGAACATTTACAAAATCCCGAACAGCATCACTAGGCAATACAACTATGAAAAAATTCTCACAATATACAACGACACTCTGCAGGGCAAGGCTGAGTATTTGGGTGTGATTATGTCGGGAACTCCGCAGAGCGTGGAGGACACAAGGCGCGGCGTGTTCAGCTATGAAGCGCTCAAGTCGCGGCTGTGCAGCGGACGTTTCGGCAGGGACGGCTTTAAGGATATGCTCGCCCCGATTATCAATCTGTCCGCTCTGACAAACGAGGAAATGCTTGTGCTCATTGAAAAGCTCACCGACATTCACGCGGAGCTGTTCGGCTATGAGCGCGTGCTCACGCAGGATGACCTGATAAGCTTCATCAAAATCGAGTTCGGCAGAATCGGTGCAGACACCAACATCACACCGCGCGAGGTTATCCGCGATTTTATTGAGCTGCTCAACATCGTTTATCAGAATCCGCAGCTTTCCGTCTCGGAGCTGCTTTCCTCAGAAAGCTTTGAATACGCGAAATCCGAAGTCAACAGCGAAACGGTTGACTCGGAATTTTCAGAATTTGAGATTTAGGTGAGTGTATGAACGTTTTCAGCCGCTATGCACCTTTTGTTCAGGATTTTATTTATCAGAACAGCTGGGAGTCGCTGCGCGCAATTCAGGTTGCCGCCGGCGACGCCATATTCAACACTCAGGAGAATGTTCTGCTCTCCGCCTCAACTGCTTCCGGAAAAACCGAGGCAGCTTTTTTTCCGATTCTGACACTTTTCAGCGAGGATATGCCGAAATCCGTCGGCGCAATATATATCGGTCCGCTCAAAGCTCTGATAAATGACCAGTTTCTCCGTCTCAACGATTTGTGCCGTGAGGCGGACATTCCCGTCTGGCACTGGCACGGCGATGTCGGGCAGGCGCACAAGGCAAAGCTGATGAAGAATCCGTCGGGAATTCTGCAGATAACGCCCGAATCGCTCGAAGCTCTTTTGCTCCGCAAGCATTCAGACATTGCGCGGCTTTTCGGAGATTTGCGGTTCATTGTGATTGATGAAATACACTCGCTCATGCGTGCCGACAGAGGCGGCCAGACACTCTGCCTGATTGAGCGGCTTTCGCGTCTGGCGGGGGTCAATCCGCGCAGGATAGGCCTTTCCGCAACTATCGGCGACCCGGAGGCGGCGGGCAGATTTCTCGCCTCGGGCACGGGCAGGGGCACTGTTGTGCCGAAAATTGAAGCGCAAGGCGTGACCTGGCGCCTTACAATGGAGCATTTTTTCAACGACGCACAGCACCCGCGTGTGAACGATGACGCACCCGGTCTTGCCGTGCCGGAACACAAAACGGACATTGCACCGGCTAATGCAGATCCCGGAATCGGCTATGTTTTCGAGCATACGCGCGGCAAGAAATGCCTTGTTTTTGTGAATTCGCGTGAGGAATGCGAGGCAGTCACAACAACCCTGCGCCGCTACTGCGAGGAGAGACACGAGCCCGACAGATTTCTGATTCACCACGGCAACCTCTCCGCATCATACAGAGAGACGGCGGAAGCGGTTATGAAGGATGACGAACAGTTTCAAACCACCGTAACCACCGCGACGCTTGAGCTCGGCATCGACATCGGCAGGCTCGAACGCGCCTTTCAGATTGACGCACCGTTCACGGTGTCATCTTTTTTGCAGAGAATGGGACGCACCGGCAGACGCGGACTGCCCCCGGAAATGTGGTTTGTGATGCGCGAGGAGCAACCTGAGGCGCGCGCCATGCTGCCCGCGACGGTGCCGTGGTCACTGCTGCAGGGAATTTCCCTTGTTCAGCTATACAAAGAGGAGCGCTTTGTCGAACCTCCGAAGCTTGACAGACTGCCCTACAGCCTGCTTTATCATCAGACGATGTGCACCCTCGCCTCCTGCGGTGAGCTGTCGCCCGCCGCGCTCGCTTCACGCGTGCTCACACTGAGCTTTTTCCACAGGATAAGTCAGGATGATTACAGGCAGCTTTTGCGGCATCTTCTGTCCATTGACCACATTCAGCGCACTGCCGAGGGCGGTCTGATTATCGGGCTTGCAGGGGAGCGTGTTGTGAATTCCTTCAAGTTTTACGCTGTGTTTCAGGAAAATGAGGAATACACGGTGCGATGCAAATCCGGCGAGCTGGGAACAATCGTCATGCCTCCGCCCGCGGGCGAAAAAATCGCAATTGCCGGTCACGTATGGATTGTTGAGGAAGTTGACTATAAAAGACACCTTGTTTACTGCGAGCTGGTCAAGGGCAGCGTTCCGGCTTATTTCGGCCAGTGCCCGGGTGACATAAACACGCGGGTTCTCGAAAAAATGCGCGATGTTCTGCGCGAGAACAAAACATATCCTTTCCTTATGAAAAATGCCGTTGCACGTCTCGGCGAGGCAAGGCATGTGGCTTTCAATTCGGACATGCTTAATGAGCCGCTGATTTGTCTGGGCGGCGATATGTGGTGTCTGTTTCCGTGGCTCGGCTCATATGCGTTTCTTGCAATGGAGCGGTTTTTAAAAATCAAGTGCGCCGCCCGTCTCGGTCTATCGGGGCTGGATGTTTCAAGGCCCTATTTCATGCAGTTCAAAATGAAGGTCGGCAGGGATGAATTTTTCAGAGTGCTCGCCGAAGCGGAGAAAGAGCCGCTTGACCCGATGGAGCTCGTTTACAAGGGCGAGGTTCCGCTGTTTGAAAAATACGATGAATTTCTGCCTGCAGAGCTGGTTCGCAAGGGCTTTGCTCACGGCATTCTCGACATCGACGGAATGAAAAAAAGAATCCGCAGCTGGGAAAAATAAACTAAGCGCTGTATCATAACTCCGACAGTCTCGTGACAGGAGTAATGACACAGCGCCGCTTTTTTTCAGATTCGGTTTATTCGGGTTTGCCGTTTTCGGCGGTTGCTTTTTTCCCTTTCTTCCTCTTATGCGAAACTACAAAGATGATTGCAACAATCAAAACTATCGCCGGTATCCACCAGAAATACACAGTCAGATATTTTACGGTGTTCACCGCATTATTCGCGGAGTGTTTGATTCTGTCCGATGTTGTGATTTCCGGGGATGAATACAGCGTGAAGGCAAGCTCCCCCTCGGGCAGTCCGTCAAGCTCGGCAGTGTATGCGCCGCTGTCCCCACGGACAAAATCAATGCTGCCTGCGACAATATAAGGCGAAGTGTTCGGAGGATACACCGTCACCGAAAGAGTGCCGAATTCCGCCCAGTTTTTCGCAGGGCTGAGAAGATAATCATAGGTATACTGATAGTCAAGAGTATCACGCGCGTCACCCCGGGCGACAGTGTTGTAGCTCACGCTGACATTTTTCGTTTCCCCTGCGGCAAAGTCAACACCGTACCTGAGCAGAAGCACACGGGTTTCATAACCCGAGTCTAAGATATCCTGCTCCATAAGATATGTGTTATATTCAAAAAGCCTGTCAAGTGTCTCATAGCAGAAGTCTTTTTGTGAACGCTCGTTGAACACCGAGGCGGGATGCGATTTGCATACAGTGCCGGACAGATAATCATCCGCCGTCAGCACTTCGCGTTTTACGTCACAGGTATAGTCTGTGATCGTTTTATTTCCGGTTCCGGGTTCACATGCCGAAACTGTGTATTCAAGCTCACCGCCGACAGCATACAGTGTGATTGTTTCCTGCTGCAGCGCAAGCGGACTCCAGTACGCGGTAACTTTCATTAAGCCGTCATCATTTATCTCATATCCGTTAAAGCCTTTGCCGATAACACGCACATTGTCCCCCGGACGGATATCCACAATAAGCTCCAGTGATTCGCGCGCGGAAGAAATGTTGAAGGTGTAAAGTGTACCGCCCGATTGCGGGTCAACTATTTTCGGAGAGTATTTCCTTTCGTTCAGCGTTTCAAGTTCCGAAGCGAGGTTAAAGCCGTCGGCACTTTCCGCTTTTCCGCCGATATACACTTCAAAAGCCGTGTTCTCTCCGCCCGAGGTGATTGACACCGATTCAGGGTCAAAATCGCTGACTGATGACAGCAACGGGAACACCATATCGGAATGTAATGCGATGTCGGATGTGTTCTTCATTTCATACGAAGCTGTGACGCGTCCGCCGCCAATCCTATTGGGATTGCTTAAATCGAACACAAGCTCCTCGGATTCAACCGCAATCGGAGTGTTTTCGTCAAGCGTGCAAACAGAAGCTCCCGGCTTGCCCTCCCAGTATAGCTGTGCGGAATTTGCATGGGAGGTTATTCCCGAAAATGAAATAAAAAGCAGCACACATAACACAGTGATTATTCTTTTCATGGAATCTCCTTTCAGATGCACGCAGCCGCCACAGCAGCAGAGACAATTGCCTCCGCAATAAGCGGCAGAGTGCCGACAATGTAGCCCCTTTGCTTCTCAACCCGGTAATACAGCACATAGCATATCATGCTCGCAATCAATGCAAACGCTATTATGCCCGAAAACACGCAGGCAACTTCGGCTCCCATATAGCCGCCGGAATACATTCTGTCAACAATGCAAAGCTCCAGCGTTGTCCAACCCACAATGAGCAGAAGCTCCACCGTCACTTTGCGCTTGAAAACAAATAAAGTTACCGCGAGCAAAAGAACATAGAGCGCGGCACCCGCACACAGAAAATATTTAGCTGACACAGTCGCCTTTTCAGCCACCCCGATTCCGGACACAATCAGGGCAAGGCCGACTGCTCCGGTTGACGCTGCAGCAACAAGCGGGACAGCCTTTTTGAGCTTTGATGAATTTGCACCGGGTTTGAAGGCGATGAGCCACCACAAAAGGTAAAACATACAGCACACGGCAAGGAATCCGTTCCCGAAAAATACCGAAGCCGTGAACGCGTTGAAATAATTCGCCATGACGCACCTCTCCCCTCGGACAATTTATGTATAAGCTTTTTCAAAGCAATTATATTTCATTTAAGACGCATTGTCAAATGTGAATAAAATAATCAAAATTGAACCGTGCACGCTTGACATTTTTGACCAATTAACGTATGATTAAAATACATTGTTCAGGAGGATTCAAGCATATGAAAAAACCCGGAAAAGCTCGTTTTCACACCGTTCGGAGCATTGCAGTTTTGCTGTGCATGATCATGTTTTTGCAGAGCAGCGCATTGTTTTCCGACGCATATTACATTGCGAACATGACTCAAGAGGAGTGGGACAGGCATTACGCCTCACTTCGCGACGACAACACCCTGCCGACGCTCTGCGTCGGAGCGGATGAAACACAGGTGAGCCTTGTCTGGCACGCAAACGCCTCAACAGCTCAGGCAAAGCTGCTTCTTGCGGACAATTCCGACATGCGCAATCCGAAAACTTTTACGGGCACTCTTACACCCGCCGAAACCGACAATCAACTGGTCTGCCGTGTGACAATCACCGGGCTTGAGCAGAACTCTGTGTATTATTATCAGTATTTTGCCGACGGCGGCCTGAGCAAGCCCTACGAATACCGCACAGGCAGTTTTGAAAACTTCAAGATGCTTGTTATCGGTGACATTCAGATCGGCGGCCAGACATCAGGGAATTTCGAAGAGCAGTCAAGAATCGGCTACGCCTGGCAGAATCTGCTCGACGAGGCGCTTTCAAAAAATCCGGACACCGCCTTCCTTCTCTCACCCGGGGACAACACCTCAACCGGCAAATCGCCGGATGAATGGCAGACCCTTCTGATGCCGGAGACTTTGCGCAGTCTGCCGCTTGCCCTCGCAATCGGCAATCACGACAAGAAGGGCTTTTCGTACAACTACTACACAAACATGCCCAACGAGTTTTACGGCAAATATTTTGAGGAACTTGACCGCGATTTCTGGTTCCGTTACGGTGACGCACTCATTCTTGTTTTTGATGCAACTTCAGGCTCCGCCGCCGACCATGAGGCAATGGCAAAGCAGGCAGTTGCCGCCAACAAGGACGCAAAATGGAGGCTTGCCGTTATGCACCAGGCTCCCTATGCGCCCGGCTTTATGGGATTTGCTCCGGAAACCGCAATTCTTCTCAACGGTGTATTCCGGCCGATTTTCAACAAATACAACGTTGATTTGGTTCTCACCGGTCACACCCACTGCCAGGGACGTTCACATTTCATTTCGGACGGAGTGGTTGTCGGAAAAGCGAAAAGCGGAGGTACATACGAAAATCCGAAGGGAATTATCTACCTCAATTCAAACGCCGTCTGCAACCAAATGGGAATCAGCAGTGCTTTGAACCCTACCACGGCTTACGCCTTTGAGCAGGATGACGTGCCGACCTACACTTCAATTGATTTCAGCTCCGGCGAAATGGCAGTGAAAACCTACAGAGGAGACAACAGCGAGCTGCTCGACAGCATCACAATCAAAAAGTCCGACGGTTATGACGACTTCACCTTCGGCGACCTGACAAATTATGCTTCCTATTTTATCGTGAAAATCCTCGGCCTGATTTATATGCGGATTGACAAGGTTGTTGTTTCCATTCGCGGCGGTCACTTCTGATATCAAAAAACCGAAAGGGGCTTTTGAGATTATGAAAAAAGTTATTTCTTTGGTGTGTTCGGTTGTCATTTTGCTGACCTGC
This sequence comes from uncultured Eubacteriales bacterium, assembly GCA_964540415.1. Classification (GTDB taxonomy): domain Bacteria; phylum Bacillota; class Clostridia; order Oscillospirales; family Acutalibacteraceae; genus CAZIMM01. The sequence goes on from CAZIMM010000042.1 coordinate 13,419, forward strand.
TGTTTGCCGGCTTTTGCCGCAGACAGCGGCTCCGCATACGGTTCATACAAGCACGTTGTCATCATCGGTGTTGACGGTGCGGGAGCATTCTTCAAGCAAGCCTCCACCCCTAATTGCGACAGGATTTTTTCAGAGCATTCCGCAACAACCTATGACTGTAAAGCAGAGTTCAAAACCGTGAGCGCTCAGAACTGGGGTGCTATGCTCCTGGGAGTTTCCTATCTGCGACACGGCCTGACCAACTCGATTGTCGGTGCAAAACCGCGGACAAGCAGTGAAAAATACCCCTCTGTTTTCAGACTCATCAGGGAAAGCCGTCCGGATGCCGCACTTGCTTCGTTCTGCAACTGGAATCCTATTAACGTCGGCATTATTGAAAATGACATCAGCGTTTACGAGGATACCGGGGACGACCCCGGTGTGCGCACAAAAATCCTCGCCTATCTTGCCATGAACAACCCGATGCTGATGTTTGTTCAGTTTGACAGCGTTGATGCCGCCGGACACGGCAGCGGTTACGGCTCTGCCGGACACCTTGCGGCAATCACCGAGGTTGACAGCTATATCGGAGAAATATACGATTTTCTTTCATACACCGGCAGGATGGATGACACTCTGTTCATTGTTGTTTCCGACCATGGCGGAACGCCCGGAACAAACGGCGGCGGCGGTGGCCACGGCGGTGCAACTCTTGCCGAGAGGAAAGTTTTCTTCGGAATAAGAGGAAAGAATGTTATCCGGTCCGAAATGCCGTACGGCACACGGAACAGAGATGTCGCGGCTGTTACGCTCTATGCTCTGGGCATTGAGCCGGGCAAGGACATGACGGCAAAGGTTCCCGGCGGAGTATTTGAAGGCGGTCCTTCCGGAAGCGCAGGATTTTTCGACACGGTTGCAGATTATCTGAACGGTCTTTTGAAAGCAATTTCAGATATGTTTTCCTCTTTGCTTTAACAAAATAATAATATCCGGGTTGCCGGAAGAAATATGAAAGGAGTGTGACCGTATGACGCGGTCACGCAGGACACCATGAAAAAACGTTGCATCAGCATAATTTCACTCATGCTTTCAGCCATCCTTCTCTGTGCCCTCGGCGTTCCGGCTTTTGCCGGAAGCTCATACACAATTGAGTCCCCTTACAAGGACGTTGTGTGGGGACAGACACCTGTTTTCAAGGGCAATCTGCACACCCATTCAACAATAAGCGATGCAGATGAACCGATGGACAAAATCCTCACCGAGCACTATGAGCAGGGGTTTGACTTCGTTGCCATGACCGACCACGGCATTACAGGCAGAGCATGGAACGAAAAGCCGTATATGTGGGTGCTCTATGCTTACCAGGAAATTGCCGGAAACAAGCGCTCCTGGCTCACCGACGAGCAGTATTACGGAATGACAAACGGCACATATCCTTTGAGCAGCGGCGTTGCCAGGGGCAAAAAAATGACCTGTGTCACCGGCGGCAACGAGCTCAACGGCCTCACCGCTTCAAAAAGCCATGTCAACGGTTTCTTCCTTCCCGAAAATTCGTGCAATGCCAACGTCGGCTTTGAGAACGGCTATGAATACGCTGTCAGACTCGCCGACAAAAACGGCGGGATGTCGCACATCAACCACCCCGGAGACTGGCTTGCTTCAAGCGGCAACATCGGCGCGGTTTATGACAAAGAAAATCTCGAGCTGTTCAGGAACATCTTTTTGAAATATGATTCCTGCCTGGGCATGGAGGTTTTCAACGGCAACAACAACACCACTCCGTATGACAGAATTCTCTGGGACAACCTGCTTATGGAAACGCTGCCCTACGGCAGAAGCATCATCGGCTTTTCAAACAGCGACACGCACAACGCCGGCATGGTTGATTCCAGCTTCAGTGTGTTTCTGATGAACGAAAACACGGTCGAGAGCATCAAAGAGACAATGCAGTCCGGCTCATTCTTCTGCGTCACGCGCAAAATGAGGGAAAACGACGTTATCGGCCCCGCAAAGAGCTTTGATTATATCAACAAAAAGCTCCCCTACCCCATGTTCACAAATCTGACCGTTAACGACCACACTGTCACCGTAAACGCCGAAAACACAAAATATATTCAGTGGATTGCAAACGGCAAGGTGATTTTCGAGCAAGACATCACCTCGGCGAATCAGACGGTAACACTCAATCTGGACAGTATCACAGGCAGTGAGAGCTTCCTTTACATCCGCGCCGAGCTTTACGGCGACGGCGGCATGTGTGCATCGCAGGCACTCACAATTGATGACGGAAGTGCTCCGCTCGAATACAAAGAGGACACAAGCATCAAGGCAATAATCAATAAAATTCTCTATATACTTAAGAGCACAAGGTTCGTTGTCATCACTATGGAGCTAATCAACGCAATCAAGGACGACTGAGCAGAAAAGCATCTGAAAAAGTGATATTCTTACGCCGCCCTTTTCGGGGCGGCGTTGCTTTTTTTGATAAATAACAGGTAAAATCGTAAAATATAACATATATCAGACAAAAACAGTAAACTATATCTTGATTTTTTTACGGCTGTGTTGTAAAATAAACAGATAGTTATTTTTAAATCCGTGAAGGAGCAAGTTTATGAAAGAATTGGAAAAGGTGTACTCCCCGAATGAGGTTGAAAAGGATATTTACACCTACTGGTCAGACAACAACTGCTTCCGCGCAGAGGTTGACCCGAACAAAAAACCTTACACAATCGTGATTCCGCCACCCAACATCACGGGGCAGCTCCATATGGGTCACGCTCTGAACAACACGCTTCAGGATGCCATCATCCGCCGCAAGCGTATGCAGGGCTTTGCCGCGCTCTGGCTTCCCGGGTGCGATCATGCTTCAATTGCGACTGAGGCAAAAATCGTCGCCGCGATGAAGGAAGAGGGGCTGACAAAAGAGGACATCGGCCGCGAAAAATTCCTTGAACGCGCGTGGGACTGGAAAGAAAAATATTCTGACAGAATCATCGAACAGCTCAAGTGCATCGGCTGCTCGTGCGATTGGTCAAGGCTGCGCTTCACCCTCGACGAGGGCTGCAACAGAGCCGTCAACGAGGTTTTCAAAAAGTATTATGACGAGGGAATAATCTACAGAGGCAACCGCATTGTCAACTGGTGCCCCAACTGCCGCACCACCCTTTCCGACGCTGAGGTTGAGTTTGAGGAGCAGGCAAGCTTTTTCTGGCATCTGCGCTACAAGCTGACAGACGGCAGCGGTTATGTTGAACTGGCGACTACCCGTCCGGAAACCATGCTCGGCGATACTGCGGTTGCGGTCAACCCCGAGGATGAAAGATATAAGCACCTTGTCGGCAAAAAAGTTATTCTTCCGCTGCTTCACAAAGAGATTCCCATTGTTGCCGACAGTTATGTTGACATGGAATTCGGCACCGGTGTTGTGAAAATCACGCCGGCGCACGACCCGAACGATTACGAGGTCGGCTTGCGCCACAATCTTCCGGTCATCAACATCTTCACTCCCGATGCGCGCATTGTTGACGATTATCCGAAGTATGCCGGGCTTGACAGATATGAGGCGAGGAAAGTTATCGTCAAGGATCTCGAAGCCGAGGGCGCTCTGATTAAAACCGCGCCTTATGCGCACAACGTCGGCTGCTGCTACCGTTGCAGAAGTTCCGTTGAGCCGAGGATTTCAGACCAGTGGTTCGTCAAAATGGAACCCCTGTGCCAGCCCGCGCTTGACGCCGTTGCAGACGGAAAAACACAGTTCATTCCGGAAAGATTTGAAAAGGTTTACAACCGCTGGCTTGAAAACCTTCACGACTGGTGCATTTCTCGTCAGCTCTGGTGGGGTCACAGAATCCCCGCGTGGTACTGTGAGGACTGCGGAGAAATCATTGTTGACACCAAAGCGCCGTCTGTGTGCTCAAAGTGCGGCTCTGCAAAGCTCCGTCAGGATGAGGACACTCTTGACACCTGGTTTTCCTCCGCTCTCTGGCCGTTTTCAACACTCGGCTATCCCGACATGACTGAGGATCTCAAATATTTTTATCCCACCGACACCCTTATCACCGCCTACGACATCATCTTCTTCTGGGTTGTGCGCATGATGTTCTCCGGAATCAAGCACATGGGAGATGTTCCGTTCCACACCGTTCTCATTCACGGCCTCGTGCGCGACGGTCAGGGCAGAAAGATGTCAAAATCCCTCGGCAACGGCATTGACCCGCTCGAAATTGTTGATCAATACGGTGCGGACGCTCTGCGCTTTTCTCTCGTCAACGGCATTTCTCCCGGCAACGATATTCTTTACCGTGACGAAAGAATCGTCTCGGCGAGAAACTTCAACAACAAAATCTGGAATGCCTCCCGCTTCGTTCTGATGAATCTGCCGGACGGCTATGAGTTTAAGCACCTTCCGGAAGAGCTGAAGATTGAGGACAAATGGCTGCTTTCACGCCTCAACGACGTTACAAAAGAGGTCAACGAAAACTTTGACAAGATGGAGCTCGGCATTGTTTCGCAGAAGCTTTACAAAACGGCAAGACCCATCTTGCCACTCGATGCGAGAGCAACGCCGCCCTTGAATTCGGCAACATGGCCTTCCTGCTTGATCAGCTGCAGGTCGACGATATCACCCTGTGAAAGATCGCCATCACTTACCAGCTGGCCGTAGAAAGCCTGAACGATAACATCAGAAGCTTTCAGAT
>CAZIMM010000043.1:0-17893 GCA_964540415.1 uncultured Eubacteriales bacterium
TGAGGGCGAAACAGGCGAGCTGCTTGTGACAACGCTCACAAAGGAGGGCATTCCTCTGTTGAGATACCGCACGCGCGATATCACAAGAATCAACTATGAGCCCTGCAAGTGCGGACGCACTCACGCGAGGATGGACAAGGTCAAGGGAAGAAGCGACGATATGCTCAAAATCCGCGGAGTGAACGTGTTCCCGTCGCAAATTGAAAGTGTGCTCATCGGCATGGACAAAATCAGTCCGCATTATCAGCTGGTTGTCCGCCGCGAGGGCTTTGCGGATACACTTGAAATTCAAGTGGAGCTTTCAGACCCGAGTCTGCTTGAAAGCTATGCACTGATTCAGGAGCTTCAGCGCAATATCGGAAAACGTATTCAAACCGTGCTCGGAATACAGTGCAAAATCAGCATTGTCGAGCCGAACACAATCGAGCGCTTTGTTGCAAAGGCGAAGCGGGTGGTTGATTTGAGAAAGCAGTAAGAAAGGATTGAATATTTCCGCAATGGACAAAAAATTATTGATCGGCAATGAAGCGGTTGCACGGGGAATGTATGAAGCGGGATGCCGCCTGGCATCAAGCTATCCCGGAACTCCCAGCACCGAAATCACCGAATTTTTCGCAGAATATGACGATGTATATGCCGAATGGGCACCAAACGAAAAGGTTGCCGCCGAGGTGGCAATCGGTTCGGCGTTTGCCGGGGCAAGGTCATTCTGCGCAATGAAACACGTCGGGCTGAATGTTGCTGCCGACCCTCTGTTCACAGCCTCATACACCGGCGTCAATGCGGGGCTTGTCATCTGCGTCGCGGACGACCCCGGAATGCACTCCTCACAGAACGAGCAGGATTCAAGGCATTACGCGCAGGCAGCAAAGGTTATGATGCTCGAGCCTTCGGATTCCTCGGAATGCAAGGACTTTGCAAAACAGGCGTTCGAGCTTTCCGAAATGTTTGACACTCCGGTTATTCTCCGCCTGACGACGAGGGTTGCACATTCCCGCAGCCTTGTCGAAACGCAGCCGAGAGCCGATATCGGACTGAAGGAATACGAAAAGAATCCGCAGAAATATGTTATGATGCCGGCAATGGCAAAGGGCAGGCACGTTGTTGTTGAGGACAGAACCCTCAAACAGGCGGAGTGGGCTGAGAATTGCAGCATCAACACCGTTGAATATAACGACACGAAAATCGGAGTGATAACCTCCGGAATTTCATATATGTACGCCAAAGAGGCGTTGGGCGAAAGTGCTTCATATCTCAAGCTCGGCTGCGTCTGGCCGCTTCCCGAAAGGCTTCTGTTTGATTTCGCGGCAAGGTGCGACAAGGTTTATGTTATTGAGGAGCTTGACCCGTTCATCGAAAATCATTGCCGCGCACTCGGACTTGATGTTGCAGGCAAATCCGTTTTCACTCTCCAGGGCGAATATTCGCAGAGCTTGATTGCAAAGGTTATTCTCGGCGAAGAAAAGAAAAGCATCGCCACAGACGTTGATATTCCCGGAAGGCCTCCCGTGCTCTGCGCCGGCTGTCCGCACAGAGGGCTGTTCTACGCTCTCAAAAAGGAAAAGGCTTTTGTCAGCGGAGACATCGGATGCTACACTCTCGGCGCACTCGCGCCCCTCGGAATGCTCGACACCTGCGTGTGCATGGGCGCTTCGGTTTCGGCTCTGCACGGCAGAAACAAAGCCAATGCCGAAAACGCGGAGAAGTCCGTCGCTGTGATAGGCGATTCAACGTTCATTCATTCGGGTATAACTGGACTTATCAATATTGCTTACAACAAAAGCAATTCAACAGTTATCATTCTCGACAACAGCATCACCGGCATGACGGGGCATCAGCAGAACCCAACAACCGGAAAAACAATCAAGGGCGACCCGACAACAGCGGTTGACCTTGAGGCGCTTGCAACAGCCGTGGGCATCAAAAGGGTGAGCGTAGTTGACCCGTATGATCTCGCCTCAACACAGCAGGTGATTTCGCGCGAGCTTGCGGCGGACGAGCCGTCGTTGATTATATCGCGCCGTCCGTGCGCTCTGCTGAAATACGTCAAGCACAATCCTCCGCTGAAGGTTGACAGCGAAAAATGCATCGGCTGCAAGCAATGCATGAGGATAGGCTGCCCCGCAATCAGCATCAGGGACGGCAAGGCGTGCATTGATTTCACACAGTGCGTCGGATGCGGAGTGTGCACCCAGCTGTGCAAATTCTCGGCGATAGGAGGAGAGGCATGATGGCAACAAGAAGCGTTATGATAGTCGGAGTCGGCGGTCAGGGAACACTGCTTGCAAGCAGACTGCTCGGAGCCGTTCTTATTTCAAAGGGCAATGATGTCAAGGTCTCCGAGGTTCACGGGATGAGTCAGCGCGGAGGCTCGGTTGTGACTTATGTCAAATACGGCGAAAAGGTTTATTCCCCTATTATCGAAAAGGGTGAGGCGGACATTATCCTCTCATTTGAACAGCTTGAGGCGGCAAGATGGCTGCCATATCTTAAAGTCGGCGGAAAGCTGATTGTCAACGCGCAGAAAATCGACCCCATGCCGGTTGTAATCGGAAACGCGGAATATCCCACTGGCATCGTTGAGGCAATAACCGCTGCCGGTGCCGATGTGACGGAGGTTGACGCTCTGCCGATGGCTGAGGCGGCGGGTTCGTCGAAGGCAGTTAACGTTGTTTTGCTCGGAGTGCTCGCCGGGAATACCGACATTGAGTACGATGTTTGGATTGATGCCGTCAAGAGCACGGTGCCGCCGAAATTCCTTGAGCTCAACCTTGCCGCGTTCGAAATGGGCTACGGCTTGAGCAACCGCTGAGCAGAACTTTTTCAAGTGAAAGGAATTTTTCAACAGATGAACGATGTAAGATATTTTTCAAAAGAAATTGAAACGGCTTCTCCGGAATACATCCATGCGCTGCAGTCCGTGCGGTTGATAAAAATGGTCAAAAACTGCTATGAGAATGTTCCGTTTTATAAAAAGAAGTTTGATGACCTCGGGCTGAAACCGGGCGACATCAAGTCAATTGACGATATTACAAAGCTCCCGTTCACCGTCAAGCAGGATCTGCGAGACAATTATCCGTTCGGGCTTTTTGCCGTCCCGAAGGACAGACTCGTGAGAATTCACGCATCCTCCGGAACAACGGGCAAACAGACCGTTGTCGGCTACACAAAGGGTGACATTGACATCTGGAGCGAGTGCACTGCCCGTGCACTCACCGCGGCGGGAGCAACCCCTGCCGACTATATTCACATCTCCTACGGCTACGGCCTGTTCACGGGCGGACTCGGCTTGCATTACGGCTCTGAAAGGCTCGGAGCAACCGCAGTTCCCGTGTCCTCCGGCAACACAAACAGACAGATTCAGATTTTGCAGGATTTCGGCACGAACATCATCTGCTGCACACCGTCATACGCCATGTATCTCGGCGAGACAATGCGCGAGATGGGAATTGACACCTCAACTCTGCCCCTGCGTGCAGGCGTGTTCGGTGCGGAGGCCTGGAGCGAAAACATGCGCAAGGAGATTGAAAAAATCCTCAACATTAAGGCTTACGATATTTACGGCCTTTCGGAAATAGCCGGTCCCGGTGTTGCATATGAATGCTGTGAGCAAAACGGCATGCATGTTTGTGAGGACTATTTCTATCCGGAAATCGTTGACCCGGACACCTTTGAGCCGGTGCCGGACGGCACCTTCGGCGAGCTTGTGTTCACATGTATCGGCAAGGAGGCACTGCCGCTTGTGCGTTACAGAACAAAGGACATCTCCGCAATCACACACGAAAAGTGTGCCTGCGGCAGAACACTTGTCAAGATGCTCAAGCCAAAGGGCAGAAGCGATGATATGCTCATCATCCGCGGTGTCAATGTTTTCCCGTCGCAGGTTGAGCACGTCATTATTTCTCTGGGCATCGAACCGAATTATCAAATTGAGGTTGACCGTATAAACAACCTTGACGTGATGACAGTCAAAATAGAATTGTCGGGAAGCATCTTCTCTGATTCAATTCGTGAAATTGAGACAACCGAGAAGAAAATCAGAGCCGCCATGCAGACTACACTGGGAGTTTCCGCAAACATCAAGCTTGTTGAGCCTCACTCACTTCCTCGCTCGGAGGGCAAGGCAGTCAGAGTGATTGATAACAGAGTGATTTAAGGAGGATTTTATTATGGCAATCAAGCAAATTTCCGTTTTTGTCGAGAACAGACCCGGCAGGCTTGCCGTGATTACCGACTGCCTCGCAAAGGCAAACGTCAGCATCAGAGCACTGTGTGTTGCCGACACGACCGATTTCGGAATTCTCCGCCTTATTGTGTCCGACTCGGATGCCGCGCTGAAAGCGCTGAACGACGCAAAGGTGACTGTTTCGGTAACTGAGGTTATCGCAGTTTCAATTCAGGATGTCGCAGGTGCGCTTTCAAGGGCGGTCAAGGTTCTCTCGGACGCTCATATCAACATTGAATATGTGTATGCATTTCTGACCCCGGAGGTGGGCAGCGCGTATGTTATTATTCGCGTTGACAACAACGAGGCGGCGTGCCGGGCACTCGCCGATGCGGGTGTTTCCGTTGTTGAGCAGGATGCCATCTGAATAAAAAACAGGGGAAGGAGCTTTGATACAGTTCCTTCCCCGTTATTTTTAATGAAACGGACGTGAGCTTTATGTATGTTCTTCTGCAAAAGGTTTTCTCGCTTCTTCTCACAGTAATAGCTTTTTTCTCAAACACGGCAGGGTATTTGAACTTTGCCGAGGCTCCCGTGCCGGAAAAGGCAGAGCGCTTTTCTTACGGCAAAGCCTCATTCGAAAAGTTTGACCTGTATGTTCCGCAGGGGATGACAGGTGAGGTTGATGTCCTTTTTGTTATCCACGGCGGCGCATGGACCTCGGGAGACCAGACGATGTTTTCAAAGGATTGCACCGAGGCTGTTGATGAGGGCTATCTTGTTGCATGCGTGGATTACGGAAAGCTTCAGAACGGATTTAACGCTGTTGACATGGTCGGGCAGATTGACGCCGCTGTCACAAAGCTTGACGCTGTTCTGGAATCAAAGGGCATGGATGCGGACAAGATGGCGGTTATCGGCCATTCCGCCGGCGCTCAGCTTGCTCTGATGTATTCTTACACCTATTATGACAAGAGCGCAATCGACATTGCGTTTGTGATGGCAAATTCCGCTCCGAGTGATTTTACGGATACAACAGGCGACGGCACAACAACATCCGAAAGGTTCAATTTCGCAATTGCTTCTTTGCTCAGCGGGCAGGTAATTACAAGGAGAAATGCTCCGTCAATGTCAGACGCTATCAAAACAATCAATGCGATTGACAATGTGAACGCCTGCGTACCGCCGACCCTCCTTGTTCACGGCGCAAAGGACAGCTTTGTGCCGTATTCAAACTCTGTCAGACTCAGCGAAAAACTCAAAAGCTGCGGAGTGGCGTGCACGATGGTTACATATCCGGAGGCTGATCACTTCCTTCAGGGAGACGAGGAAAGCGACCGCTTGAGAGCGGAGGCGTTTTATACCTTTGTCAGCCGATATTTTTAAGCTTCCGACAATCGAAAAGAAGCGGGGACTGTATCTGAAATATACAGCCCCCGCTTTTAATATTATATTGCCGATTGGTTCAGAACGTCTTGACTGTCAACCCTTGTTGTATGACACGACCTTCAACACGTCAATGTCATCGTCTTCCCAATTGTCGTTTTCTTCACCGCTTTTTTCACGCTGTTTCATAACCTTTTTGTATACGACTGCAACCGCAATCAGGGAGATAACCTGAATAAGGACTATCCGGAAATATTTATATGCGTCAACTCCCGCATTCCCTGCAAAGGAAATGTCAATGATGTGAATTGCATCAATAAGCACGTTAAAGATGAAGTGGTCAAAGAAACACAGCCACACGGTGCCGGTTATTCTAACACACATAGCCCATTTCACGGCGGACACCGTTTCATAGACAAGGTAAAACAGGATGAGCTGAAAGAACATTTTTGCATCCATGCTGCCGTTGAAAACTCGGCAAAGAGGAATAACAAGAAACCAGCAGGCGTAAAGAACTGCCTGAAGGCGGACAGCCGGCCAAAAGCCGAATTTTGCTCTGCCCGTTCTCAAAAGCAGGCCGCGGAAAAGCATTTCCAGAGAGAGCGATGCAAAAAGCGATGTTGCAACAAGCAAACAGAGGTTGAGAATAAAGTTCGTCTGACCGGCGGCGGAATAAGAATTTCCGTAGGCATATATTCTGATGATTGCGTTCTTGCCCATAAATTCCTGCTGAATCAGCAGCTCAAACGCGTAAACCAGGAGTGTGATAAGGTTGAGCAGAACGGCAAACGCAAATCCGCTGCGCATAAAGCAACCGTGCAGCACAAAACCGAGCCGCTTCGGTTTGATTCTTGACACATATGAGTAACAGAAAAGGATTGCGAGGCAGATAATTTTGCTGATGATGCCCTTGGAATCAAGACGCGGAATGATAAGAAGCTGCTCAGCACAGTGAATCAGAAAACAGATGAAGAACACATTCATTATTTTGCCGTATGTTTTGTCAGAAAAAATGAAAAACAGTGTGTCCAAAAGCGAACGCTTGTATACGGCACCTGAATTGTCAGTTTCAAGATTGACCGCCTGACCGTTCTGCCCGGGTGCGCTTTTCAGCGAACGCTCAATTTCTTCAAAGCCTTGTGAATTCTGCGGACTGAACTCTTTGTTTTCATCATGGTTGTCGGTACTCATTTTATCAGCATTCCTTTCACAATATCCAAATAAATAAGCTGCTCAAAGAACAGTAAAATCAAACGTACGCGAGCCGTGCGGTGTGGGGCTGCCGATGAGAAAATATTCAACGGTGACGCTCTTGTAAGAACGCTTTGCCGAAGGAACCTTGCCTGTAATCGGAACGGAAATTTCCTTGCCGACACCGATGATTTTTTCCCCGGCGTTTTCTGCGAAAAGCTCCATGCCGCCGCAAGTGATTTTTGTTATCTTCATCGGGTAAATGCCGGTAATGTTTTTGATGACAAAAGCCGTATCTTTTTTGGTGAGAAAACCGGACTTACTGTTGTTGAACTTTGCGTATACATTTGTGTTGGCATGTTGAGATATTTCAAACTGAGGATATTTTGTGTCTGAATAGATGTCCTTGATGTCATCGGTTAAAAGCAGGGTTGTCGCAAGAGAACGGGTGTACTCATCAAAGTAATACATTCCGTGGAACTGGCCGTCAACAAACCATGTGTTTTCGGGAAGATACGCATAGGAAGCATCAATCTCCAATGAGGGCGAAACGTGGCGGTGTCTGTTGTTCTTGCACACCTTTCCGCTCTGGCAATAGCCGTCGGGAAAACGCTTGCCGAACTCGGCGCATTTTGCTCCGCTGGCTGAGGCAACGTCAATAATTATATCGGAATTTGTCTCGCTGCCGAAAGCGATTTTTGTCCCGGTGCTGCACAGAATCGAAACATCAACGCCGGCATCCTGACACTTTTTGAAGTTGGTTTTATAGTTTTTCATTATGTCGTAATGAACGCGGTCACATAACGCGATGAGTCTTGCGGAATCTTTTTTGTCAAGAAATTCCGCTTTCATCTCGTCATAATACTGAACAGGCATAAAGTCCCAGATGCTGCCCCAGTAATTGAAAAGAGAGTGGGCGCTTGTTGTGAAGCCTGCCATGATTTCGTTGAACGCCTGAGTGAGCTTCCCTTCCTTGACACCGCTCGCAAAATTCGTGTTTATGTTGATTGCGGTTTCGCCGAAAGTGACCAGCTCTTTCATTGCAAGAGAAAAATCAGCATTGAACATTTGATAGGCAAACGTTGTGCCGCCGAGGGCGGGGACGCTCATAACCGCGTTGTCAATGTCGCCGCGGGTGCCGTACAGGCTGAGATAAGTGCCCACAAGCAGACCGCCGTGACTCAGCCCGAACATGCTTACTTTTTTTGAAGATGTGAATTCCTTGACCTCCTTGACGAAAGCCTTCAGCTCTTCAACAGTTTCAATTGCGCTTTTACGAAAATCGGAATGGAAGATAAATACATTTTTTCCGCCGATTTTGCCGGCAAGAAGCTTTGCAAAATGTGTTTCCGCAATATCTTTGCCATCATTTTCGTTGACAAGATAATCGTAATTGGAAACAGCGGGATCATTGGGATAATGCGAGAGTCTGTATTTGCTTGTCCCGTCGGGATTGCAGACGATGTATTCCATAACATCAAGCGAACCGGTGCCGACAAACCGACCGAACTCATATGTTTTTCCGTTGAAAGCGGCAAGCAAATTCATAACTCCTTCGCCGATGCCGTCCGAAAGCTCGCCGACAATCTTTTCGGGATTCGGTGCCCAGACCTGTTCCTGCTCGTCGGTACCGTAATTCAGATAAAGGCTTGAGCTTCCGTATCCCGGAACAATAATGACCGGAGCGGTTTTTGCCTGCTCTGCCGCGGCGGCAAAGGCGCCGAGACTCCCGAAAAGCAAACAAACGCACAAAACGGTGCAAAAAAATCTTTTCATTTTTTTGTTGACACCTCGCTGTTTTTAATAGAAACAGTATACACTATGTTTCGGAATTTTGCAATTATTTTTCTGTATTTTTACTGTAAGACTATCTATCAATATTTTATAAAAACTCGCATTTTATCGGCAAAACCGTTGCATGTTAAGACGCGTTGTGGTAAAATTATCAATATATTGATTTTCGGAGGTAAGCAATATGAAATTTCCGATAGCACTTCAGCTTTACACAGTAAGAGAGGAAGCCGAAGCCGATTTTAAGGGCACTCTGCAAGCTGTCAAGGACATGGGATATGACGGCGTTGAATTCGCCGGCCTGTTCGGAAACACACCGGAGCAGGTTAAAAAAATGGTGGATGAGATCGGTCTTGTCCCGCTGTCGGCACACGTTCCGATTGACGATATGCTTGCCGATCCGAATTTGTTTGCAGACTATGCAAAAATCGGCTGCAAATACATAGCAGTGCCGTATGTCGTTGATGACCGCCGTCCGGGCTCACCCGGTTTCGACCGGACTGTTGAGGACATTAAGCTTCTCGGCGCACAGGCAAAGAAGAACGGCCTACAATTGCTTTACCATAACCATGATTTTGAATTTGTCAAAATAAACGGCGAATACGGGCTGGACGTTCTGTATTCAAGCGTTTCCGCGGACCTTCTTCAAACCGAACTTGACACCTGCTGGGTGAACGTGGGAGGAGCAAATCCCGCCGAATATCTTCTCAAATACAGCGGCAGATCCCCGGTTGTTCATCTCAAGGATTTTGTCATGGCAGGCAGTGCTGAAAATGCAAAGCTTTATGAACTCATCGGAATCGAAAACGATGATGACGGAGATTTCGAAGAAGACTTTGCCTTCCGTCCCGTGGGCTACGGCGCACAGGATTTCCCCGCAATTCTTGAGGCTGCCGAAAAGGCAGGCTCGCAGTGGGTTGTTGTTGAGCAGGACAGACCGTCAAGGGGCAGCACTCCCATGCAGTCGGCAAAGCTCAGCGTTGACTATTTGCGGAATCTTAAATAAGACAAAACCGAGAATTGAAAGGATGCCTTCAAAATGAAAAATCCTAAGCTGGGTATTCAGCTTTTCACACTCAGAGACTACATAAAAAATTATGAGGACACCGACAAAACCTTTGAATACCTCAGCGGTCTCGGTGTCAGAGACGTGCAGATTTCCGCAATCGGACCCATTGAGCCGGAAAAGGTCGCCGAACTTGTGTACAAGTATAATCTTGAAGTGTGCGTAACACACAAGCCCTTTGACCGTATGCGCAACGACCTTGACGCTCTCATTGAGGAGCATAAGCTCATAGACTGCGATTCAATCGGCCTCGGCGCAATGCCCGAGGAATTCCGTTCAAGCGTTCAGGCAGTTGAAAACTTCATCCGAATCACCGATGAAATTGGGAAGAAGATGAAAAAGCAAGGCATGAGATTTGCTTATCACAACCATGCGCTCGAATTTGCCCGTCTTGAAAACGGCAAAACAATCATGGATATGCTCATTGAGGAGACCGACCCCGAAACCTTCACCTTCATCCCCGACACATACTGGATGCACATGGGCGGTGTCAACGAGTGTGATTGCCTGAGAAGAATGAAGGGCAGAGTCAAGGTTTGCCACTTCAAGGACTGGATGATTGTCGGCAACGAACCGAGGTTCACGGAAATCGGCTGCGGCAACCTTGACCTTGACGCATGCTACAACACCTGCAGAGAAATCGGAGTGTCCCACATCGTCTATGAGCAGGATGCAAACTGCAAGGTCAACCCTCTTGAATCCACGGCAATCAGTTGGGAAAACATGAACAAGATTGCGGCTCGAAATGCCTGAGGGGGTTTAAATCTCCATGAAATATGCTCTCATCGGTTGCGGAAGAGTTGCACCGAACCACATTGTGGCGGCTGAAGCAAACTCTCTGGAAATTGCTGCGCTGTGCGATGTGCTTCCGGCGGCGGCTGCCTCTCTTAAAGAAAGATATCCCGCGTGTGAGAATGCGGAGGTTTACACGGACTACAAAGCAATGCTGAATCGCGGCGATATTGACATTGCCGCAATTGCAACTCCGAGCGGGCTGCACGCGCAAATTGCGGTTGACTGCATAAACGCGGGAGTGAACGTCATCATCGAAAAGCCCGTTGCACTCTCGATTGCCGATGCGGACAGAATAATCGAAGCGTCGGAACGCACCGGTGTCAGGGTTTGTGCCTGCCATCAGAACAGGTTCAACAAGTCAATTCAGCAAATCCGCCGGGCAGTTGAAGGCGGGCGTTTCGGCAGGATTTATCATGCCACCTCACAGATACGCTGGAGCCGCAGCCGCGAATACTACGAGCAGGCGCCCTGGCGCGGCACATGGGAGGAGGACGGCGGCGCGCTGATGAACCAGTGCATCCACAACATCGACCTTCTGTGCTGGATGCTGGGTGACGAGCCGGAAACCGTCATGGCAATGACTGACAGGGCAAAGCATCCTTATATCGAGGCGGAGGACGAGGGCTTTGCTTTAATTCGCTTCAAAAACGGTGCGTACGGAGTGCTTGAGGGCACGGTAAACGTGTTTAAAACCGACCTTGAGGAAACCCTGTGCATTTTCGGCGAAAGCGGCACTGTAAAAGCCGAAGGCTCGATAAACAACATTATCAGCACCTGGGATTTTGCCGACGGTGCAGACGACCCGGAGCAGGTCAAACGCGAATTCCACGAAAATCCGCCAAATGTATACGGCTTCGGCCACACCCCTCTTTATGCCGATTTTATCGGAGCGGTTGCGGAAAACCGTGCACCTTATGTTGACATTCATTCCGGCAAACGCGCACTTGAACTGGTGCTTGCAATTTACAAATCAGCAGCGCTTGGGGCGGCTGTTACGCTGCCGCTTAAAGAAAGCGCTTCAACAGATTTTATAAAACGATTTTAGGAGTGATTTGATGGCAACCGAAATTAAAAAATCATGGTACAAGGAAATGGCTGTTTACCAGATCTGGCCGCGCAGCTTCTGTGACGGCAACGGCGACGGTATCGGAGACCTGAAGGGAATATATTCGAAGCTGGAATATATTAAGAGCCTCGGGGTTGATGCAATCTGGTTTTCTCCTCTTTACAAATCGCCGCAGAAGGACTATGGCTATGACATCGCCGACTACAGAGACATTGCCCCGGAATACGGCACTCTCGACGATTTTAAAGCTGTGCTTCAAAAAGCACATTCGCTCGGCTTGCGCGTGATTATGGATTTGGTTGTCAATCACACTTCGGATAAGCATCAGTGGTTCCTCGAGAGCATGAAGGGTGACGATAATCCTTATCACGATTACTATTTCTGGCGCAAGGGTAAAAACGGCGGAAAAAAGCCGCCAAACAACTGGCTTTCTGTTTTCCCCGGCCCCGGTTGGGAATACAACAGAGATCTCAACGAGTATTATCTTCACTTGTTTGCCGTTGAACAGCCGGATCTCAACATGGACAATCCCAATGTTCGCCGAGAGGTCAAGGACATCATGCGCTTCTGGCTTGACATGGGCGTTGACGGCTTCCGCGAGGATGTCATTACATATATCTCCAAAAAAGAGGGCCTGCCGGACGGCTTCCCGATACCTGTCGCAAGGGGTATGGAGCACTATTCCAACGGCCCGCATCTGAAAGAATATCTCACCGAGTTCAGAAAAGAGGTTCTGGACAAGTACGATTGCATGACTGTCGGCGAGGCGCCGATGATGACCCCCGAAAAGGCTCTCAAATTCATCGCCGAGGGCGACGGTCAGGTTCTCAACATGATGTTCCACTTCCAGCACATGGAAGCAGACTGCCTGTTTGTCTCATGGCTCAAACGGGATTTTGACCTCAAGAAGCTCAAAAGAGTTTACACCAACTGGCAGACAAAGCTTTACGGCAAGGCATGGAACGCTCTTTACATAGAAAATCACGACCAGCCGCGTATAATCAGCCGCTACGGCAGCGAAAAATACCGTGTGGAAAGCGGAAAAACTCTTGCAACAATGTACATTTGCCAGAGCGGAACACCGTTCATTTATCAGGGGCAGGAAATCGGCATGACAAGCATCAAACTGCCGGAAATCGATATGTACGAGGATGTTTCAACAATCAATACATATAAGCTCATGAAAAAATTCGGATTCAAGCACGAAAAAATCATGGAGCTCGCAAAGTACGCTTCACGCGACAACGCCAGAACTCCCGTCCAGTGGACATCCGGCAAAAACGCCGGCTTCACAACAGCCGACAAGCCGTGGTTCTATATCAACGAGAATTACAAAGAGGTCAATGTTGAGGATGCCGAAAAGGATGAAAACTCGCTTCTCAACTATTACCGCAAGCTGCTGAAGTTCCGCAAGGAAAACGAGATTGTGATTTACGGCGACTACAAGGAGCACTGCAAGAACAGTGACACATTGTATGTTTATGAGCGCAATTACGAAGGCAAGAGAATGCTTGTTGTTTGTTCGTTCACCGAAAAGCCCGTCAGATTCACCGCTCCCGAGGGATTTGACCTTGCAAAGGGCAAGCTCGTCCTTTCAAATTACAACGAAAAGAACAGCGGATTTGACAGCTTCACAACAAAACCGTACGAATGCAGAGTTTATCTTTTTAATTGATGGGGGATAGTATTATGAACAGCAGATATTTGATCATCAATGCAGACGATTTCGGAATGTGCCGTGCTGCCAACAAGGCTGTCGGCGAATTGCTTGCCTGCGGAGGCATAACATCCTCAACAATAATGATGCCCTGCGGCTGGGCGCCCGAGGCTGTGAAAATTGCAAACGCAAGCCCGGACTATGCAGTCGGTGTGCATTTGACCTTCACGAGCGAATGGTCAAATTACCGCTGGGGCCCGGTGGGCACTCGCCCGAACGCTTCTCTGAGGGACAAGGACGGTTATTTCTTCCACGAGTGCAAAGACTTTGAAGAAGAAGCGGATCTTGATGAGGTTCGGGATGAAATTGTCGCACAAATCGAAAAAGCAAAGACCCTCGGCCTCAATCCGTCTCACATCGACAATCACATGGGCTCGCTTTACGGCATTGAGGGCGGCAGACTCGAGCTGCTCAACACTGTTTTTGATGTTGCCGCCGAGTATAAGCTCCCGTTCCGTTTTCCCGCGAATATGCTTGACGGTCAGATTGAATGCGACGCTTTTGAGATTGCCATTGACCCTTCGGTTGTCAAAGCAATGCTGGGCAGGTGCGTGGAATATGCGTGCGAAAACGGAGTTGCAATCCCGGATTATCTCATTGAACACGACTGGGACGGCCCGCAGAGCGAAAGCTACGAGAACTTCCGCGAGTTCATGCTCAGCAACATAGAGTCCTTCCCGAACGGCGTCACGGAAACATACATTCACCCGTCCGTTGAGTGTGACGAGCTGAAGGGAACCTCATCCGTCTGGCATCGCAGAGTGTGGGAGTATGAGCTGTTCAAGGACTCTGCAACAAGGCAGCATATCGAGAGCTGCGGAATAAAGCTTATTAACTACCGTGACCTGGCAAAAATGAAGGCCTGAGAGGAGCAACAATATGCCGTATATCTGTACAAAAACGAGCACCGCAATAACCGACAGTCAGGAGCGGACGATGAAAGCAAAGCTCGGCGAAGCAATAACCCTGCTCGGCAAGGGCGAAAACTGGCTGATGCTTGAGTTTGAGGACAATTGCCGTTTCTGGTTTGCCGGCGAAAAAGTCCCGGCAGCCTATGTTGAGGTGAAGCTCCTCGGCAAGGCAACTGCCGCAGCATATGAAAAAATGACTGCCGCCGTCACCGGCATCATCTCTGAAGAAACCGGAATTGAGGGGCAGCACATCTATGTCAAGTATGAGGAAGTTGAGCACTGGGGATGGAACTCCTCCAATTTCTGATAAAGTAAAGGGTCTGATTATATGAACATAGCGATTATCGTGTTCATCTGTCTGCTTTCACTGTTTGCGATTTTTCTCATCATCGGCGGATACATCGGCTTTTCAATTGCGGTTTCCCGCACACCTCCGCGATTCGAGAAAAAATCCGTGCAGACACCCCAGCAGGTCGAGCGCGGCAAGGTGCGAAAGGTCAACAACGCCAACTTTATGGCGGAAAATCCGGAGGATATGACTCTTGTCAACTCTGCGGGATTCTCTCTCAAGGGGTGGTTTCTCCCTCCGAAGGATGGCTGCAAGCGAATAGTGATTGCCGTTCACGGCTACCGCTGCAACGGCCTTGACGAGTTCGCGCACTTCATGCCGTTTTATCACAAGGAACTGGGGTACGGCTATTTCCTTCCCGACCTGCGCTCACACGGCAGAAGCGAGGGTAAGTATGTCGGCTTCGGTGCTCCGGACAGCAGGGACATTCGCGAGTGGATTGATTACTTTATCAAGCGCTATAACGGCGATGTTGAATTCATTCTTCACGGAATCTCCATGGGTGCCGCAACTGTCATGCTCGTCAATGAATCAAATCCGCCCGAGCAGGTAAAGGCTGTTGTTGAGGACTGCGGCTTCACAAGCGCAAAGGAGATTATTGTCAACACGTTCAAAAACGATGTCGGCTTCAGCTTCCCTCCGCTCATTGCCGCCGCGCAGTTCTATATCAGGCTTTTTGCGGGATACCGACTCAGCGAGGCGGACTGCCTCGGGAAGATTGAAAAAGCAAAGTGCCCGATGCTTTTTGTCCACGGCACGGGCGACACCTTTGTTCCCTTTGAAATGGGCGAGAGGCTTTACGCCATGTGCTCTGTTCCCAAGGACTTCCTCTGGGTTAAAGACGCTGTTCACGCGTTCAGCTATTATGATGCCCGGGACGAATACAACGAAAAACTCAGAGCCTTCATCTCAAAGTATCTTGACGGTGTGACGGATACTCCGACGCAGGAGGAAACACCCGAAAAGGACGAAACTCCGGCGCAGGAAGAAGCTCAGAAGCAGGAAGAAACTCCGGCACAGGAAGCCGCGGTATAATTATTCGGGAGGAATAAAAATTGAGTTACACAAAACAGGATATTCTTCGCATCGCAGCCGAGCATGACATTGAGTTTGTCAGGCTTCAGTTCACAGACATCCTCGGCACACTCAAAAACGTCGCCATCACTGTCAAACAGCTTGAAAAAGCGCTTGACAACGAGTGCATGTTTGACGGCTCGTCAATTGAGGGCTTCGTGAGAATCGAAGAATCCGATATGTACCTGCGTCCGGATTACAACACCTTTGTCATTCTTCCGTGGGCAGAAAGCTGCGGAAAGGTTGCAAGGCTGATTTGCGATGTTTACCGTACCGACGGTCAGCCGTTTGAGGGCGACCCGCGCTTTGTGCTCAAAAGAGCAATTAAGGAAGCGGCGGACATGGGATATTCCTTTAACGTCGGGCCGGAGTGCGAGTTCTTTCTGTTCCAGGTTGACGAAAACGGAATGCCGACAACGAAAACAAATGACGAGGCAGGGTATTTTGACCTCGGCCCCGTTGACCTCGGCGACATCTGCCGCCGGGAAATATGTCTGACACTTGAGGAAATGGGCTTCGAAATTGAAGCTTCCCATCACGAGGTTGCGCGCGGGCAGCATGAAATTGACTTCAAGTATGATGAGGTTCTCCGCACTGCCGACAATGTGATGACCTTCAAGTTTATCGTCAAAATCATTGCACAGCGTCACGGACTTCATGCAACATTCATGCCAAAGCCGATTTACGGCATTGCGGGCTCGGGAATGCACACGAATATGTCTCTTATGAAGGGTCATGAAAACGCGTTTTATGACGCGAGCGACAGCATAAATCTGAGCAAAACGGCTTACAGCTTTATTGCCGGCGTGCTTGACCATATCAAGCCCATGACACTCATTGCAAACCCGCTTGTCAACTCATACAAAAGGCTTGTGCCCGGCTATGAGGCTCCGGTTTATATTGCGTGGTCTGCTCAGAACCGCAGCCCGCTCATCAGAGTGCCGGCGGCAAGGGGACTGGGCACAAGGGTTGAGCTGCGTTCCGCCGATCCCGCCTGCAATCCTTATCTTGAAATGGCCGCCTGCCTCATGGCAGGGCTTGACGGCATCAAGCGCGGACTCACACCGCCGCCTTCAACGGATTTCAATATATATGACATGACGGCTGGCGAAAGAAAGGCTGCCGGAATTGAAACACTTCCGTCGAGCCTTGAGGAAGCTGTCAGCGAATACAAGGACAATGAATTCATAAAAAATGTCCTGGGCGACCATATATACACGAAGTATCTGGAGGCCAAGGACGAGGAGTGGAAAGCATATCGCGAACGCGTTTCGCAGTGGGAGATTGACAGATATCTTGTCAAGTATTGACTTTGCCGACCTCTGCCGGAAGCTTCGGAAGATTCCAGCGGAATATTGTTGCGAGAATGCGTATGACAATAATTATTCCGCATCCTGCAATAAGCGAAATCGGCTGTGACAGTCCGAAAAACCTTGCGTAATAGTAGATGATTGCTCCGACTATTGCCGCGAGAGCGTAAACCCTTTTATACAGCACTACGGGCACTTTTCCGGCGAGAACATCCCTGAGAATTCCGCCGCCGATTCCGGTTATCACTCCCACAAAAATCGAAAGAAAAGCGTTGCCGCCGTAGCCCTTTATTGATGCGGTGTTTACACCTACGGTGACAAAAATCGACAGCCCCACTGAATCAAAGACGTTGACAATCTGGTTGTAAATCTCGCGCTTTGATTTGTGCTTTGTTCCGATGAAATATTCAAGAACAAACGTGACAAATGAGGTTATCACGGCAACAACCGCAAAAACCGGAGTGCGGAAAAGTGTGGGAGGAGTTATTCCGAGCAAGAGGTCTCTTATTGCGCCGCCGCCGACAGCGGTGGTACCGCCGAGAACAATCGCCCCGAACACGTCAAGCCCTCGTTCGATTGCGGCGATGACTCCGGTGACGGCAAAGGCCGCAGTGCCGATAAGCTCAATCACAAAAATCAAAAGTTCAACATCTTCCAATTTTATTCACCCGATTCTTCAGCGTTCAGCTCGACAAATTCCGGCTCAACTCCGAGCGACGGCAAAAGCACTCCGAGGATGTCCGAGGTTTTCAGCTTCAGTGTCGAGGTGTTGATGCACGGGTGAAAGCCCAAATATTCAAATTTAAGCAGGTCTTTGTCAATCAGCAGACGGACCTGCTTTTCTTTGTCAAAAATCAAACCGAAAACGCTCATGGAACCGGGAGTGATGTTGAGGAGCCGAAGCATATCTTCCGCGCTTGCAAAAGACAGGCGCGCCGAGTTTATCTGTTTGGACAGCAGCTTCGTTTTGAACGGCTTTTGACCCGGCATGAGCAAAAGAAAGAATTCGGTTTGCTGACGGTTGCACAAAAACAGATTTTTGCAGTGGCGGGCCCCCACGTCCCCGCCGATG